>JBEKUP010000004.1:0-215389 GCA_049514915.1 Occallatibacter sp. | reverse complement strand
TAACCCCCTCAGTCGTCTTAGTCGCTCGGCTGTTCACGCGCGGGGGTGCTCTTGTATCAATAATCGCCGAGAAATTCTGGGCTGATCCCACACAGATCAACCCGTGGCCCGCTTCCCAGAAACTTGGGGGCATTTTGTGGGCAAATAGCGCCCATGGTGTCAGTTCTGCCGGTTGTGCCGGTTCGTAAGTACTGTGCCGTCTATTATTTGGCCCTGGACTCATACCATGGCATGGAAGAGGTCATCGGTTCGATCCCGATCAGGTCCACCAATTACGTCAACAACTTGGAAGCGCCTCCCCTCTCCGACTTTGTCGCGTTTTTTCGCAAATCTCAAAACCACTCCGCAGACAGACATTGTTCCACGCCAAGTGGAGAAACAAGCCTCCGGTGGCAATGGCTGCCCTTATCGCAAATCTGCGCCCAGGGGCATCTCCATAAAAACATCGGCGCGGCTATAGGGCATTGGCGGAAGAGTTTCCGGTTTTACATGGCGAAAGCCCACCGATTCGTATAAGTGAACAGCGTCCTTGAGCCGTGTATTGCTGCCGAGAAACAGAGATGTGGCGCCAAGGCTTTTGGCCTGCGCAATGGCGTGCTGGAGCAAACGGCGGCCGATGCCTCTGCCGCGCAAATGCGGAGAAACCGCCATTTTAGAAAGCTCGTAGACGCCATCCTGCATGGGGATTAGCGCGACGCATCCGACGGCCTCGGAGCCGGCGTACTCCATAAAGATGTAACCACCCTTCAGGAGAATGGAGTGTACCGGGTTGTTCAAGGTCTCGAGATCTTTCGCTTCAAGAGTGAAATATCGCGTAATCCACTCTTCATTCAGCGTCCGAAATGCAGTGGCGTCATCGCCGGGCGCAAGCGAGCGAATCTCAATCGCTGGCAAAGTCGAGTGTGTGTTGCGGGAATCGTTCGGGGACGTGGGGTGAGTCACATGCATGGACTGCTTCCGGGCAAGAGAATGCATTTAGGATCGATGCGCGAATGCGGCAGTCGGACTAGATGTATCGGCTTGATCCCCGAGGTCCATGGCTGCGATAAGACCATTGTTCATGGTGAATACGTGGAAAACCTCGCTGTCCGAAAGAATATCCCCTTCAAGATTCTTGACCACTTGGTGCACCCTGACGCGGACTTTGCCACCGACTGCCTCGGTAACTGCCAGCGGTTCGACATGGCCATCGAACTCGCCCCATTGTCGGGTCCAATAGGCGCGGATCTCTTCCTTTCCGACAACCCTGCCGCCCTCGGAAGCTTTGGGCCAGTTCACGTCTTCCGTCATCAGTGCTAATGCACCGTCTATGTCCCGCTTGTTGAATGCGGAGTACGCCTGCTCAATAAGGGACTTTGTGTCTGCCATACACCTCTTCCGACGCCTGCTATACGCTCAGCGTTCGTTATCCGGCCAGTTTTGATCGCTGACGAGTTCTGAGCATTTCGTCTTGTCTGTTCTGAAGACGGACTCATCCGCGGCATCATGTCCGATCTGGAGTTCCTTGAGCCAGCTGCTCCAACTGCTCGATCCACTCTATCGACGATTTCTTCGGTTCGCCCTGGGCCGCGTTTGCAACGTTCTCCCACGCCTCCCAAGTGGCAATCCGTTCTGCGTAGGCAGCGCGCGCCCGCGGCAGGATCCAGGTGCCCAGTGCGAACCGCAGTGGCGGATCGTTCGCATCCACAAGCTTGAGAATGGCGCCCGCCGTGGCCTCGGGATCACCGCGTTCGATGCTGGCAAGGCGCGTTATGAACTGTTTCCGAAACTCCGCGTATGGCTCCAGAGCGTCGGCAATTTGTCCGGACTTGCCGAAGTCGGTAGCGTACGCGCCAGGCTCGACCAGAGTCACCCGGATTCCGAACGCCTTCACCTCTTCGGCGAGAGACTCGTGCAGCGCCTCGACCGCCCATTTCGACGCGGCGTAGAAGCCAATCAGTGGCAGCGTCGTGATTCCGAGGCCGCTCGACACGCCCAGGATATGCCCGCTGCCTTGTTTCCGCAACAAAGGCAGAGCGGCCCGCAGCACCCTGACCATGCCCAGGTAGTTGGCGTCAAACAGGTTGAGGATTTGCTCGTCGCTCGCCTCCTCGACCGCTGCGAACAGGCTGTAGCCGGCGTTGTTGACTAGCACATCAAGCCGTCCGAAATGCTTGTACGCCTGCTGAACGGCGTTCGTCACCTGCTCCGACTTGGTTACGTCGAGTGCCAGTGGCAGAACCGCATATCCGAAGCGTTCACTAAGGTCCGTAACATCTTCCAGCTTGCGTGCGGTTGCCGTGACCTTGTCTCCGCGCTTGAGCGCGGCCTCGGCCCAGATGCGGCCGAAACCGCGTGAGGCGCCTGTGATGAACCATGTCTTCTTCATATTGATTCCTCTCAAATTGGTTGAGTTGGGTTTGGCTTGCACGCAGTGTCCTTGTGCCTTTGTTCAGGCCTGCGCATAACGCATATTTCCAAGATCGGTGAGAAGGTCAGGACCAGTCGGGTTCCAGCTCAGCGTTGCCCGGGTCTGCGCACTCGAAGTATGAGCGTCCCGCCCGGCGAAGAACCCGAGGAAGCCGAAATGCTCCTGAGCCTGCTCCGGTGAGATAGAGACGACAGGCACGTTCAGGCCGCGGCCGATGGCGGTGGCAATGTCCTTCAGCGGCACACCCTCTTCTGCGACTGCGTGGTACCGCGCTCCCGCTGTGAAGTTGTCCAGAGCGAGCCGGTAGAGCCGGGCGACATCTGTTACGTGCGCAGCAGGCCAGCGGTTGTGACCATCGCCGATGTACGCTGAGACTCCCTTCGCGCGTGCTATAGCAATCAGGGGAGTGATTAGCCCCTGCTTTTCCGTGTCGTGAACTTGCGGTAAGCGCATCACCGAGGCGTGCACGCCGTGCTCCGAGAGCGCAATAGCGGTGACCTCAGATACACGAGGAAGGGATGGAGAAGAAAGCGGCGGGTCATCCTCCGTGGCGGCGCGCCCGTGGGCCACCCCGACTCCAGAGGTGACGATGAATGGGCGGTCGGAACCCTGAAGCACGGCGCCGATGGCTTCAATGGCGCGTTTGTCGAGTTCGCAGCTTTCAGCAAACTTCGTCCAATCGTGTCGAAACGCGACGTGAAGGACGGCATCGGAGACGGCAGCTCCGCTGCGCAGGCTCTCCAGATCTTCCAGATCGCCGCGCTGCACCTGGGCCCCTGCGACTGCGAGAGACTGGGCGCCCGCGTCGCTGCGCGCAAGACCGAGTACCTGGTGGCCAGCGCTAATGAGTTCCGGGACAATCCTGGAACCGATGAATCCTGTTGCACCTGTTACGAAAACGCGCATAGAAATCTCCCTTACCCTCTTAGAATCCGAATTGACGAACAGCTGTCTTCGCGACTAAAACGGAGATAGTCTCCGAATCAGTAGATAATCGGAGACTGTCTCCGGTTGCAAGAAATTTTTAAAATGAAGAAAAAACATTCTCAACCCGCTAAGCGAACACCGCGAATTGATGCTCTGCGTAACCGCGAGCGAATTCTCGAAGTGGCCAAAGGGGCATTTACGCGCCACGGTGCGGCTACCAGTCTGGACGACATCGCGAAGCATGCGGGTGTGGGAGCCGGCACCTTGTATCGCCATTTCCCTACGCGGGATGCGCTGATCGAAGCGGTTTATCGCAGCGAAGTGGAAAAGCTGGCGGCGGCCGCGCGCGGGTTCATCGCCGCTATGTCTCCGATCGAGGCCCTGCGTGCCTGGCTGTTGCTGTTCGTCGACTACATCGCGGCAAAGCACATTATTGCGCCCGCTCTCAACAGCGTCGCCGGAGGCCCTTCCAGGCTCTTTGAGGGTTCTCGCAGCCTGGTCCAGGGAGCAATCGAAGAGTTGGTGAAGCGCGCGAAAAAGAGTGGCGATGTGCGAAAAGACGTGGACGCCTCCGATCTGCTTCGGGCGGTGATCGGCGTTTCCTATGTAGGTTTCGGCGGTGATTGGCAGCAAAGCGCCAGGAGACTGGTGGACATTCTCATCGCTGGTTCTCGCCCAGCCGAATAAAACAGTGTGCGGCTCTGTGATCATCAATCTGGAAGACGTCGAGCATTGCATCCTTCGTATTTTGCCCCAATGTTTACTGCTTCTCTGGGGATTCAGTGAAGCGTTCGGAGAGGAACGAGCCGATCTGCTTGAACGCCTGCCCCGAGGCACTTAAATAGCCCACGCTGTCTAGAAAGCCATGCACCATTCCCTCCCAGACATCGAGCTGCGCATCCACTCCTGCCGCCTGTGCCCGGTCGACAAAACGTACCGAGTCATCCAGCAACACTTCGTCATCGCCCACATGGACGCGAACCGGCGGAAGGCCAGCCAGGTCTGCACGGAGCGGCGATGCAGAAGGATTATTGGGGTCGGCTCCATTCAGATAGGACCGCACCAGGTCAGTTGCCTGGGATTGGGTGAAGTAAGGATCCGCCGCCGCGCGCGTCGTCCAGCTTGCCCCAGAGAGCAAGAGGTCCGTCACTGGGGATAGCGCGACTCCGGCGACGGGAACCACCAGATGGTTCGAGTGAGGCGCCTTCAGTGAGATGAGAAGACCGAGAGCCAGATTGCCCCCGCGGAGTCGCCCGTAATCGCGATCTTCTTGTATCCGAGCTCAAGCAGGCCGAAGTAACTGGCGCGCACGTCCTCAACTGCGGCCGGGAAGGGGTGCTCGGGCGCAAGCCGATAATCAGGTGCAAACGCAACTGCACCGGTATGAACCGCGAGCTGCCCAACCAGGTTGCGATACGCTTTCGCCGAACCCCAGTTAAACCACCCTCCATGAATGTGAAGAACCACTGCGCCCGGCTGAGCCGCTTGCGGCCTGCACCACCACCCGGGAATTCCACCCGCGGCGCCGGCTTCAAACGTCACGCCTTCAGGAACAGCGACGCGCTCCATGATGGCATCGAACGGCACGCGCGCAGCGGTTCCCTGCAATCGCCCTTTGTTGGGTTCGACGATGGCGCGCATCGCAGCCATCGCAGTCTTGTCTTCCGGGCTAATCGGATGGAACACGGTTCCCCTCCGCTGCGCGAGTTGTTTGTCTTCCATGATCGTCGGCATAATCTCTCTCCTAAACGAAGTCATTCTTAGATCTGTTTGCGAGTTCACTTCCACCCGCCGCCAAGAGCCTTATAGAGCTGGATAAGGCTTTGATATTCGTTGTTGCGAGCCTGCGCCAAAGTCAACTCGGCGGAAAAAAGAGACCGCTGGCTGTCAAGGACATCAATGTAATTTGACGTACCGCCACGATAACGCAAGAGCGATACGTTGACTGACTCTTGAAGGTCCTTCACCGACTGCTCCTGGCGTTCGCGGACGGCACGATTCTTGTCGTAGCCGATCAGCGTATCGGAAACGTCGCCGAAGGCATGCTGGATCGTCTGCTGGTAGCCGAGCAACGCTTGCCGCTCCTCGGACTTGGCGTAACGCAGGTTGTTGCGCAACGCACCGCCCTCGAAGATCGGCTGGGAAGCAGAAGCCGCATAGGTTCCAACGCCCAGGGGTGCCGGGATATGCGCCCCGGCAAACTGGCTGTGGCCAAATGCCGCGCCGCCAGAACCGAGGAGGGAGATTTGCGGAAAGAACATTGCTTTTGCTACGCCGATGTTGGCATTGGCTGCAACCAGGTCCTGCTCCGCCTCGCGAATGTCCGGCCGCCGCTCAAGCAACGCTGAGGGCAGCCCAGCGGGTAATTGCGGTGGCATCCACGCAACGTGGGAATGAAGGGAGCAATTATGGGAAAGCTTGAAGGAAAAGTTGCAGTCATCACGGGTGGATCGAGCGGCCTGGCGCTGGCGAGCGCCAAGCGGTTCGTTGAAGAGGGCGCCTACGTTTTCATCACGGGCCGGAGGCAGGAGGCGCTCGATGAGGCCGTCAAACTGATTGGCCGGAACGTGACCGGCGTGCGCGGCGACGCGGCCAATCTCGACGACCTCGACCGTCTGTTCGATACGGTCAAACGGAAAAAGGGCAAGATCGACGTCCTGTTTGCGAGCGCTGGTAAGGGCGAGGCGGCCAGACTGGGCGAGATTACCGAGCAGCACTTCGATACGACCTTCGACCTGATTGCGCGCGGCACGCTGTTTACGGTTCAGAAGCCGTTGCCGCTGTTCAACGATGGCGGATCGATCATCATGACCGGGTCAGTTGCTTCGGCGAAAGGTTTTCCTGGTTTCGGCGTGTATGCGGCGAGCAAGGCGGCATTGCGCTCCTTCGCACGCACGTGGCTCAACGAACTGAAGGGCAGGAATATCCGGGTGAACGTGCTGAGCCCGGGGCCGATCGACACACCGGATGCCCAGCGAATCGACAAGGAGACGAGGGAGATGTTCGAATCCCTGATCCCGCGGGGAAAGATGGGGCGTCCTGAGGAAATTGCGACGGTCGCGCTGTTTCTTGCTTCAGACGATTCGAGCTTCCTGAACGGGGTGGAGTTGCCCGTCGACGGCGGCTTCTCAGCCATATGAAATCAGCGGGCCTCGCTAAGTGTCGGAATGTGCATAGCAACCATGCGCATCGCGGATGTTGCCCCAGTCGATTCAAACCAATAGTTATCAGAGTCATCGGGCGCCCAATCGATTACCTGCGAGGTAATTGCCGAGCCTTCCGATCCGTCCGATAGTAGTCATGTAGCGCACAGGATTACCTGCGATGCTGCAGATCACATAGGAGAAATCACGTGCCCAATTATCCGATTCAGACTATCGTTTCAGCGCCCGAGGGTTCGAAGTCGGCGCTTGAAAAGCTCCAACAATCGTTTGGCGTTCTTCCCAACATTGCTGCCGCCATTGCCAATTCACCAAAACTCGTCAACTCTCTCGTCGGCCTGTTTCAGCAGGTCCACGGGTCCGGCCTCACAGAGCCGGAGAATCAGATTGTTCTTCTGACCGACGCCGTCACGAACTCAAGCGCGTATGCTGTCGCTTTCCATACCGCGCTGGCACTCAAGCAGGGAGTGAGCCCAGAAGAGACCGATGCAATCCGTGAAGGGCGGACGCCGAAGGACAAGCGATTCGCCGCGCTTTCCACCCTGGCGAAGACACTGATTGAGAAACGCGGACACCTGAGTGAAAAGGAGCTCGATTCCTTTATCGCTACCGGATTCACCAAAGAACAGCTCCTCGAGGTCATCGCCATAGTGGCAGCCTCGACGATCACCAACTACGCTGGAACCATCACGAATCCGCCGCTCGAAGATCCCTTCCGGCAGCACGCCTGGCAGGGTTGACAGCGGCGAATGAAACCTCGAGGAATCCGCCGCTGATGCAGCTCCGACTCCTTGATGAACAGAAGGAGAACGTAATGGGGACGCAATCCTTTCCAGCAGTTCCTCAACTTGGCGAATTGCTGCGCTACTGGAGACATGTGCGCGGAAAAAGCCAACTCGAACTCTCAATGGATTCTGGCATCTCGCAGCGTCATTTGAGCTTTGTTGAAAGTGGACGGAGCGCTCCAAGCCGGGATTTTCTTTCCACGGTCTCCGACGCGCTGAACATTCCTCTGCGCGAGAGGAATGCTCTGCTGCTTGCATCGGGATTCGCTCCGCAATACAGCGAGCAGAGTTTGGATGCGGGGCAAATGGCGGTCGTGACAGAGGCCATCGACCGGATGCTGCAGCAACATGAGCCGCATCCCGCACTTGTGCTGGACCGGTATTGGAATGTTGTGCGAACCAATAAAGCCGCCTCCCAATTCTTCGGCTCGTTTGTCGATCTGGAGATTAGACCGAAGCCGCGCAATCTTCTCGATCTGCTGCTTGATCCAATAGGGATAAGGCCTTTCGTTGAAGATTGGGAGAAGGTTGCAGCCGGCCTGATGCAAAGGGTTCGGCGGGAAGCAGTAGGGCAGGTGCTGGATGCAAAACTTCAGGATCTGTTGAAGCGGTTGCGCGAGTATCCCGGCGTTGCGGCGTTGAAACCGCCGTTTGCTCCGCAGAGTCCTGTTCTGCCCATCGTGTTTCGGCGCGGGGACCAACGTTTCTCATACTTTTCTTTGATTACAACTGTCGGTACCCCGCAATGCATCACGGCACAGGAACTCCGCGTGGAGTGCATGTTCCCGACTGACAGTGAGGGGAGGAAGCATCAATGAGCATTCCGCTGTTTGTGAGCGAGAGATCGAAGCCGGAAATGACGACCCAACCGCTTTCTGTGGGCTGCCTGATCTTTGAGCGCATGGACCAGATCGACTTCACGGGGCCTTTTGAGGTTCTTTCGCGCATGCCCGACGCAACAATCCGGATCATCGGGAAAGAAGTTGAGCCGGTCCGTGACGTGCAGGGGCTTCGACTTGCCCCGGATGTGCGCATTGCGGAAGCGGGAACATATGATGTTCTGCTTGTGCCCGGCGGCTATGGGCAGCAGGCACTGATGCGCGATGAAGAAGTGCTTCAGCTCATCCGCGAGCACGCACTGAGGAACAAGCTCCTGTTTTCGGTCTGCACCGGAGCCTTGCTCTGCGGCGCGGCGGGTGTGCTCGCGGGAAGGCAGGTGACGACTCATTGGAGCGCCCGGCATCTGATGCGGTATTACGGAGCCGTTCTGATGGATGCAAGGGTGGCGGTCGATGGCAACATTATCAGCGCTGCCGGTGTGACAGCTGGGCTGGATGCGGCGCTGGTGCTGGTCTCTCTCTTGCGAGGAGATGCGGCTGCTCAGGAGATCCAGCTTGCCATTGAATATGCGCCGAACCCCATCTTTCACAGCGGAACCCCCGAAAGTGCGCCATTTGAGGTGCTTGAGAGCTTTCAGAAGAAGTACGAGCCGATCAGGAGGGAAAGGGAAGCAGAGGCGATTCTCCATGCGCAAAGAAATCAATACAAGCCGCCTGTGCAATGATTCTCCAGCAAAAGAAAAACCACTTGATCAGCCAACAGGCTTCAAACTCCCGTGCCTCTCATCAGGAGTGGCCACTGCGGCCGGCAAGCGCTACATGCCACTTGCGGGCCTCCTGGCAGAACTGGTTCGCAAGCGGGTGGCTGCAGAACCGCTCCCCGCGGTGCCATAAGGTGCGCCCATCGTGATGCTGATAAGCCATAACCGTACCGCATTCAAGGGAGCACTTGTGTCAATCTCTTCAGCAGGCGCATGGAATCACATCGCGAATGCCTCGAGCTCTGAGATACCCTTCATCTCGCAAGCGACTCTGAAGTACGATGCACGGTGTCTTCCCCTTGTCGATCAGGTCCATATAGACCTTCGCAAACCGCCAGTCCGGTGGCCAGGGCTTTGTCGAAAGTCCAGTGTCGGGAATAACAAGCGCGGTCGTTCGTGGAGAGATCCCCTGTTGAGAGTGCCCTAACTCAGCGGCAAGTTCCTTGAGTTTTTTGCCGAGCGGCTTGGGCCTGTTTTCCAAATCCAACAGACCTAACTCATATTCGTAGTAATCGAAGCTCTTGTTGGCTGGGTCTATATCATGCGAACTCCACCATGTGACGCCCCATGATTTGCCTGTCGCCGCTATATTGCGGATCTGGTGGTCCATGTACTCGGGTTGAAAGTCAGTCGGCATCTCTTTGCTGCTGACGCCGATCTCCTCCGTCCAAACCTTGCGGTTCAAGTCTTTCTGGTAAGCATAGGCAAGCTCAACCATGTAATCGGCTAGATGCAACGAGGCCTGATCGGAATACTTATATCTCCCCAGAACTCCATCGAAGTAAATATAGGTATGCGTCACGGTCGCGTGCCCGGTATTGGCAAGGGTGGGGCGGCTGAAGCCGAAGTCGTTGAACCAGTGCGAATGGTCAGTTCCGTTGACGTGGAATTTACCGGGCGCTATCTGGTCGCAGTAACTCAACATATCGGTGGCCCACTTATCCGCATCGTTCGTCGCTACTGGATTGTTCATCCCCATCAGCACGCCTAATTCATTGCCAAGATCGAATCCGAGAAAGCGCCTATGGCCGCCGACCGTCTCGGCGATTCGGCGGAACAGCAACTTCTCCGCCTCGATGACAGTGGCGGAACTGAAGATATTGAAGTTGTCACCATTCTGCGGGCGGGCCAGAGGCATGACCCATGGCGGCAGGAAAGATAACCCGCTCATCCAGCCGTTGAGTACCGTGACTTCAACGTCCAGACCCACATCGGCGGCGGCGGCGAGCAGCGAGTGCAGGTTATCCAGCAGGCGATCGCTGACTGTATTGATCCCGGGTTGAAAAAGGGGCCACAGGCACTGAATGCGGATGTGGTCGAGGCCCAGGCTGGCGATGCCGCTCAGGTCGTCGGCGATGGCTTGCTTATCCCAGTCGAGCCAGCAGTACCACCAACGCTTGCGCGGAGTGAAGTTCACACCGAAGCGAAGGCCGCTCGTTGCGGCAACTGGCGGCGTTTGCGCCGCGAATAACGGATGACGAGTTGTCATTGCAGCAGCCGATGTCAGCATCGACGTAGTTAAGAAATTGCGGCGTGAGATCATTCTCTTCCTCTTGGAAGCAACGTTGACAAGACATTATCGTTCCCCGGGATAACGTTTGGAAGTGTCCAGCGCACGATGCAAGCCGGCAGCGCGAAGAACCTGAGCCGATTCGTCCTTCCGCGAGGCCGCCATTCTTTCCGCCGCAACAAAAACCCGCGACCCCCGCGAGCAGGTCAGGACGGGAATCAGGCCGAATTCCAAAATCATCAAGGGCGTCACCAGGGAAACTCATCCACATGGCCAGAAACGGGACAGCAAAGACCCGGATCTGTCACCTATGGGAATTCAAAGAATCCACTCGGGCGAATTGGTCCTCCGTTTGCATCGCTTAGGTCGATGAGTTTGAGTGTGCACAAGGAATAGGTGGGCCGGCCCGCATTCCGGCCCTCACATTTCCGATGCAACCTCACTTGAGCGCAGCTTCATGGTCGTCTCGACCAGGATCCGCCCACCAGGCAATGGAGTTTGATGTGCCGCTGACACACGAACGAGAAGAAGAACTGATCACGATTCGCATGGAAGGCGAAGTCGGCATTGCCTCCGCGGCGGAGCTGAAGGAACTGCTGGTTCAGGCCCTCGGCTCCGGCCAGCAAGTGCGAGTTTCGCTGCGCTCCATAACCGACCTTGACGTGACTGCGGTCGAGTTGCTCTGGGCGGCTCGGCGTGAGGCGAAGGCATCAGGTTCAGCGTTCGCGCTTCAGGGCCCAATCCCGCCCATGGTGCTTTCCGGTCTCTTGCAGGCTGGCTTTGATGAATTCGCAGCGGATTTGGACGCCTCTGAAGGTAGCGGGGAGAATCAATGAACCCGGCAGGAAACGCGGAACAGTTCAAGCAGAGCTTTCGCGAGGAAGCACGGGAGATTCTTGTGGAGCTCGAGGCGGCCCTGCTGGAGTTGAATGAGAACACCGCCGACCTGGAGATTGTGGGCAGAATATTCCGCGGCCTGCACACCATCAAGGGCTCGGGGGCGATGTTCGGATTCGACCAGCTGGCTGCGTTCACCCATAACCTGGAAACCGCCTTCGACGAGGTACGCAACGGAAGACTTCCGGTTGGCGCCGAGCTGATCGATCTCACCCTCTCGGCCCTCGACCAGATCCGCGCCCTGCTTGAGGAAGGCGCGGGCGGGCCGCCTGCCGATCCCGAAGCCTGCGCGCAGATTCTTTCCAAAGTCCGAAAATTAGCTGGCATCCCGGCGCAGCAGTCGGCGCGCGAAAAAGCGCCGCCTTCTTGCCCGGTGCCTGACACGGGACCCATTCGCGAATGGCACATCCGCTTTGCGCCCGGCCCCGACATGATACGCAATGGCGCAAATCCGTTCCTGCTCTTCGAGGAGTTGCGTCAATTGGGAGGCCTCTCGCTCCGGGCCAGCATGGCAGCTATTCCCCCGCTCGCCGAGCTCGACCCCGAGCGTTGCTATGTGTCCTGGGAGATGGTCCTTGCGACTGCGGCCGGAGCCGATGCAATCCGCGACGTCTTCATCTTCGTTGAGGACGGCTGCGAGTTGACCATCGAGGCGGCGGCGGCGACCGAAGCCACCGCACGTGCTCTCGAAGAGCCACGCGTTCAGACCCCGGGCCGCCGCAGCTACGACAAGCCCGACAACGTTTCCAGCCTGCGCGTACCCGCCGCCAAGCTCGATCAGTTTGTCGACCTGGTGGGCGAACTGGTCACTGTCCAGGCCCGCTTGAGCGAACTCGCCGGCCGCCTCGACGATCCCGAAGTTGCTCAGGTCTCCGAAGAGATCGAACGGCTGACCTCGGCCCTGCGCGAGAACTCGATGAACATCCGCATGCTGCCCATCCGCGCAACATTCGAGAAGTTCCGCCGCTTGGTGCACGACCTGGCCCGCGATCTCGGCAAGGACGTCGAGCTCACCATGGAAGGCGCAGACACAGAGTTGGACAAAACGGTCATCGATCAGTTGGGCGATCCGCTGATGCACCTGATCCGCAACAGCATGGACCACGGCATCAGCTCACCTGGAGTTCGAGCGGCCAACGGCAAGCGCCCCACGGCCGCCATTCATCTTTCCGCCCGTCACTCCGGGGCAAGCGTGCTCATCGCCGTCTCCGACGATGGCAATGGCATCGATGCGGAAGCAGTCCGCAGGAGCGCCATCGAGAAGGGCCTGGTCCCTGCCGATGCCCAGCTCACCGAAGCCGAGACCTTCGCTCTCATCTTTCAACCCGGCTTTTCGACCGCCAAAAAAGTGACCGACGTCTCCGGCCGCGGTGTGGGCATGGATGTTGTACGGCAAAGGGTTGACAGCCTGCGTGGAACAATTGAGGTCGTGAGCAAGCCCGGCGTGGGCACCACGGTCACGCTACGCCTGCCGTTGACGCTGGCGATTATCGACGGTCTTCTGGTGGGTGTAGGCGACGCGTGCTTTGTGCTGCCGCTGGCCAACACGCTGGAGTGCATCGAGCTCACGCGCGCAGATATCGAACACGCCAACGGCAAGCACCTGGCCAATGTGCGCGGGGAGCTCATTCCCTATTTACGGCTGCGGGAGCACTTCAACATTCGCACCACGCGTCCCGCGATTGAGCAGATCATGATCGTCGAAACGGAGGAAGGCCGTTTCGGCTTCGCGGTGGACCAGGTACTGGGGAATTGCCAGACGGTGATCAAGAGTCTGGGACGCTTCTACCGTCATGTCCAGGTAGTGTCCGGTGCCACCATTCTAGGCAACGGAACCGTGGCATTGATTCTCGACCCCCAGCGCCTGGCGCAGGACGCATTGCGCGCCGCCGTGCACGGCCCACGCGGGCGGCCCGTGCCGCCCCCCATCGCCTTACATCCGGGAGTTCCGTAGGTCAGAGGAATCTTCTCTGTGACTTCGTCGGTGCTGGACCGTACGCCAGCGCCCGTCAATCAACGATTCAACCAGCTGCGTTTCGCATATGGGCCGGGAGCAGATGCCGATGAAGATGCGAATTCACGCAGAGACACGTAACGTCCCGCGACACGGCGTGACTACACGAAGGGAGCAAACGCAATGAAATGGTTTTATGACATGAAGATCGGCGTCAAGCTGATCGGGGCTTTCATTATCGTGGGAGCCATAACTGCCATCGTCGGCTTTGTGGGCGTCCGCAGCATGGGCAAGATCGCCGACATGGCGGCCTCATCGTACGCAAACGAAACTCTTGGACTGGCGTACCTCAAACAGGCCGATGTGGAAATGGTCCATGCGGCTAGGGCCGAGAAGAACCTGCTACTCTCCAGCAGCCCTGAAGAGCGCGATAAGTACAAGAGATCGATTGGGGATTTCGAGGCCAAGGTAAACGACTTCATAGGGAAAGCGAGACCGTTGATTCACACCGCCGAGGCCAAGGAACTGCTGGCGAAGTTCGACCAGGCATGGAGTGAACGCCAAGACGTCGTAAACCAGATCGTTGAAGAGGCCGCAAAAGATCAGATTGAGAAAAAGCGAGCGTCGGTGGATCTCTCCATGGGCCTTGGCCGCCAAAAGGCGGACGCCGTCGAGAGCGTCCTCAGCCAACTGGCAACGGCCAAAGAGGACAACGCGAAACAGGATGCGGATACTTCCGATGAAACCTATCGAAGCAGCCGCACCTTTATGTTCATCCTGATCGCAGGCGGCGTTTTAACGGGTTTGGGGCTCGGAATCTTCATATCCCGGGCTATCTCCAGGCCGCTGACAAAATTGGCGGAGTCGGCAAAGCAGATCTCCATGGGAGATGTGAATCAGATCATCGATTACCAGGGGGGGGACGAGGTCGGGTCACTGGCCGATTCATTCCGGGCTCTGGTTGCCTATATCCAGGGAGTGGCCGAGGCGTTGGAAATGGTTGCTGGGGGCGACCTCAGCGTCAAGGTGGAGACGAAATCCGAGCGCGACGTCCTGACCAAGAGTTGCAAGAGTACGGTTAGCACTGTGAGTGCTCTACAAAAGGAATTGGCTCATCTGATCGAAGCTTCGAAGGAAGGTAAGCTCTCTGACCGCGGCAAGCCGGAGCAGTTTCAGGGTGCCTTTGCGGAGATCATCCGTGGCGTCAACACCATGCTCGACGCCATCCTGATTCCCATCGGTGAAGGCAACCGCATCCTTGCCCAGGTCTCCAACGGAAGAATCGACGAATTGATTACCCAGACCTACAAGGGCGACCACGAGAAGATGAAACAGGCCATCAACAATGTCGCCGAAGTTCTTCAGGACCTTCACAAGGAATTGGCGCGGCTGACCGATGCCTCAAACGCAGGCAAGCTCGCCGAACGCGGCCATCAGGACAAGTTCCGCGGTGCCTACGCGGAAATCGTCGGCGGCGTCAACGCCATTCTTGACGCAGTGATTGGCCCGTTGAATTTCTCCGCCAAATATGTCGAGCAGATCAGCAAGGGCGACATTCCTCCGCAGATCACCGACACCTATTACGGTGATTTCAACACCATCAAAAACAACCTGAACACGCTCATCGTGGCCATGAACGATATCACTGCGGCTGCCGAAGAAATATCCAATGGCAACCTCACAGTGTCGCTCCGCGAACGTTCACAGCAGGACAAGCTGATGCAGGCCCTCGGCACAATGGTGTCTGGACTCACACAGACGGTCTCCGACATCCGCTCCATCGCCGGCGAGGTATCGGCTGCCAGTCAGTCCATCTCAACAGCGTCTATTCAGGTATCGAAAGGTGCCAGTTCCCAGGCTGCAGCAGCGGAAGAGGCGTCTTCCTCGATGGAGGAGATGGTTTCCAACATCAAGCAGAATGCTGACAACGCACAGCAAACTGACAAGATCGCCAACAAGTCGGCCAAGGATGCACAGGAAAGCGGTAAGAGTGTTTTGGAAGCCGTCGCTGCGATGAAGGAGATCGCCAACAAAATCTCCATCATTGAGGAGATTGCGCGCCAGACCAACCTGCTGGCGTTGAACGCCGCGATTGAAGCAGCGCGAGCTGGCGAACACGGCAAGGGCTTTGCCGTTGTCGCTGCCGAGGTCCGCAAATTGGCCGAGCGCAGCCAGAAGGCCGCCGCTGAGATCAACCAGCTATCCGCCAATACGTTGAAGGTCTCCGAAAAGTCCGGCGAGATGCTGGACAAGTTGGTGCCCGACATCCAGCGCACGGCCGAACTGGTGCAGGAAATCACAGCCGCCAGCAAGGAGCAGGACACAGGCGCAGAGCAGATCAACAAGGCGCTGCAACAGTTGGAACAGGTGATCCAACAGAATGCTTCCGCATCGGAAGAAATGGCTGCGACCACCGAAGAGCTGACCGGCCAGTCCGATCAACTGGTCAGCGCTCTATCGTTCTTCCGTACCGGGAACGATGGCCGTCTCTCAGCATTGCGAACAGGCTCCGCAGATCCGGCAAGGCAGGCTGATCTAGAGCCTGTAAAGGCTATAAAGCCAAACGGTCACTCTCCGTCAAACGGGCACTTCGAGGCCGGACCGGGAAAGGCCGCAAAACCAAACGGTCGAACCAATGGGTCGAGCTCGAAGTTAAATGGCAAGGGCGGAGTCGCTCTGCGGCTCAAAGATAAACATGACGACCTCGATGGTGAGTTCGAGCGGTACTGACCAATCGGGCGCGGCCTGAAAGTATGCCGCGCCCAGTCTTCAGGATGAGAAAGGAGTGAAAGTATGAGTGTTACCGAAATCACGGAGACACGGCAGTATCTGACCTTCAAGCTCGGCAACGAGATCTTCGCGACAGACGTGGCCAAGGTACGAGAAGTGCTTGACCTCACCACCATAACCGCAATCCCCAAGACGCCGGAATTCATGGCCGGGGTGATTAATCTGAGGGGCAGCGTGGTGCCTGTTGTAGATCTCAGGCTCTGCTTTGAGATGACAAAAACCGAGAGCACCCGCAACACCTGCATAGTTGTTGTAGAGGTGTTGCTGGACAACGAATCCACGGTAATCGGCGCGCTTGCCGATTCGGTCGAGGAGGTAATCGACCTGGAACCGAATCAAATCGAGCCGGCTCCACGCATTGGAACCCACATCCGCACCGACTTCATCAAGGGGATGGGAAAGCGCGATACCCAGTTCATCATGATTCTGGATATCGATCGCATCTTCTCAGCCGAAGAACTCGCCGTGGTCCGCGGACAGGCTCAGGGACAGGGAGCAGTACAGGAAACCAGCAAGCCGCTGATGGAAGTAGCGGCCTGAAAGGGATAACGGGGCGTGCGATGCGCCCCGTTCACACCATGAGCACACACGATGAATCCATGTCCACCCGGGACTACACTCGCCTCTGCGACCTGATTTACCAGGAGGCAGGCATCCACCTCGGCTCCGGAAAAAAGACGATGCTCGAGGCGCGCATCAAAAGACGCCTGAAAGTTCTCGAACTCGATTCTTATCGCCAATACTGCGATTATCTCTTCGACCACAAGGGACTCAAGGAAGAGATCGTGCCCCTCATCGATGTAGTCACAACCAACAAGACCGACTTCTTTCGCGAGCCGGGCCACTTCAACTTTCTCGTCGAAAAAGCGCTTCCCGAGCTGACATCCAACGATCGAAGTGGTCGCCAGTTCCTGATATGGAGCGCGGGGTGTTCTACCGGCGAAGAACCCTATACGCTGGCTATCGTTCTGAGTGAATACGCCCTCACCCACCCCGGCTTCCGCTTCCGCATCATGGCCACCGACATCTCTACCACCGTCCTGGCCAAAGCCGAAATGGGTGTCTATTCCAGCGACATTGTAGCGCCCGTATCCGCGGCGCTCCAGCGCAAGTACTTCATGCGCAGCCGCGATCCCGGGTCCAACCAGGTCCGCATCGCCCCAGAGTTGCGCCGTCTCGTCGAGTTCCGCCGTCTCAATTTCATGGACGCCGACTACGGCGTCTCCGAGCGCGCCGATGCCATCTTCTGCCGCAACGTGATCATCTATTTCGACCGGCCCACGCAGGAGCAAATCCTCCGCAAGCTCTCTCATCATCTCGTGCCCGACGGCTACATGTTCGTCGGTCACGCCGAAACTCTCCACGATATGGATCTGCCGCTTGTTCCGGTCGCCCCGGCACTCTACAGGAGGATTCATGCCCGATCCTGAAACGATGTTGGCGGAAGTCGACGTACAGCCCGGAGAAGCGCGGATCGTCAAAGAGCCCACAATCATGCGAACCCTGCTTGGCTCCTGCGTGGGCATTACCTTTTCCATCCCGCGTCTTCAGGTCGGGGCACTCTGCCATCCCATGCTTCCGAACTACCCGGTCAAGCATCGCTCAAGTTCCACCGCTAAAGCGGGTCATCGCTACGTGGACTTTGTCATTCGCGACCTGGCGCGGCAGTTTGACTCGCTCGGTGCACACCGCGCCGAGATTCAGGTCAAGCTGTTCGGGGGCGGCGATGTTCTCTTGATGGGGAATGATTCAACGCGGCCCACAGTCGGCCGGCTCAACAGCGAGGTCGCACTCAAAGTGCTTCAGGAAGAGGGGTTCAACGTGGTCGCTTCATCGTTGCGGGGCAACTGCGGCGTGAACATTATCTTCAATACTGCCACCGGAGAAGTGTTGCTCAAGCGGCATTGCTGAACCATGATTCGCGCCGGTACAAGTCGCCATCGCTGAAATAACCACCGAGGTTGTGTCAATGACTACACCAAAGATTCGCGTTTTGATCGTGGATGACTCCGCCGTTGTGCGCCAGACTCTGCGCGAAGTGCTCAGTTCCGATCCGGAAATTGAAGTTATCGCCACCGCGGGTGACCCTTTTGTCGCGGCCGATCGCATCAGTGAACAGGTTCCCGACGTCATTACGCTCGACATCGAAATGCCGCGCATGGACGGCCTGACCTTCCTCAAGAAGATCATGAGCCAGCACCCGATTCCCGTCGTGATCTGTTCCAGCCTCGCCGACGAAGGCGCGCAAAGCACTTTCAAAGCTCTTGAGTATGGCGCGGTGGACATCATCACCAAGCCGCGCCTCGGCACCAAACAGTTTCTTGAGGATTCGCGCACCGCGATCTGCGATTCCGTGAAGGCCGCAGCCGCTTCCAAATTGCGCATCCTGCGCCCCAGCCACACGGTCGAGCCCAAGCTCACGGCCGACGCTATTCTCTCCCCCGCCACCCATGCCATGGCTGAAACCACTGAGAAGGTTGTCGTCATCGGCGCCTCCACCGGCGGTACAGAAGCCTTGAAGACCGTACTCGAAATGCTCCCGTCCGATACGCCCGGCATCGTGATTGTGCAGCACATGCCGGAGCTGTTCACGCGCGCTTTCGCCAACCGGCTCGATGGCCTTTGCGCCATCACTGTGAAGGAAGCCGAGACCAACGACACCGTGATTCGCGGACGCGCTCTCATCGCTCCTGGCAACCATCATCTTCTGCTCAAGCGCAGTGGAGCCCGTTACTTTGTTGAGGTCAAGGATGGCCCATTGGTCTGCCGCCACCGTCCCTCGGTCGACGTGCTCTTCCGCTCCGCCGCACGCTATGCCGGACAAAACGCCGTCGGCGTCATTCTCACCGGCATGGGCGACGATGGAGCCCGCGGCATGCTCGAAATGAAGCAGGCCGGAGCCGCCACATTCGCCCAGGACGAAGCCACCTGCGTGGTCTTCGGCATGCCCAAGGAAGCAATCAAGCTCGGCGGGGTCGACAAGGTTCTGCCGCTACAATCCGTAGCCCGGGCAATTCTTTAATCTCGGAGCTTCACGATGATGCCGAAACAGGGCCGGGAAAAATGATTCAACGCCCCTTCGCCATCGCTTCAATCTCCGCAGCCACTCTGTCGTGAATGGACAGAACGTTTGTCGGTGCCGTCACCGTTTCCGCGTCCTTCTGCCCCGCCGCATGAATCAGCAGCAGCGGCCGCGGATCCCATTTTCCGCCATGGGAGATGCGCTCATCCTCGGCGCTCCATCCCGGCAGCGGCCTCCACATGTCGGTTCGCCATGAGTGGTCGCCATGCACTATCAGCGTGGTCTCCGCCCAGCGCGGCTGCGCTTCCAGAATATTCAGGATCTTGCCCAGCAACCGGTCGGAATAGTCGAGGGAATCCAGATACGACCCGCCCAATCCAAACCTCCCTGTGCGCCGGTCCCACACCGCCGGCGGATGCGGCGCGGGAAGATGCAGATAGAGGATGTCCGCCTGGCTATCGGCAACCGTCTTGAGCGCATGCTCTTCAATATCCTTCACCGCCTCCTCATGGCCCGCCGCATTCCATGCCGCCACATCCTCCCAGGCCTTGCCGGGCGCAACTGCCTGTTCTACCAGGATGCGCAGCGGAAACCATACGTTTTCAAGGAAGCTGGCGCTGGTCGAGGTCGGTCCGCGATCCTGCGCATCTTCATTGGCCCAGTAGCAGTCGGTAGCCACCCCAACGAACACGGGGCAGTACGCGATATACCAACCCACTATCGCAGTGGTCAGCCCGTGCTCCTTCGCCAAACCGAACAGCGTTTCGTTGGCATCGAGCTTCTGCCAATGCGGGTCGTCTTCCAATTGCACAAGGTACTGGTTCTTCGCGGTGTACGCCACATCCGTCACCGCCTTTCCCAGCAGCAGGCTGGGCACCGCTCTCGTTGTCCGGTAGGCCACCGGAGTCATGTCGGAATAGAGCGTGCTCTCCGCGCGCAGCCGGTCAAGGTTGGGAAGCTGAAGCGAGGGATCGCGCGCTTCAAAAGTGGGCTGGTATGCGAGTTCATCGAAGAGAATCCACACCAGCCGCGGCCTGTGTGAGCTCGCCGCCGCCATCGGCGACGTGAACGATTGCGGACCTGGCCGCCACAGGGTTGCGCGGCCAAGCTGCACAGTCATTATCAGGGCGAACACTACGAATCCGGCCAGCAGGCTGCTTCCCCCACGGCTCAACTTCTCTGCAAATTGGGGAACTTTCAGGATGAGAAAGGACAGCAGAGCCGCCCACACAATCCCCCCCGCAAGCACCGCCACCGGAGGCACATCCCATGGCATCACATCCAGGTTGCGCGCAAACAGGAGCACCGGCAAAACCGTCATGAGCCCCCATCGAATCTTCGGCCACCAGGAAACACGGCGCAGCCCCTCCATCAGCCCGAAGAAGAGCAGCGCCACCAGCGCCAAGTCCGTCAACTGCGCCAGCGCAACACCCGTCAGCGCCACCGGGGAGCGCATCCGCGCGTCGCCGGCGCCGGAGGTCAGGTCAGCATAATTCGGAAGCAGCAGGATGGAAGCGAAGGCCCATGCCTGCGCCACTCGTTTCATCATGCCCCGCCCGCCTGTCCGTCCGCCTCCCGGCCTGCCTCACCCCGCTCGTTGCGTTCAAAGAGCAGCAGCACCCTCTGATTCCCCAGCACCCTGCGCTCCAGGACATGAAAAAACGGCGCAAATGCGTGCCGGAGATCCTCCTCTGACAGACTGCCGTAAAGGTCTTCTCGACCGCGCAGCCACTCCTGGTACATCGGGTCCGCGGGAGGTACCCACTCCAGCACCAGCCAACGCCGTGTCAGCTTCGCGCACAGGCCGCCGATAAGCCCCAGCGGCACTTGCTCCCGAAGGATCAAATGATGAATCACCGCCAGCATCAGCACCAGGTCAAGCTTCCCCATCAGCCGGTCCAGCAGCGAGAGCTGTTCTCGATTTCGCCATCCGGCGGCCGATGTCGGGCGAGCGATATTCGCCACCATGGCAGTAACATTCCGTCCCTGTTCCGCCGCGCTCCGCCACAGTGCCTCCACCGCGCCGCTGTCGCTATCCAGCGCAACTACCTGCGCCCCCGCCTCGGCAGCCATCAGCGAATAGGTCCCCGTGTTAGCTCCGATATCCAGCACGCACGACGGCCTGCATCGCTCCAGTACGTTCTGGACAAACCGCTGCTTCTCCTCTGTATCGGCGGGACGGTAATGGCTCGCGGCCTGCTGATATCCGCTCCATCGGCTCGCGACTCCCGACCGCGCAGCCCGGCGAATCTGCTTGCCCAGCCTGTCGATTCGCTTGTGCAGAATATGTGTGGCTAGCTCAGGGTCGCGGGCGACTGGCAATTTGCGCGTCTTGCTCCCACCCGAACCCTCAAACAGAGTAGCCAGCGTCACCACGTCCAACAAATCGGGATGAAGCCTTTGCAGCAGGCTGAGCGCCTCGAAGAGATCCCTCGGCTCATATCCGTCGCGCGAGAAGAATGTCGCCTGCAGCGGCCAGCGCAGAAACCGCTGCGCAGCCAGGGGCAGCAGAAAGGTGCGGACGAATTGCCCGTAGGCCAGCCAGACGCTTGATTGGGGATCGCGTCTCTCCAGCGAAAGCACATCCACCAGAACCGGCCGCGCCCCTGCAAACACAATATTCAGCGGCGTTGCATCCTTCAGCGCCCACCCGGCGTCCGTGGCCTTTCTTGCGATCCTGAGCGTCAACTCAGCTGCGGCGCGCCATTGCCCGGTGGTCCACTCCCAGGGATAAGAGATCGGATCGATCCGTGGATGCTCCAGCCAAAGTTCTCCGGCAACCATGCAGGCATGCGCCCCAGGCTCCGCAATTCTGCTCGCAATCAACTCGCCGCTGTCTTCCAAAGAGGCCCGCAGAGGAGACTTCAGAAATGCCAATGTCTCTTCCACCGCCGCTGGTTGAACTCTGCGCAGCGCATGGGTTTCAGTCAGGTAGAGATGTCCGGCTGGATCGCGGAACGTAGGCTCCAGCGCGCTTTCCCCCGAGTCATCTTCCAGCAGGCCCGCGTCCCAGGCTTTCTCGGTCTCGCGGCTCACAGGCTGGATGCGCCCTCGTCTTCCTTTGTCGCCGATAACTCGTCCGACTGCCGCCCAGTCGCGCCGCCGCGGTGCAGGAGAGAATAAATCTTCTTCCGCAAGTACCATCCGGTTGCAACCAGTGCGGACCCGACTGCCTGAATTGCCAGGAGCCCCGTGCCGGGATCTGCGTACGCGTAAGCCGGCCTTTCAAACAGCAGGGCCGCACCCACAACCATGAGCCCAATCGAGGCAATTTCGAGTAGTTTTTTCATCTCAGCAATCCTCAATTCCTGGCACTGGTTCTTCTGATGCAGAATCGGCGCCCCATGCCGGGAAAACGGCGCGTGACTCCTATCACTTGGTAGACGAGAACTTTGAAGGCAAAGTTTACTTTCAACCGCTGCTCTCCCCGCCATGCGCCCAAGGGCAGCATCGCAAATAAAAACCACGGAATGTACTCCATTTCAGGATTTCTCCGTCCTTATAAAGTGCATCTAAGGCCTAATATGCTCTCATTCCGGGATGGGCTTTGGTTCGGAACGCGTTCCACCGGGGTACACATTCTTCTTGCTCCAACTGCATGCCCATCTGGAGATAAACGATCGTTCAGGGCCGTTCCCAAATCTACCGCGCAGAGAGTCTTATGAGCCTCACAACCATCACTTCGCCCATCGATATTTCCAGGGCGCGTATCTCGGCTCACTGGAGCCTCTTTCGTCTCGATCACTGCGTAAAGCAGATCTTCGTCCTGCCCGGCATCGTGATTGCCGCCAGTCTTACCGGTGCTGGCGCCGGCGTTGCCATACTCATCCGCATCGCGCTCGGCCTTTCCGCAGTGGTGGCTGTCTCCAGTAGCAACTACGTCCTCAATGAACTCCTCGACGCGCCCTTCGATCGCCAGCACCCAACCAAATGTCTCCGCCCGGCGGCACTCGGCATCATCAACGTCCCGCTCGCCTATGCGCAGTGGTTCATTTTCGGCCTGCTTGGATTTTCCCTGGCATATGCCGTGTCGACAGAACTTTTCCTCACCGTGCTCACGCTGTGGGTCATGGGATGCATCTATAACATCCCGCCCGTGCGCATGAAGGACATTCCCTATCTCGACGTTCTCTCCGAGTCCATCAACAATCCCATTCGATTCTGCGTCGGATGGTACATCGTCACCCAGACGGTGATCCCGCCCGTTTCTCTCCTGTTGGCTTACTGGATGCTCGGTGCTTACTTCATGGCCCTCAAGCGTTTCAGCGAGTACCGCCAGATCGGCAGCGAACCGGCGGCCCTCTACCGCCGCTCCTTCCGTTTCTACAGCGAGCAGGCTCTGCTCACCTCAGTGCTCTTCTACGCGGCCACTTCGATGCTCTTCTTCGGAGCTTTCATCATGCGCTATCGAATGGAAATGATCTTCGCTTTCCCTCTCATCGCGCTGCTGATGGCCGTCTACTTCGAACTGTCGTTTTCGCACGACAGCCCTGTGCAGAATCCTGAAAAGCTCTATCGGGAACCGCGCCTGATGGTTCTGCTCGCGGCCTGCAGCACAGTGCTGATCATTACATCGTTCGTCCACATGCCCTGGCTCGCACAGGTGTTCCCCAAGTCGGGCGTACACTAACCGGAACCTCCCCGGGGATTGCGCTTTCAGGCTCCTGAACCGTATCCTGCCATGCAAAGGGATTCAACCCGCTTGCTTCCGCCTCCGCCCCGCGGAGTTCGGCGGGATGGCAGGCTGTGAAACGGTGCGATGCTAACCCAACTCGAGCCCCCCTCTTCGCTTCGCACGCACCCGCCACAGCGCTCCGTGAACACGGACGTTTCCCTGAACGCCGGCCGGCGTCTTCCCATCCTTCGCCTCCTGTTGCTTACCGCCGCCGCACTTGCCATTCATGGCTACTATCTCGGCGTGGAAGACGGAGAAATCTACGTCCCCGCTGCCCGTAAGCTTCTCCACCCCGGCCTCTATCCCTACGCCACAGAATTCTTCCTGTCCCATCAGCATCTCTCCATCTTCAGTTCCATCCTGGCCTGGACCGCACGACTCACCGGCCTCTCCATGGATTGGACCCTAGCGGGCTGGTACGTCGCCACTCTCTTTGCCACACTCAGCGCCTGCTGGATGCTGGCAGTGGTCAGTTTTACCTCTCGCCGCGCGCATTGGTGCTCCGTGCTGGTCATCACCGCAGTCCTCACCATGCCCGCCACCAACACGGGTCTGCTATTGATGGACCCCTACCTTACGGCACGCTCCTTCTCCACCCCCCTCACCCTGCTCGCGCTCGTCTGCATTCTCCGCCGCAAGTTTCTCCTGGCGGTCCTCACCACAATCGTCACGGCCACCATCCATCCGCAAATGGCCGTCTACCTCATCGTTCTCGCCGCGTTCATCTGGCTCGCGGATAAACCCTTCTCACGCGCACAGCGTCGTGCTCCGGTTCTTGCCAGTTTCGCCGTCATCCTTCCGGTCGGCTTTCAACTTCAACCAGCGCAGTATCCATACAGCGAGGCCCTCTACGCACGCGATTTCTACTTTCTCTCCACCTGGACCTGGTACCACTGGCTCGGTCTTCTCGCTCCCCTTGCCTTCCTGGTCTGGTTCTGGAGAGGAAACCTCCGCGGCACCACGCCTGCGTTCCGACGCCTTAGCTTCGCTCTCGTTCCCTTCGGGCTTCTTGCCATCGGGGTCGCCGCGATCTTTGCTACCTCGCACAATTTCGACATGCTGGCCCGTCTCCAGCCGCTGCGCTGCTTTCATCTCGTCACCCTGGTCTTTATGGTCTTCCTCGGCGGCGTCATAGGGGAGTTCATTGCCAAAGACCGTCTGTGGGTGCTCCCCGCTCTGTTTCTGCCGCTTGCGGGCGGCATGTTCTACGTGGCCCGGCAAACCTACCCCCTCAGCGCGCAAATTGAGTTTCCCTGGATGAAAACCAGCTCCAACCCCTGGCTGAACACGCTGCTCTGGGTACGTCACAACACCCCTGAGAACGCAGTATTTGCTGTCGATTCGCGATACTTCCTGGATCCGAATGTCGATGTCCACGGCTTCCGCGCCAACAGTGAGCGCGCCGCCCTCGCCGACTATTTCAAGGATGGAGGCGTAGTCGCCATGTTTCCCGCCCTGGCCGTCGAGTGGAAGCAAATGAGCGACGCGACCTATGGCCTCGACCACTTCCGCAAGGAGGATTTCGAACGCCTTGCTCGCCAGTATCCCGTCACCTGGACCGTGATTCACGGCGCAGGACCTGAGGGAATGGAATGCCCATACCAGCAAGACGGCTATTCAGTTTGCCGAATTCCCGGCGCCCAAGGCCTGGCACAAAGTTCTCCTGTTATCGCCGGAGAGTAGCTTAAATAATTCTGCAAAAAACAGCTTTAGCTACTCGACCTCTCGAGCGAATATGAGTGGGCGAGCGTCCCGTATGTGAACCACCATCCTTGGGATTTCATGCAGTTCTCAATTCTCTTCTCGGGCCTGTCTTTGGACCCAAGTGGGTGTATTGAATTGCGGCCAAACAAAGCAAAGAGGGGCATTCATGAAATGTGCTTCCAGCCGTTTTTCTATAACGCACTGCGCCGTATGCGTAGTTGCCATCACGCTGTTCTTTGCCGGGGCGTGCGCAAGCCCGCAAAAAGCCCCGGCCCCAACGGCTTTTGAGGTAGCAACTATTAAGCCGTCCCCCTCATTCGATGTCGTCCCATTCGATCCAAAAACATTCGGCCCGCGTATCACTCAAGCACGTGCAACCTACACAGGTATGTCGCTGAAGTACCTCACCGCATACGCCTATGGCGTCAAGATGGCCCTCGTCTCAGGCCCGGAATGGATGGACTCCGAGCGCTACGACATCGAGGCAACATTCCCCGAGGGCGCCGCCAGGGAAGACGAACCGAAGATGTTGCAGGGCCTTCTGAAAGAGCGCTTCAGGCTGGCTTTCCATATTGAGCAGAGAAAAGAGCCAGTCTATGCGCTGGTTGTCGGCAAGAATGGATCCAAATTGAAGCCATCCCCTCCCGATTCGCCGGATTCAGTGCTGGACGCGCCATTAAAACCCGGAGAGAGATATGACGGACAAGGAGACAGGAAAATAAGGGTAACCACGAACAAGGATGGCTCCCTCACTTCAGACATGGGTAAAGGAGGAACTCGGACAACCAAGTTCGATTCGGAAAGTATGACCATGCATATGGAAAGAAGCAAGATCACGATGTTAGAACTTGCGGGACTGTTGCCTTCCATGATGCGTGCGTATGGGCCGGGGGAGCACATGGTTGCCGATCAGACCGGAATCAAAGGGTTCTACCAGGTGTCACTCGATTACTCGCTTGGAATATCCCTGCCTCGGCGGCCGGCGGCCGGCGGAGATGCCTCGGATGCAATTCCGTCCGATCCGCAGGGCGGTGGAACGCTTGATCGATCACTGGATGCACTCGGTCTGAAACTGGAAAAGCGCGAGGTTATGATGGACGTTTATGTCGTTGATCATGCGGAGAAGCCTTCGGCAAACTAAACCCAGTCCAGATTTGTCTGACGTGAGCCAATCAAAGAGAACAGGCATTTGAGAGGTTAAATATATGCCCTACGGAATCCCCAGAATCTTGTGCGTCTGCAGGCTCAGCCGCCACTGTGGATGATCCAGGCAATACTTCAGCGCCAGTTCCGTATTCGCCGCGCGACTAGGCCCATCCATCGGCTGCAAAAAGAAATTCCGGAACTGTAAACCTTCAAAAGTCTCCGGCACCGCATCAGCCTGCGGATAAACCAGCTTCAATTCATCCCCGCTTTGCTGCACCAGTTCCGCCCGAGCCTTTGGGCTAACGCAAACCCAGTCCAGTCCATCCGGGGCCGCGATCGTTCCATTCGTCTCCACCGCAATTTCAAACCCACGCGCGTGCAGAGCATCAATCAAAGCAGCATCCAGTTGCAGCAGCGGCTCGCCGCCGGTACACACCACAAACCGTTTTCCGGCCGAGTTGCGACTCGGCCATTTCTCCGCGACAGCCGAAGCTAGACTCTCAGCCGACTCAAATCGTCCCCCACCCAATCCATCCACGCCGAAGAAATCCGTATCGCAAAACTTGCAAATCGCCGTAGTCCGATCCGCTTCGCGTCCCGACCACAAATTACACCCAGCAAAACGGCAAAACACAGCCGCGCGCCCCGCCTGCGCCCCCTCGCCCTGCAGCGTGTAAAAAATCTCTTTAACCGCGTACCCCATCCAGTTCGCCTATTCCTTCGGGAAATCTTAATTGATCTTTGATGACCAGCGAACGTCGCAGGCTGTCGCAAAAACTCCATCGAAGCAAGCTCTGTATCGGGGCACGACTTCAGTCGTGCCGCAAAACTCTCCAAGAAGTACGCGGGCTTTAGCCCCTGCAAAGGCCCCGCTGAGGCAACGCTGCACTGAGCAGACCTCGCCTATTCTCTATTCCCTATTCCCTGCTTTTCCAGCGGATCCTCAATCCCGTTCTCCCTGAATCCCTTCCGCCTTAACAAGCACGAGTCGCATTGCCCACACGGCACTCCAGTCTCCGACGGGTCGTAGCAACTGCTCGTCAGTCCGTAATCCACGCCCAACTCAATCCCCTTCGCAATAATCTGCGCCTTGGTCATCGCAATCAGCGGCGTATGAATCTTCAGAGCCTGCCGTCCTTCCACGCCGGCTTTGGTCGCAAGGTTAGCCATCTTCTCAAACGCCTCAATAAACTCCGGCCTGCAATCCGGATACCCCGAGTAATCCAGCGCATTCACACCGATAAAAACATCGCTCGATCCCAGCACCTCAGCCCACGCCAGCGCGAACGAAAGAAAAATCGTGTTGCGCGCAGGAACATAAGTGATCGGAATCCCGTGCCCCATCTCATCTGCCGTCCGTCCCTTCGGCACCTCGATCTCGCTAGTCAGCGCAGACCCTCCGAAGACTCGCAGGTCAATAGCCGCAGTCCTGTGTCCCGCCACGCCAATCGATGCGGCAACTTTCTTCGCCGCTTCCAACTCAAAAATATGTCTCTGCCCATACGAGAACGACAGCGCGTAAACCTCGTACCCCTGGCCGCGAGCAATCGCCAGCACCGTAGCCGAGTCCAGCCCCCCGCTCAACAACACCACCGCTTTTTTCGTTTGGGAATCAGACATCGTGAGAACCCCGCAAAATTCAACCCACTTACTCCTATTCTGACGGATGCGGATCATTTGCGACAGAGTCAGAGTCGCACTAGCCCGCAACGCGGGCGCGAGACGGTAGCCCCAGGCGCAAGCTTGGGGAAGACGATCACGGATGAAGATCGTTCAGCCCGCGAAGCGGGCGAAAGAAGGTGGCCCCATGCGTGAGCGTGGGGGGCAACGCGGGCGATCAATGATTGTCCCTGTTGCAAACCTTGGGGACGCGATCCCCGATGAGAATTCCAATCCCCAAAATGCGGACACGCGGCGATCGTCCCACACGCAAACCTGCCGTCAACGATCGACATCAGGACGGATGGAATCGGAAAGGAACGGTGCCCGTTCGAACGTGGAAAAGACAGCGTGCGTGAGCAGGTCGGTAAATGTATGCGCCATTCTTACGCCCTCCAGGGGCCACGGCTCATTCCTGACTTCTATCTCCTGCAACCGCTCGAAACCTTTCGTATATCCCTTCAGCAGGACCTACTTCAAATCCCCGCCCTTCCCAATATCCATCGAACTCGGAACCGGATTCCCCTCATCAATCGAATCCGCGATGCACTTGTCCAGCACACCCTTGGCCTCCAGGATGAACTCAATCGCATCGCGCCCCGCGCCATCGCCCCCGCGGTGTGGCGTCACGTAATGCGCCTCTGCCTTCACCCGTTCCCGCGCGTTGGCCGTGGCTACTGCAAACCCGCATTCCCGCATCGCCGGCAAATCCACCACGTCATCGCCGACATACGCAATCTCTTCCAGCGTCACGCCAGCCTTCTCCATGATTTCGCGGACGGCTTTCATCTTGTAGGCCTGTCCCTGGTAAACAAACTCCATCTTCAGGTCGCGCGAACGAAGGGCCACGCTGTCGCTGATCCGCTTGGTGATGACGCCGCACTTCAAACCGCCCAGCCGCGCCAGCGTAATCCCTGCTCCATCGTGCGCGCTGTAGCCTTTGAACTCCACCATCTTTGTAGCCGGCGTTCCGTCGGTCGTGGAAACAGGAAGAAACCAGATGGTCCCGTCGGTCAAAACTCCATCCACGTCAAAGAGAATTACCTTGATGCGCCGCGCGCGATCCTGCGCTGTCAGTGTCATCCTTCGATTCTAACAATCGGGTACCGTCTCTCCTTGCTCATCAACCTCGCGCACAAGAACCGGAAAGAAGAGAGAATGGAAGAATGGACAGGGAACACCCCGCCGCATCGCCCCGGCTCGAATCCGAAGACTACTACTTCGAAGGTGAGCTAATGGTTTTCACGGCTGCCTATCACCTCAAGCGCGGCTCCTGCTGCAAGTCCGGCTGCCGCCACTGCCCCTACGGTTTCAGGGGCCAGGCCGCGCGCAATTCTGAGTGCAGCTGCACAGAAAAGAAATCCGAAATAAACAACACAGAATCAATATCTTAAATCGATAACTCGTGCAATTTCACCGCACTTTTCAAAAATGCGTTCAATTCTAAGCAATCCTTTGCCTCGTTTAGTTCAATTCTCTGCAACCGAAACACATCAAAAAGGCTGCCCGCAAGGTTCATGTCGACGCGAAATGCAACCACTTGAGCAGCCTTTTCGCATGTTTTGTAACCACTTGAGCAGCCTTTTCAGCTATGTAGTGCAACCCTTTGAGCAGCCATTTGAGAGGTCACTGCGCCCTCGCCGGAGCTGGATTGGCCGTCGAAGCCGGAGTCGTCGTCGGAGTCAAAGGCGCCGCCGCATCCTTCACCAACACCGCGAATCGAGGAAATGCAAAGCTCCCATTCGCGTCGTCGATCACATTCAACTGGCAAATGTACGACCCCGCCTTCAACCCCGCCAGCGGCACATCCAGTTCCATCGCCACCGCGTCGCGCCCTTCCACGTTGATCGCCCTGGCCTGCACCAGCGCCGTCTCGTACACCTTCGTCGAACCCTGAATCAGCTCCAGGCTGCTCAATAAGTTAATCCCCGCCTTGGTTCCTTTCGGCGCATTCTCCGCGACCTTTTCCTTGGCCGGCCCGTAGATCTCGTAAAGCAAATACAGGTGCTGATCCTGGCGGAAAACGTGGCTGATATTGGGCACATACTCCTGCCCACTGCGCACCAGCGGGTCCTGCTTCTTCGACGCCTGTCGCATGGACGACAGCACAATCGAACTCAGCTTCAGCGGAGACTTCTTCATATCCGGCAGCGTAATCTCGGCCACAAACGACCCCATGCGGCCCGTCTGATTCTCGCGAACCACAAACTTCATCTGGTACTTGCCCGGCGGCAGATTGAAGCTCGTTGTGTACTGGATATTCTTCTGCCGAGCCTGCAAACTCGGATCAAGGTTCAGCTTCACCGTCTCGCGCGCATGCCCAATGGGCCGTTTGAATTCGTCGATCACACTTCCGACGATGTCGAGCGTGGCCTTGTCCTTGTCGCCGCCTTTTACGAATGGAATTTGCGAGCCCGGCACAATCAGCGACACCGGCACAAAGAACCGATTCTCGTCCAACCGGAAGTACATCGCGTCCATGTAAACGGCCATATCGGTAGCTGGCAAATCGCTGGCCAACTGCTCGTCAAGCTCCCTCTCGCGGTCTTCATTTCCTGAATGTTTAAAGTCCGCAGGCGCGTAGTATCCCGGTCGGTATTCCAGCTTCACGCCAGGCCGATTCACCTTGATCGTCAGCTTGCGATAGCGCCCGTCGCGCGCAGGATTCGAGCTGTGAAAACCAATTGCGTAATATGCGGATGTGTCCCGCTCAACCTGGGCAAAAGCGGGAGCAAAGTCGTTCGAATCGAAGAATGCTTTGCCGCCCGTGTCCACACTGAGCGTCGACATCACCTCCTGCGAGGCGAAGTTGCCCTGCATATTGTTTGTCAGTGCGGCCCCGTTAAAGGAGGCCGAGCCCCGCAGGCTGCCCGTTGAAGCATCGCCCACTGGTATAACCGCTTGCAATCCGCGCGTGTCCACACTGTAAATTGCGAGATTCGCCCGCACCGCCGAGTTGATGGCCGCCCGCAAAGACGCCTGGTTCTCAATGCCATCGCGCGTAATGCCGCCAGAGAAATACAGCATCGACTTCTTTTCCGTAATCTTTTCAAGGGACTTGGCCACTGCCCGCAGCGCATACAACTCGCGGTCAGTATTCATGTCGTTGAACTCGCTCTCGTCCGGCGTGTATCCCGTGGTATCCTCAACCTGGTTTGAAGTCGCCGTAGCTCCTGTGGCAAACCCCTGCCCCTCAGTGCCGTTGTACACGGCCACTTCGTTAATCAGTGCTTGCTTGTCGGATGTAAAATCCTGATCCACCTTGAGTGAGGTATCCAGCGAAACCAATGCCACCAGGTCGGCAGGCTGCATCTTGTTCTTCAAAAACTCCTGCGCTGCAAGTACGCTCCGATCAAGGTCCTCAGGCTGCATCGACGTCAGGTCGAAGAACATCACAATCAGGCGATGATTGCGCAGATCCTCAGGCTTGGCCACCACTGCTGCCTTTGCTCCGCCTACGCTGCCTCCAACCGCCAGGCCGCTGATGGTTGCTTCATTCAGCGGCGTAGCCTTGTCAACACTCTCAAAATCGAAGGTGTCAATCTTCTGTGGTTTACCGTTCTCATAGATGCTGAAGTCGCTGCGTTTCAACCCCGTAACAACCTCGCCGGTTTTCGAGTCGCGCGCAACTACGTTGGTCAGCACCAGTTCGCCGTTCATCTTCAGGACATAGCCACCTTGCTGGTTGTTGTTCGATACCTGTGCACTCTGCGCCGCATCGGAGTTTTGCGCAAGCATCGGCTGCACGCCCGTCTGCGCAAGCGCCACCATCGCAATTCCCGCTCCGATCTGTTGCAGCCAACCTCTCACGTAAATCCCTTCCCAAGTAGATTGCTAACTAACTGTCTCCCCTAGAATCTGAATCTCGCCGTGAATTGGAACGCTCGCATGGCGGCTGCCGAAGTCACTTCCCCGAACTGCGGCGAGTTCACTGTGGTCCCCACGCCGGAGTACTGCACCGTATTGAACACGTTGCTGATGGTGGCGCGAATCTCCATGCTGCGCGTGTCTCCCATATTCACCGTCTTCGACAGGGCCATATTGTTCGAAACGGTTCCCGGCCCCTGAATCGAGTTGCGCGGCGCATTGCCAAAGAAGTCGCAGAATCCTGGCGTGTTTGTCGGCGCCACATACGCCTTTGGGTTGAACCACTGGTGCTCCGTACCGCCACCGGCCGTAACCGAAGCGCCTGTTAGATTAGGCCGCAAGACCCCACCTGTGCCGCAGGCAGTACTTGCGACAGACGAGGAGTAACTCGGGCTGAGCCAACCGCCAGTCGAGAACTGGAAGGTGCCGGAAACGGAGAATCCTTCCAGAATATGTGAACCGACGCCCGTCGTGACCAGGAACTTGTCTTTGCCAAAGGGAAGTTCGTAGAGATAGTTGCCGCTCACCGTGTGGCGCACGTCCAGGCTGGAATTGCCAAGCTCTCCCAGCGGGTTCTGCCAGTCCTGTACGCCGACTCCCCCCACACTGCCCAGCGCGGCGGCATCGTCAATCGAGTGCGAATATTGGTAGTTGGCGCCTAGCGCAATTCCCTTGGAGAGCCGCTTGTTCACTCTTACAGTGGCCGCGTTGAACTTGGAAAACGAAACGGCCTCCTCGTACCGGAAGTTCAATGGGAGGCACGTCGCCGTTCCCGCGCACGTGGCCGGCGCCGGATCGGTGTCCGGGCTGCTCGGAATCTGGCGTGGTTCAATCACCGTATCCAGATGATTGCCCCGCGAACCGTTGTAACCAAGGTTCAACACAATGCCCAGGGGCAGCGTCTTCTGCAAATCCAGGTTCCATACCTGCACATAGGGCAATGGATAGTGCGGGTCAAGCGCGTAATTGCCAAGCGTGGCTGGCGCGCGAAATCCGTCGGCAAGCGTGAAGCACGTCATTGGCGTCGTGCGCGCGCACGCTGATGATGCTTCATTTCCGACCGCTTCCTGATTTGTCTGCTCATTGGTAAAAGGTGGCTGGTGCGCCATGGTTGTAGCGAAGGAAGCGTACTCGCCCACGGTGTAGTTCATTCCAAAGCCTGCCCGCACTACCGCCTGCTTGAATTTGGGAACACGCCACGCCAGCCCCAGGCGCGGCGCAAAGGCCCTATGCCACGGATATACCAGCGAATCGGGCAATCCCGCTGCGCCGGGCTGCACCTCGGTTTCGGACGTGAATAGCCCGCCAGGATTGGTGAAAACCTCGCCCAGATGATTGTATTTTTCGGTATAGGGCGCAAAGAATTCGTAGCGAACTCCGGCATTCAACGTCAAGCCCGGCATCACTCGCCAATCGTCCATGGCAAAGGCATCCATGACGTTATCGCGCAGATAAGCTTTAGCCTCTGATGAGTTCAAACTCGTCGACTGCGGCAATCCCAGCAGAAAATCGGCAATCGGTGAGCCGGTGTCTTGACCCTGCGCGGAATCTTCCGTGAACAGCCCGGTAAAAGTGAAGTTTCCCGTCGCAGTTGAGCCCGCAAGGAAGTCGCGATGCACACGCCGATAGTCGCCGCCGAAACGAAGATTATGTTTGCCATGAATCCAGCTCAGTACCTCCGAAAACGAGATCGTCTGCGAAAGCGAGAAGCTCGGCTGCTGCTCCGACAGGCCAGAGAATTCGCTTAGTTGGATATTGGGCACGCCGTAGTTCAGCGGGACATCGTTGGGCACACGGATGCCATAGGTCGATGCAATGTCGTTTGCAGTATCGGTAAAGTAATTCGTGGTGTGCGAGTTGCTGCGGTTCCAGTTGGAATTGAAGATGTTGGTGACTTTGTGATAGCCCACGGTGTAACCGGCCTGCACGGAGTTCGAATCCGAGGCGCCCTTGCCGCCCAGTTCCGGGATGAAGTTCACCGCGTCCGAAGCAGATTCGCTCCAGTTGTAATTGATGTTAATGCTCTGCCTCAGGCCCTGGTTCCGGTTCCCCCTGAAGCCCCCGCCACCACGACCGGTTCCGGGCAGCGTCGCATTCTTTCCAATGCTGCGGTTGTAGCGCAAACCAGCCTGGGTGGTGTTCGCCTGTTGCGTGGTCAGCAGATGGTAGTTCCAGTTGATTCCGGCACTAGGAATCAGGTTCGGCTGCGGAAAAAGCTGCGTCAGCGCCGCAGCCTGAGGCGTGATGCGCCCACTCGGTCCGCCCGGAATTGTGTTGTTAGGAAATGGAAGACCCGTCGTTGGGTCGTAAATCACAGGCTGCCCTGGCGCAGAGAAATCTCCCTCCCGCTCTGCATCCGTGGGAACTAAAGCGTAGTCGTCGACCGGCGACGATTGCCGTGTCCCGGAAAGCGTCAGAAACACCGTATCCTTCCCGCTTGGCTTGGTGAGATGCGGTATATAGGGCGAGCTCATGAACGTGATGCCGAAGCGATTGCTTCCTGAGGCCGGCTGTTCCTGCTGCTGGCCGTTCAGCGGGAACGGCTCCGCGTTCAGCGCCGAATTGCTGCCGAACCAGAAGATGGCGCCATGCGGTTGACCCGGATTGAATCCACGAAAGTTGCCCCCTCGTCCGCCACCACCGCCACCAAAACCTCCGCCGCCAAAACCACCTCCACCGAATCCGCCACCGAACCCACCTCCGCCAAAACCTCCGCCGCCACCGAGAGCACCTGCAAAGATTCCGGTCCCCTGCGCACCCGGCAATGCGCCCTGCACCCGAGCCGTCTCAATCGCGTCCCGGATCCGGTCCATATCCACTCCCGCCAGCTGGCTCACCTGCCCTGACGCCCCGCTGATGGCCACCGAATCCCCGCCGAAGTCCGAGTTCCCCGCCGCCGATGGCAATGCCGCCCCGCTGGCTCCCGCCGTTCCTACTTGCGTCTCCGTATCGCCGGCCATCGCGGAGATCAGGCTCAGGCTTTGCGTCCCGCTCCCCGTAAGTTGACGGATTGCCGCCTGAACCCCCTGCTGTGCCTCTTGCTGCGTCTGTTGTTGCTGCTGCTCCGCTGCACGCGAAGCCAACAGTAGCGCGAAGGTCACCGTCTGGTCGTGATTGGTGGCGTTCAGCACCGCTTCCTGCGAACTGGCCGCAAAGGCCGCGAACTGCGTCTTCACCACGTAGCGTCCGTTTTGCGGAATGCTCATGGACCACGCACCGTTAATGTCCGTTGTCGTCGAGTATTTCTTGCCGGTAAGCGTGTTTTGGGCGGTAATAGTAACGCCGGGCAGCGGGACGGTTCCGCTCTTCACCACGCCATGCAGCCTGCCGCCCGCCACAGGAGTTGCGGCTGGTGCCTGTGCATCATTCGCTGCCGGACTGCCGGACGCATTGGTCTGAGGCGGGTTTTGGGGTGAACTCTGAGTCGATGCCAGCGCCTGAGCTCTGCCCGTAAAGCCGCAGGACACAACCATCCCCAGCATAAGTGTCCACCATAAAACTGCTCGCCGCATTCGGGCTCCCTGGCATTCTGCGCTCGTACTCAGTCAGACGGCCCAATCGCCGCTAAGGTTTACGATGAGGGATTCATGCACTTCCGTCGTAAACTTGGACATGGACCCTGTCGAAGCTGCGCCACGGACATTCTATCTGCACGAGATCACCACAACTGATTCGGAAGGCACACTTGCCCAGGCGCGCGATCTGTTGCTCGAATACGGCCGTTTCGTTATTGCGCAACCCGGTGCTGCCCGTTTCTGCTTTGGTTCTCTTGAAAAGGAAGCCGACGCCTTGCCGCTCTCTTATCATGCGCAGGGAGGTGGCTGTCTTATGGCCTATGCGCAGAGTCAGCCCGCAGGATTCATAGCCTGGCGCGCGATCCCCGAAACTGTCGAACCCCATGCCTGGGAACTTAAGCGCCTCTGGGTGCGGCCTGTTGCACGGGGCCTCTCGCTCGGCCGCGCACTCACCCAGGCCGTTCTTGACCGTGCTATCGCGGCTGGCCGCAATGCCGTCTATCTTGACACTGCTCCAACCTCCATGGCCGCTGCACATCGGATGTATCTCGACCTCGGCTTTAAGCCTTGCGCGCCCTACAACGACAACCCAGTGGAAGGCCTCGCGTATCTCAGGAAGGAACTCTAGCCCAGTGACGAAAGTTCTTGCATTCATCCGACCAGCATGTTAACTATTAAGTCAATCATCTTTTGATTACTGCCATATGAGTAAACTGTGGCAGCTATCAGACAGGAACACCGCCATCATGAAGATTGGTACAACGATTCGCACTCACAGGCTTCAGAAAGGGTTGTCTCAAGGCGACATCGAGAAGAAAACCGGCCTTTTGCGCTGCTACCTCTCGCGCGTGGAGAACGGCCACACCGTTCCCTCGCTGGACACGCTTTCCAAAATCGCCGTGGCGCTTGATATCTCCATTGCGCAGTTCTTTGCCGACGAGACGACAGGTCGTCAACTCAACACTGCCAAGCTCTCTGATGAGGAACTACGCTTTCTCACCCAGATTCGCCGCTACTCATCGAACCTGAACGAGAGCGACCGCAAGCTGCTGCTGGCGATGGTGAAAAAATTCGCCGCTACCGCCATCCGGTAGCGGACCACTGCCACGCCAAAAGGCGAGGTTCTGTCTATTGCCCCTGGAAACTGGCGATAAAGAACGCGAACAGCGTGAGCGTCAACACGACCAATCCGACTGCGATACGACGGCGAAAGAAAAAGAGCCTCTTCGGCGCGCCAATCCCCGGAACCATCGGTGCAGCGAACAATAGTCCGCAGGCACATCCGCCCATGTGAGCCATGTTGTCAATTTTGACAAACGAGCCGGGAATGATCGTCGCCAATCCAATCACCAGGTTGATTCCCGCAAAGTAGATCACCGACTTGCGAAGCTTCCTCAGCTCCTCGGCAGGGATCGGCAGCCAGTGAGACTTGAGCAGCACAATGAGCGCGCCTGCGATCCCAAACACCGCTCCCGATGCACCGGCGCCTACCGGTCCGAATAGCCCACCGACTACCTGAGACGGATCGTAAAACCATAGCCGGGTCACAAAAACCGACAGAAGATTTCCGGCCGCCCCGGTTAGGATGTATACCGCAAGAACGCCCAATGAACCCATGAGAGGCTCAGCCAACATGCCCAGGTTCCAAAGGCACCACATGTTCGTGGCCAGGTGGATGATGCCTACATGGACGAACATGGCGGTAACAATGCGCCACCACTGGTCGTTGACGAGCACCGCTCCGGCATTGTTAGCCCCGAAGGCGAGCAAATCTTCCGGCGATGGACCGAGATAACTGACGTGGCGCAACACCATCCACAGAAACACCGCGAAGTTGATACCCATCAGGAAATACGTGGCGGGTGCCACCATCCACGACCGCCTTTGATGCCGAACCGGCTGCGGCGGCATTGAGGCAGTCCCCGGCGGCAGAATCTGCGATACAGTTCCGCGATCATCCGGTTCACCTTCGCGTTGTGGAGGTAGTGGGGAATAAGTTCCCATGCTCTCACTCTAAAGCATTTCCAAAGGCTCCGTGGGTTGAAGCACTTACGCAAAACACCGGATGATGTGGAAACTCCCGTTTGGCGAACTGACGGCCGATCAAACGCAGGTGTTCAATCGCCGTCACTACGCTCCGGGGTCAAGTCAGGGATGTAATCTGGAGTTTGGTCTTCGTTCAATTGGACATTTGGCCTTTTGCGAGACCTTCAATCGAAGGAGCACAGATCGTGAGTTCGGCCAAGAAAATCAAGAGAGCATTGCTCAGCGTGACCGATAAGACCGGCCTGGTCGAATTCGCCCAGGTTCTCGCAGCCTTTGGCGTTGAACTGGTCTCCACCGGCGGCACCGCCCGCACGCTGCGCGAAGCTGGCCTCGCGGTTAAGGACATCAGCGACCTTACCGGCTTCCCTGAAATGCTCGATGGCCGCGTCAAGACCCTCCACCCCAAGGTCCACGGCGGCCTGCTCTACATCCGTGGCAATGCTGAGCACGAATCCGCCGTCGCCGCTTACGGAATCGAGCCCATCGATATGGTGGTCGTCAATCTCTATGCCTTCGAGAAAACCGCCGCAAAGCCCGGCGTTGCCTTCGGCCACCTAATTGAAAACATCGATATCGGCGGACCCTCCATGGTTCGCTCCGCGGCCAAGAATTTTGAAGATGTCGCCATCGTGACCCGCGTGGCCGACTATCCCGCGCTCGTCGAAGAGCTTCAATTCAGCTCCGGCGCTTTGAGCCGCGAAACACGCTGGCATCTCGCAAAACAAGCCTTCGCCACCACTGCCGCCTACGACACAGCCATTGCCAACACCCTTGATCAGATCGAGGAAGCACCCGCATCGGACATCCACGCCATCCCCAACAAAGAAGCGCTCCCTAGCACTCTCCGGATCAATTTTCCTCTGGCACAATCCCTCCGTTACGGGGAAAACCCCCACCAGCGCGCCTCGCTCTACGCGGACGGCTCCGGCCTTGGCGTCGCCGGCGCGACCCAGCTTCAGGGCAAAGAACTCAGCTTTAACAATCTCGTTGATCTCGACGCCTGCTGGGAGCTGGCACAGGAGTTCGACCAGCCCGCGGTCATCATCGTCAAGCACACCAACCCCTGCGGCGCAGCCACCGGTGCAACCGTCCTCGAAGCCTATCAGAAAGCCCTTGCCGCCGACCCCGTCTCTGCCTTTGGAGGAGTTATTGGCATCAATCGCCCCGTCGACGCCGACGCAGCCGCCGAAATCGCGAAGCTGTTCGTCGAGGCCATCGCTGCGCCCGCCTTCACCCCTGAAGCCCGCGAGCGCTTCGCTGCAAAGAAGAACCTCCGCCTGGTTGAGATCAAGGCGGCACCGCCAAGGCCCGTCGTCAAGCATGTCTCCGGTGGCCTTCTGCTCCAGGACGCCGACACAGGCCGCGTCGAAGAGTCAGAGCTGGATGTAGTCACCTGGCGTCCGCCCACAGCCGAGGAGCTGCGTAGCCTGCTTTTCGCCTGGCGCGTGTGCAAACACGTCAAGTCCAATGCCATCGTCTACGCCCGTGACGGCCAGACCCTTGGCGTCGGCGCAGGCCAGATGAGCCGTGTTGACGCCGCAAAATTCGGCGCCATGAAAGCCGTACTACCTCTCGCCGGCAGTGTCGCCGCATCCGACGCCTTTTTCCCCTTCCCCGACGGCCTTGAAACTGTAGCAACTGCCGGTGCAACCGCAATCATCCAGCCCGGCGGCAGCGTGAAGGATCAGGATGTAATCGCCGCTGCCGACCGGCTCGGCATCGCCATGGTCTTCACCGGCATCCGCCATTTCCGCCATTGAAGGGGGGGCTCGTGGGCCAAAGGGAATGGTGTAATTAGTCCATGCCCTCCCCAATCCATCCCCGGTCCAGCCTGCGCGACCGTACCCTCGCACTTGCCCGCCAAATGGATTGGTTCCGCGGCTTCCGCTCCGCCGTCGCCCTCTGCGCTCCGCTCGTCCTCGGCGACCTGGCCGGAATCCCCAACCTCGGCTGGGCCTCCCTCGGCGGTTTTGAAGCCATCCTGGCCGACACCGGCGGTCCTTACCGCTCGCGCATGGCATCGCTTGCCACGCTCTCCATCGGTGGGGCGCTCGGTTTGTTTCTCGGCTCCATCGCGGGCGGCAGCCTCATCTGGGCGCTGCCCGTCACCGTTCTTTTCTGCTTTCTCTGGAGCTATCTGGCCGTTCTAGGGCCGCCGTTCGCCGGGGCAGGCCTGCTGGTCCAGGTTATCTTCATCTGCGGTATCGGCGCGCCTACTGCCAACCGGCATGAGGCCCTGGTTCGCGGCCTGCTTCTGCTTGGCGGTGGCGCATGGGCTGCTTTGCTCTCGCTCTTCCTCTGGCCGCTCGATGCCTATCGTCCCGCACGCTTCGCGGTCAGCGCCTGCTACACCGAGCTCGCCTCGTTTCTTGCCTCTGTAGTTGAACTTTCCAATAGGTCTGAACAGGGCCCCGCGCTGTGGCACCGTCTCGCCAGGCACCATCAGTACCGCATCCGCCGTGCCGTCGAGCAGGGCTGGCAGGCCGTTGCCTCCATCCGCGCCGAGCACCAGGCCGACACGGCTCAGGGTCGTCAACTGGTCGTCCTACTTGAACACGCCGACCTGCTCATCGCTCGCACCGTCGCTCTGGCCGAACATCTTGAGTCGCAGACGGCATCTCCTGACTTCGGATGCTCAGATCGCGCCAATTCCAGTCTTGCGGATCTTCGTTCCGCGGAGCTTTTCGTCGCCAACCTCCTGACTTCATCCAAATTGATCCGCAAGGGTCAGTCCCCGGCTGTGGCCCAGATCCAACGCTTAGAAATGCAAAGGCTGCCCGGCTCTCTGGAGGCCTGCCTCGACCAGTCCGATGCCACCACGCGCTTTCTTCTTGCCCAGATCACGGAGGCCGCTTCCCTGCTTGAAACCGCAATCGAAAGCGCGGCACTCCTCCGCTTTGGCGCCTCGCCCGCCGTCGAGACGGTTCCGCCCATCCCCGCCTCGGTCAGCCAATCCGTCGGCCATTTTGGGTACGTCTACGCGCGCCTCGCCGAGCTGCGCCAGGGATGGAGCGCCGCACGCGTCGTCGACCAGTTGCGCGCCAGCTTCACACCCGAATCGCTCGCCATGCGCCACGCCGCACGCGTCGCCTTGGTCTGTGGACTCGATGTCATCATCATTCTGCTGCTGCATATCAATCACGGCTACTGGCTGCTTATGACCTCACTCATCGTCCTTCAGCCGCACGTCTCGGGAACCATGCGCCGCAGCATGGAACGCGTCGGCGGCACCGTCGCCGGTGGCATTTTGGCCGCTGTGCTCGCAGCTACGCTCCACTCGCAAATGGCCACTGCCGCTGTCCTCTTTCCTCTTGCCCTGCTGGCTCTGGCCGTTCTGCCGGTCAGTTACGCGGCATTCGCTTTCTTCCTCACGCCCACCTTCGTTCTCGCCTGGCTTCCGTATTCGGGCGACTGGCAACTGGCGCTTATTCGCACCGGAAACACAGTTGCCGGCGCGGTCATCTCGCTGTTGGCCATGCTCTTTCTCTTCCCATCCTACGAACGCGATCGTGCCCCTCAGTTCCTCCGTGCGAGCATTTCAGCCGATCGCCGCTACCTGGCCCAACTCGCCGAGTCCTGGAAGAATCCGATCCTGGGCCGATCCCGGTCAACACGCCTTCTGGCGAACGCCCGCCGCGCCGCCGGGCTGGCCCATAACGATACCGAAGAATCTCTCGAACGGCTTCTTGCCGAATCCTGGCCTCGTCGGCGTCCTTTCGCCCAGTTTGTCGCAGCTTTTGTCACTTACCTTCGCCGCTTCGCCCAATCTGTCACCACCCTGACCGCGCTTGACGGCGAGTGGCCGTGGAAGCAGTCCGCCACCGTGCAGAGCCGCTTTGAGCTCCTTGATCGCCGCCTGCAATGGCTTGAGGATCAGACCGCAGCAGGAGCACAACCCGCACAATCTCCCTGGCCCGATTCTGGCCTCCAGGACACGCAGCCCGCAGTAGCGTCCCAGGACCATCCCGGTGAGCGCCAATTGGAGCGTCTGGAACGGCAGGCCGAAGTCCTTCAGCGACATTTAAAATCCCTCCGTGAGCACGGCTGGCTACCGGGCCTTCCACAGTCCGCCCCCGCTTCATCCGAAAGGAACACATCTTGAACATCGCCTTCCTCGGTCTTGGAAACATGGGCTCTGGCATGGCTCACTGCCTGCTTCGCACCGGCCACTCCCTTCGCGTGTGGAATCGCAGCCCAGAAAAAATGGTTCCCTTCTCAGAAGCTGGCGCAATTGCCAGCAGGGCCCCGGCCGAAGCGGTCGCAGGCGTCTCTCTGGTCATAAGCAGCCTGATGGACGACGCATCCATCCGCTCCGTCTTCTCCGGCGCAGACGGCGTGTTTGCGCACATGGTCCCCAACGCCATCCATCTCTGCACCACCACCATTTCCCCCAGTTGCGCAGACTGGCTCGCCGCCGAACACTCGGCGCACGGCACCCGGTACGTCTCCGGGCCCGTACTCGGCCGACCGGACGCAGCCGCCTCTGGAACCCTCCTCCAACTCCTCGCCGGCGACCCCTCCGCAATCGAAGAAGTTCATACCGCATGTCGAGCCTTCGCCAACCTGCTTATCCCCATGCCCGGCCCCGCCAGCGTCGCCAACCATCAGAAGCTCTGCTTCAACTTCTTCATCGTTTCTCTCGTCGAGGTCTTCGGGGAGTGCTACATATTCGCCGAGAAAACTGGCGCTTCCCCTGAAATCATGGCCCAGTTCTTCCAGCGCGTCTTCGCGCACCCCGGCCTGCAGGGCTACGCCCGCCGCATGAAGGAGCGCGACACCAGAGGTGAAGGCGGATTCTCTATGCGCGGTGGCCTCAAGGATGTGCGGCTCATGCTGGACGATGCGGGGACTGTTGGCTGCCCACTGGAGATTGCGCAACTGGTTGAGGAAAAAATGCAGGCATGCATAGTGCAGGGACTGGCCGGCGAGGACTGGAGTGCGATTCAACGGGTGACCCGGACCCGAGCCGGACTGGCCCCATAAGCCGTGGCCTCGGTCGCTGGGGTGAACATCTGACAGTGACACGCGCCACAATTCCTCCGTCTCCAGCGGAGTATATTCGCCGCGAGCTAACGTCTCGCCAGCTGCCGCGAGCGACTTGCCTTGCGGCTTGCGAAGGAGGCTTGCCATGAAAAGGGTCGCCATTGCCCTCATACTCGCCGCTCTGCCTGTCGCCGCAAATGCGCAGGCGCCCATCGCCCCGGCCGATTCACCATCCATTCCCGTTGTCGGCACATTTGATCGCTCCAGCATCGTCCTTGCGTACTATCGATCTCCGATATGGAGCGCGATCCTCGCCGACCGTCGATACGAATTGAAAACCGTCAAGGCGGCCAATGACACTGCCAGAGCCAAAGAATTGGAAAAGTACGGTGCAGAGAGTCAGGAACTGGCCATGCAGCAGCTCGCCGGCAAAGCCCCCATCGACAATATTCTTGCGGTGCTGCAGCCGGAGTTCACGGAGTTGAGCGGCAAAATGAAACTGACCTCCATCGTCGAGTCACCCGCTCCCGGCTCCAGGGCAGCCACAGTCGACGTGACTTCTCTGCTGATGGACTGGCTGAAAGCAAGTTCGGAGACCCGCAAAATGGCCGTCGAACTGCACCAGCATTCATCCGGCAAATAATCGTATTCCCCCCATCGAATCTCTCCGCGGAATCGGCACAACGCCGCGGCCGCAGAGCTGTCTTTTTCCAAAAATCCCGCATTCAGCCGTTCCACCGCGACTATTACCGGGTAAAATCGTCTCTACAGTAGGCAGAGTTCCTCTTAAAGGCTGCCTGTGCTGCCTTTCCGGCCTACCCACGGGTTTCCCTCCCGTTCACCCGGCTCGCAAGGCGCGGAATCTTCTGGATGATGAAAACAAACCTTCATACGTTGCCTTTCTGGCTTTCGATTGCCGCAGCATCCATGGTCCTGCTCCCGGCACCCCCGGCTCGCGGACAGGCCAAGCCAGTTCAGCCTGCGTCCAGCACCGGCGCTCCGGCTGCTCCAGTTGAGAAATCCGCAGCGCCTGCGGCCAATGCTTCCACTGCAGACGCAACGCCCACGCCGCCTGACCGCGCCTCAGCCTATTACCACCTGGCGCTGGCCAATATCGACCAGGAAGATGCTGTCTCCGAAGGCCGCCCCGAGCTGATTACGCGCGCCATTGAGGAGTATAAACTCGCCCTCAATGCCGACCCAGGTTCGCCGCAGCTGAACGATGGTCTGGCCGAACTCTACTTCAACACCGGCCGCGGGCACGATGCCGAAGTCACCGCCCGCAACCTGCTAAAGAGCTCCCCCAACGATGTGGATGCCCACAAGCTGCTGGGGCGGATTTATCTGCGTCAGCTCGGCGAGGGCCAGAACTCAACTTCTTCCACTTCACCGTCTTCGAACGTTTTGAACCAGGCCATTGCCGAATACGAAAAAATCGTTGCCCTGCAGCCGAAAAGTGTTGAAGACCGAATGGTTCTGGGCCAGCTTTACACCGTGAAGCACGATGCGAAAAAGGCTGAAGAGCAGTTCCACATTGCGCAGGGCATTGAGCCCGAGTCAGAAGAGGTGGTGCTGAATCTGGCTCGCCTGTATGCGGAAAGCGGCGATATTCAGCATGCCGCCAAGGTGATTCAGGATGTTCCCGAGGCTGACCGCACGCCCAAGATGGAGTTCGCTCTCGGCGCTGCGTATGACCAATTGAAGCAGTCCAAGGATGCCATTGCGGCCTATCAGCGAGCTGCGGACATGGACCCCGGCGACGCCCAGACACTCGACGCGCTGGCCCAGGCGTTGCTTGCGGACAATCAACTGGATGAGGCTCTGAAACAGTTCAAGCTGGTTACGGAAGCGGACCCGGAAAATGTTGAACCGCTTATACATATCGGCGAAATTCAGCGCCGCCAGGGCAAATATGAAGATGCCCTGACCACCATTCGCAAGGCGCGCAAGATGGACCCGACATCACTCGAAGCCGGCTATAACGAAGGCCTGCTGCTGGACGTGCTGGGGCGCTACGACGAGGCCACGCAGACCTACGAGAAGATGCTGGAATTGCCGGATACTTTCCACGCCAATGGCGCTTACACATCCGAAGAGAAGAGCAGACGCAGCTTTTTCCTTGAGCGGCTTGGTCAACTCTACGCCGAACAAAACAAAGTAGATCAAGCTATTGCCACCTACCAGAAGCTCATTGATTTGGGGGGGGACGAGGCACTTGCCGGGTACGAAGGCCAGGTGGAGACTTACGGCGAAGCGCGCATGTACGACCGCGCGGTGGAAGTTTCGCGCAAGGCCGTGGAGGCCAGCCCCAAGGACCCCGATTTGAAGATGATGCTGTCCGGGGCGCTGATTGAGCAGGGCAAGGCCGACGAAGGCGTGGCCATGACGAAGGCCCTGCTGGATAACACTGATAAGGATCGAGTTGTGTGGCTCAAGCTGGCCCAGTTCTACACGCAACTGCGCCGCTGGAAGGAGGCGGATGACGCCCTGGCCAAGGCGGACGCTCTGACCACCAAGAAGAGCGACCGCACCTACCTGTTGTTCATGAAGGGTGCGCTTGCTGAGCGGCAAAAACACTATGAGCCGGCCGAGCAATTCTTCAAGCAGGCGCTCGATCTAGACCCGGCTAACACCATGACTTTAAACTATTTAGGGTATATGCTTGCGGACCGTGGCATGCGCTTGCCAGAGGCTCTGAAGATGATCCGCAAGGCGGTTGAGCTGGACCCCATGAACGGTGCGTATCTTGACTCGCTGGGCTGGGTTTACTTCAAGATGGGCGACTACGAACTGGCGGAGGAGAACCTGCGCCAAGCCGTGGAGCGCGATCAGACGGACCCGACGGTTCACGATCACCTGGGTGATCTATATGAAAAGACAGGGCGTATCCGGCTGGCGGCCTCGCAGTGGGAGCTTTCGCTGGCCCAGTACGCCAAGTCGGCGGTGGACGACGTTGAGCCGGGGGACGTGGCCAAGGTGCAGCGCAAACTGGAGACGGCGCGCGTGCGGCTGGCCAGACAGGACAGCGCGACCGGGCAGCCGAAGCCGGAGTGAGTTGTCAGCTCTAAGTTGGCAGTTATCAATTTTCGAGAATCAAATGGCTGCTCAGAGGGTTGTACTACATAGCCCAAAAGGCTGCCTGTCTGGTTACAAAACATGCGAAATGGCTGCTCAAGTGGTTGCCTTTCGCATCGACATGAACCTTGCGGGCAGCCTTTTCGAGATGTTTCGGTTGCAGAGAATTGAACTAAATGAAGTAAAGGATTGCTTAGAATTGAACGCATTTTTGGGAAATGCGCTTATTTTGCACGAGATAGTGGCTTAACCTATTGATAATGCGCTCTTTATTTTTATTTTCTTTTCTGTGCAATTGCACTCGGAAATGCACCGGGCTTGCCGATGTTCGAGCGACGGCCGAGGCGTAGCAATTTGACGCGGAGGTCGCGCGAACCCTGGTTCGCAAGTGTGAGCGGAGTCAAAAATGCTTGAAGACCCTTGCACAAGGAAGGGAAATCGGCATCTACAAAGTAGATGGATTCACGCGGATGCTTTCCATCGACACAGCCGAAAACAGATTTCTCCTTTTGAGCGATACTAAGCTAGGGTTTCCTTCGCGGACTTGGCTTCCCAGAGGCGGAACACACAACCTTTGGATTCTGCGAAGACTCATTCGATCCGATGACTTTTGATGATGAAACAGGCTTTGGTTGCGGGACTTCTGTGGGCCCTTCCCTTGCTTTCACAAAGCACCACGGGAGAATTGCGTTTGACTGTGGTCGATCCCACGGGCTCAGGCGTTAAGAGCGCGGTCGAGCTGGTTAGCCAGGGCAATGAATATCGCAATACATTCACTACGGATGATCGGGGCGTCTTGGATGCCAAGCGTCTGCCTTATGGAATCTACCAGGTCCAGATCCGAACTCATGGCTTTGCCGAAGATTCCGAGACGATTGAAATCCGCTCAGCGCTTCCGCTGGATCGTACGATTCGGCTCAAACTGGGATCGGTTTCCGAGTCGGTCAAGGTCACAGCATCCGGCACATTGATCGATCCGTACCGCGCAGACTCGGTCAACGAGATGGGTACAGAAACGATTCAGACTCGATTGACCGCGCTGCCCGGCCGGTCCATGCAGGACCTGGTGAACTCAGAACCCGGCTGGCTCTACGAAGGCAATGCGGTTCTGCACCCGCGCGGGTCAGAATATCAAACGCAATTTGTTGTGGATGGAATTCCGTTGACCGACAACCGCTCGCCGAGCTTTGGCCCGGAGCCCGCCGAAGGCGACGACGTCGAATCCCTCAAGATCTATACCGCCGGCATCCCCGCGGAATATGGAAGGAAGATGGGCGGCGTGGTTGAGATCAACACGCTCAAGAGCTCAAATCCCGGACTTCACGGGCAACTCACTCTTTTCGGCGGAAGCTATGCCACGGGTGCGATCGATACTCAGGATCAATACACATGGAAGGGAAACACGCTAGGCATGGGCGGTTCCGGCAACATGACCGGGCACTATCTGGATCCGGTTGTGCCGGAGAACTATACCAACAGCGGCACCACAGGCAGTTTTTCCGTGAACTACGAGCGCGAGATCACGGAGAAAGACCGTCTCACGCTGATTGTGCGCCATGAACTCGCGCACTACGAGATCCCCAACGAAATGGTGCAGCAGAATGGCGCATATTTGCCTGACTCAAATAACAACGTTGGCTGCCCGCCTGTTCCAGCAGCGGACGAGCCGAGCGACTGCGTGTTCATACCAGGAGGGCAACTGCAGACGGGTGACAACTTTGAAACCATGGGGAGCGCCTCCTATCAGCACATTTTTTCCGCCGATACGATAGGCTGGCTGCGATTCATGTCCCGTGACAACTCTACTGACTTTTATTCGAATCCGGCATCGTGGCCTCTGATTGCAACCCAGCACAACGACTTCAAGGAGATCTACTTCAACAGTAGCGTCGCCGTGCATCACGGAAGGAACGAGTGGAAGGCGGGAGTCGAATCCGACGCGGTTTTCCTGCACGAAAATACCAGCTATGTGATGCCCGACTGTGCCGATCCTGCGGACCCACAATGCCCGATCACCCTGGGGATCTTCGACACCGGAGCGACAACATTTGCTTTTACCGGCAGCCGTCCGGATCTTGAACAATCAGCCTACGTTCAGGACTTGATTCGCCTGGGCAAGTGGACGGTGAGCGCGGGCCTGCGATGGGATCACTACCAACTGCTCTTGAATCAAAATGCGGTGAGCCCGCGCGTGGCCATGTCGCGCTACTTCCCCACACTTGGCCTGATTCTGCACGGATCCTACGACCGCATCTTCCAGACTCCTTCCTTTGAAAACATTCTTCTATCCAGTTCCCCAGCGGCCGAATCTTTGGACACCGGCGTGCCCGCAGTGCAACTCCCGGTTCAGCCCTCTCATGGCAACTACTACGAGTTGGGCCTGACGAAAGCAGTCTTCAATCATTTGCGAGTAGACACGAATATGTTCCGCCGCGACATGAATAACTACGGCGACGACTCGCAAATCCTGAGTACCGGGATCAGCTTTCCCATCGCGTTCAGCAAAGCCATTCTCTACGGTGCGGAGGGCAAACTCGAAGTTCAAAACTGGAAGGGCTTTTCCAGTATCGCCAGCTACTCATACATTGTGGGGAATGCCTTCAATCCGGTAACGGGCGGTTTGTTTCTTGGGGATGATGCATCCGCCGCGCTGACTGAGACGACTGGACATGCACCCGATTCGCAGGACCAGCGGCAGACGATTCGCGCGCGCGGGCGTTATCAGGCCGCGCCGCGGATGTGGGTCGCCCTGGGAAGCGACTACAACAGTGGGCTGCCGTTTCAACCGGATTTAACTCCCCAACAATATGCGACCGAGTATGGCCAGGTGGTGATCAATCACCTCAATTTCAATCGAGACCGCATCAGGCCTTATCTCACCGAGAATGCTTCGGTGGGCGCCGATCTGTTGAAGCGGGAAAAGTTCTCAATGAAATTGCAGGCGGACGGCCAGAACCTGAGCAACACGCTCGAAGTCATCGACTTTGGAGGCTTGTTCTCAGGGAATGCCATTGGGGTGTCCAGGAGTTTTTCTTTACGGCTGACGAGCAGCTTCTGACGTCTGGTTTGTCCAGGCGCAGGCAACGGCCTTGTTGCGCCGCCGAAGAAGGTTAGATCGAAATGTTCCCGGACCTCAAGGGCGAGTTCCAATCAGCATGCAGATCATTGCGATGCTTAGAGCCAACACGCGACAACGATGGAGTGTATCCCATTTTTTGTGTTCGCGGCGAAGCGCGGGTGTGAACGCAGCGGAATCCATGTTCGCGATCCGGTTGTTGATGGGGACCAGAATCATCAGCGTGAAACCGATGACAGCTACCCAGATGACAACTGCCGCGACAAGGAAGAACACGCCCGGATGGCCACGGAGGACTATCACTTCTGCGATGAGGAGCAGGAGATTGAACCCATACCAGTAAGGCATGGCATAGCCGAGTTTTTGCGCGAAGAGGCGCGTCGCGTTTTCTCGCGCTGAGTCGTCGAGCTTTTCGAGGATCGGGTTAACGAAAGCTGAGACAGTGAACTCCGTGCCGATCATGAGGCCTATGCTCACGATGGTCACGATGTCCAGGAGGAATTCCATAGAAACCGCCTGGACATCGGACGCGGTGTGGCAGGGTTGAGATTCCTTTTTTATTCGGGGCCTGGCAGTTTGCCATGTCCCAAAGGAGGAATATGGGACCCCGGCTGTAATCAATGCTTCCGGTAGCGCTTCCAGTCTTTTTCGAGCAGCTTCGCCATGCGCTCCGCGGCGTCCTGCAGCCAGTTACGCTTGCGCGACTTCAGGTCTTTCAGGATTTTCTTTGTCTGGCCCCTGCTGCCTAAATGGATGTTGGCCGTTTCAGAGCCCATGGCAGTGAGAAGCATCTCTTCATCGCTATGCCTGGGGAGCGTTTGAATGTCGATGGGATTTGAGTCGGGCGAAAGACGGCGGATGAGCCATGATCCATCAATCAATTGGAACGGGTCAGACGACCGGACCGCGGAACTGATCGCTTTTTCATACAAGGATTGACGGTGTCCGACCTCGTCGTTCAACCACGAGCAGGCGGAAGGGACGGTCAGCTTTGCTTCGCGCGCGATGTATCCGCCCTGCCACATGGCAATGGCTACAAATCGTTCCTGGCCCAGACTTCCCAACCCGGCCTGGCGACGGACAACTTTGTATTCGATGCCGGGCTCGGGCAACGTCTTTTCGAGAGCGCGTTTGAGATCTTTCGCGAGTGGCTTACGCACTGCAGGAAGGTGGTTGAGTTTTTCCCAAAAGTTGGAAGGCGGTGTGAAGCTGTCCACTCCAAGCTTGCCCAACTTCTGCTCCCGCTCAGCGAGAACGATGGGGCATCCGCCATGACGTAAGGAGTCAGTGTATCCATCGAGGATGGCATTGCATCCGTCTTTGAGCTTGATGGAAAGCCCTTCCTCATCGAGAACGATCTTGAGGCTGGCTGCCAGACGGACGAGATCGTTGGTATAAGCGAGGGGGTAGGCTTCATCGAAATCATCGATGCCCCAACACAGGCGGCCCTCGGCATCGCGCCACGTACCGAAACTGTTGACATGCAGATCGCCGACTGCGAGGACCTTGGGAGCAATGCAGACGTCAGCACAAATGAATGGCCACAACTGAGCCCAGCGGTAAAACGTTCCGCGAAGAAACCCGAATGGGGTTTGCTTCATCAGTTGGTGCTTCGATTTGAGATCGGACTCGATGACGGTGGTGCAGGTGCGCATCCACGACTCAAAGCTGGTGGTGACGCTTTCGATGGTGGACTGTTCACCTTGCAATGAGGGAGCGTTGACGGCTGGATTTGCTTTTAGCTGTTTGGTTTTCATTGCCTGCCTTGCGGAGGTTTCTATTCAATCAATCTGCCAGTGTCGTTCGATGCGCATGGGTCGGCATAAGTTGGCACCCGGCACCTGCGGTGCGGCAGACGCTCGCGGGAGGCTCGCACGGGCTTTGTTGCGACCCGGCCAGGATGGTTGAGCTTCAGCTTTTCGATTACTCAACGGCTCAGCCATTGTGCGTCTGTCGACGTCGACGTCGAGGCCAATGCTGCCTGACCAGCCAGGCTGCGAAGGCTATGAGCGCCCAACTTGCGAATGCGATACCGAGGATGGCTACGGGGGGAAAGCCATCCGCAAATTTCCATAACACCAGGGCGAAGGCTATGAGACCGAGACAACCGAGCGTGGCTCCAAAAGCGTCGAGCGCCGCGGCGTTCTTTCCGCGCCGGCTGCCGTCCTTGCCAATCGCGGCCTTGCGGCGCTTCTCGTGATCCTGAATCAGGCTCGCGGCGGCTGGGAAGATGGCTGGGAATGCGAGGAAGAGCCCTCCGACGGCCGGCCCATACCGGTTCGCGATGAGCCCGGCGATTGCGGTACACGTTCCTCCGAAAAGGAATCGCAGTGCGTACTCGTGCGGTTTGGTTTCGGAGAGCGAGGAAGCATCCACTTCGATCAACATCAATTCATCCCTCCGAACATGAAGAGACAGCCAAAGCTGATGCCAAACCAGATGGGCATGGCCGCCACAGTGACGACAAGCGCGCCGCTTTGACTTCGCTTGAGAAGCTGCCCGGCGACGTAGGCATAGGTGAGGAAACCGATTGCTCCAAAGACCATTGACCGGCCTTCGAGGGCGACATAGGAACCAGGGCGCTGTGTAAAGGTGAGGGCAAGGCTGGCGAGCGCAACCGAAGGCGCGGCGCCGAACAAGCCCGCAAAGCTCTTGGGACGCAGGACGTCTCCGCAGACGGAGAACGCGCTGACTACGAGGCCCCCGATCAAAAAGCGTATGAGGATTTCAGTCATTTCAACGACTCTCGGAAGAGATTCATCCGCGCCGAGGCGTTAGGATGAGAGGGCTGCGCTGTTTGCTTTGATCCTGGAGCCCGGTCCGATCCGGGACGGCTCTGCGGTCATTTTGCACCTCGGAGCATTGGATGCGGATCGGGGGCGGGAGTGCACTTGCAAGGGATTGAGTACCCCCTCGATTTGCAGTGGGCAGACGAATGCGACCCCAACGCGGGTGGGCATTGGAGTCGCAGTTGACTTCGAGTCTGGCGAGCGGTGCTACTGCGTGCCGGCGGCTGCCGAGGCGATGTACAGATCGACGTTGCTCTTGTCGACCAGCGAGGCGCCGGTATCGACAAACACCGGGTAGGGCGAGAAGGAGTCGACGCTGTAGTCCTTGCTGAGCTGGGCGGGCGGGTTATGGAAGACCTCATCGAGCATCTTGAGGCCTACGTAGCCCATGGTGAAGGGCTTCTGCGCGACGGTGGCGTCGATGGTACCCGCCTTGATGCCGTCGAGAGTGTCCTGATTCACGTCCCAGGCCACGAGAGTGCGGTCCGTTGCGCCGGTGCGCTTGATGGCGTCGGAGACTGGTTTGCCAGAGGCTGAATCGAGGCAGATGAAGGCGTCGATCTTCTTGTCGCCGGTGAGAGCCATGTACTCCTGGGTCTTGTCGAAGGCGATCTTCGGATCGTCTTTAATGTCGACCACGTCAACGATTTTGATTCCGGGACGGCTGGCGAAAACGTCTTTGAATCCCTTGAGGCGCTCTTCAGTGTTGGGCTGGCCGGCGATGGTGTAGACGATAACGTTGCCATGGCCGCCCAGCTTGGCAATGATGCGATTGCCGCCAATGCGGCCCGCCTCAAGGTTGTTGGTTCCGATGAAATAGAGGCGTCGGCTGCCGGCCGCGTCGGAGTCCATGGTGATGACCGGAATGCCTGCGGCCACGGCCGCATTAATCTCCGGTTGCAGGATGGACACATCGGAGACGGAGATGAGAATACCGGCCGGCTTGGTGGCTGCCGCCTTGTGCAGCGCGTCCTTCTCGGCCCGGGGATCGTAGCCGTCAGGGCCATCGACTTTGGCGGTGACCTTGTATTGCGCCGCTGCCTTGTTGAAGCCGGCAGCTGCGGTCTTCCAGTAGGGCAAAGCGCTGTTTGCTGAAATCAGGTAGTAGACCTCTTTGTTTGAGTGCCTCTCGCCGCAACCCAACGTGAACGCGGCGCCAAGCGCCAGCACGGCCAATGCAGTGAATTTCATCGTTTTCATGCCTGCCTCCGGTTCCTCAAGTAAAGTTATTCCAGCCCTCGCGCGCAAAATTCGTGCCAGCGCAAGGCCATCAAAAAAATCCGGCTGGATGGTACTCCGAAGTAATGGGCGTTGTCCAATCCAAACCGTATGGGCACCGTTATACCATTCCGCAACTGGATGGATCGTGATACTGGGCACGTAGCTGGAACTTTGTGCGTGCCTCTCCCGAACTGCGGTATAAACAGACCAGAACCGTTGCAGCTTGCATCGAAGACAACCATGACCATGGAAGCCAGCTCGCGTTCCCGGCTGCCTGCCGAGATTGCCGTCCCGGGCGACGTCGGCAGCGAGCTTACTCGACGCAAACACGTGGAGCAGCCGCATCTCTATCGCACGCCGTTTGCCCGCGACGCGGCACGGATCCTGCATTCGCGCGCCTTTCGGCGGCTGGCGGGCAAGACGCAGGTATTTGCGCGGCTGCCGGCCGACTCGCCCTCCGACCACTTTCGCAGCCGGCTTACCCACACGCTTGAAGTGACGCAGATTGCCCGGACGCTGGCAGGGGCGCTGGGGCTGAATGCCGAGCTGGCGGAAGCGCTGGCGCTGGCGCACGACATTGGGCATCCGCCGTTTGGGCATACGGGCGAGAAGGCGCTGGACCACTGCCTGCGCCAATACGGGCTGAGCTTCGACCACAATTTGCACGCGCTTCGCATAGTGACGTGGTTTGAGGAGCGGTATGCGGCGTTTCGCGGGCTGAACCTGACGCTGGGGGTGCGCGAAGGGATTGTGAAGCACTCGCGGGATTATGCGGCCAGCGAGCATCCCGAGCTGGCGGACTATTTTCTGGGGCAGTTTCCGCCGCTTGAGGCACAACTGATCGACCTGGCGGACGAGATTGCGTACTTGACGGCGGATTTGGATGATGGGCTGGAGTCGGGGATTTTGGCGCTTGCGCAGGTGCGGGAGGGCGTGCCGCTGTTTTGCGACTACTACGATGCGGTGCTGAGGGAATATCCGCAGACCACGGAGAAGATAAGCGTAAGCGAGACGCTGCGGCGGATTTTGAACGCGCTGGTGACGGACCTGATGCAGGAGGTGCGCAGACGCGTGGCGGCGAGCGGGGCTGAATCGCTTGAGGATGTGCGGAATGCGCCGGAGCGTCTAGCGGCGCTGAGTATGGAGATGGAGGCGCAGCGTGCCGAAGCCAAGGAATTCCTTTATGGCGGCCTGTATAACAGCCCGGTGTTGGAGGAGGCGCGGACGCACGCAACGGAGATTGTGGAGAGCCTGTTTGGCGCGCTGATTGCGGACCCGACGATGCTGCCGGAGGATCATCAAACACAGATTCCTACGCAGGGGCTGGCGCGGACCGTGGTGGACTACATTGCAGGGATGACGGACGGGTATGTTGAGCAGGCTTGGTTACGGTGCGGGGGACGGTGAAGGCGGAGCCAGTGGAGTGAAGGTACCTGCGGTTCGGACAACTCAATTCGGATGAGCTTCAGACCTTTTGGGAAAGCCTCACGCAGGCCATCCATCGTTGTAGAAGGAGAATCAATGCAGTCCCAATTCCGAACGGAACGAACACGATTCCTGTCTCCACCAGGACCGGCCATAGGTCACTGAATGGCGCACCCAAATCCTTCACCAATCCGGGAAAAAGCAAAAAACCAACAAGCCGGAGAGCTGCTGAGAAACCGACGGCGAGTGCCAGAGGCACGAGGAATATCCACATCGGTTTTTCGATCGAACGAAGCCAAATCCATACCAGCAAAGCCGAGGCAAGAATCGCCGCACACACAGCCAAATGCTTTCCCATATCAGCATAGTCGGTCCGCGCAATCAACACGAAAGCGACGAGCGATATCGACTGGTGAAGGACGCCGATCACGCTGAAGAGGAAGAACTGAAATATTCCTCGTCTATTCATCTGCAACGGTCTCTGTTACAGCTTCCACGTCAATTTCGGCAATGATCCTTGCCTCGTCCTGATAAATGCACAGTCGTGTTCCGTCGAGGATCCCCATCGACTCGCGAATTTCGACCGGGATCTCCAGCTCCCATTGGGACCCACGATCGCGTATTGAGTTTCCATAGCTTGCATTCTGGCACAGATAGACAGCTTTGAACGGCCGTCGCAAAAAGAAAGCGGCGGGACGAATTATCTTAGTCCCGCCGCGCAATCCAATTCCCAATTCGAAACCGTTCCTACTGCACCGTCCCCGCCGGTCTCAGTCTCCGCAGATCGAGGGCGCACTCGACTGCGTTCTGGGCGTGGAGGCGCAGGTTGTCAGAGGCGGCCCAGAGCCACAGGCGCGATGTCAGGTTTGGATTGCGCGACGAGGCCGTATCGGGGCGCAGGCGCACCAGCACATCGTTCTGGCCGGTCGCGGCCAGGTTTGAGGGCGAATCCGTGTCCTCAAGCACCAGGTCGACATGGTCGCCGCCCAACGCCTCTTCGAGCGCCGTAATTTCAACCGGGCGCTCCAGCTCGATGGCAATGGAGAAGGTGTGGCCGTGGAAGACCGGGGCATGAACGACCTGCAGCGCCAGCGCCGGCCAGCGGCCTCCGGATAAGGCGTCATAGTGGCGCCGGATGCGCGCTTCCAGGGCATTCAGGCTGGCCTTGGCGCTTTCGCCCAATCCGCCGAGCAGGTTGTAGGCGGCCTGCGCATCGTAGACGGCGCGCGGCATGCTCTGAAAGCTGAGCAGGCTGACGGTCTGCTGGTGGAGTTCGTCCATGGCGGCGCGGCCAAAATCGCTGGCCGGCTCAAGGATGGTTGCGGCAGCAAAGCGAACCGTGGCGGCCTGTTGCACGCGCTCAAGCAGCAGGCCCAGGGCGAGCGCAGCGGGGTGTGCGGGAACCACCGCGGGCGTAAACAGGTCGGCGGTGACGGAGACGGAACCCTGGCTATCGGAGCCGAGCCAGGGTGCGCGCACCAGCACGCCCGGCTCGCGGTCTAAAGCGCCGGTCAGGTCAAGCACCGTGGATCCGGCCCGCAGTGCGTCGCGCCAGTGTCTGCGGGTCAGGTCTTCAGCGCCGGCAAAGAATGTGAAGTCGACGCGCTCAAAGGAATCGACTTCAATCCCCTGGACGAAGGTCACTTCGTCCCCAACCTGGTCCAACTGCCCCTTGGCCTGCTCGTCGTCCAGCAGGATGAAGTTGGCCGCCGCAAGGGGCGACTCCGACAGCGCATCCTTCAGTTCCCGACCCAGCAGGGATGAGGCTCCGGCAATGGCGATTTTGTACACGGATATCCTTTTCGGCGTTGATGACTTTGCAGTGAATCAGCAGGATCTACAAGTGGCGCAGCGGATCGCGCGCGACCGCGGCAGGGTTCTCTTCCGGAAGCGCATCGGAGCCGCGCCGACGCCGACGCGACCACGAATACGCCGCCCGCGCCCAGATTCCTGAAAACATGTAGGTGAGCCCGAGGGCAAAAAATGCCACGTTGGAGTAGCGGACGACGACATAAACCACGATGGAAAGAACAAACAGGATCTGGAAGGGATGGCTGCGGGAGAAGTTGATCTCCTTGCCGGACCAGAAGCGCCAGGTGCTGACCATGAGGAAGCCGCTGAGGCCCACCAGAAGCAGCCAGGGAATGGCGACCCACCACCACCAGTCCTCAATTGGGATGCCGTAGCAAAGGTGCACCGTCGCAGCCAGGAAACCTGCGGCGGCCGGAATGGGCATGCCGACGAAGTATTTTCGTCCAGGCCGGCCGGGATTGCGGGGCTGTGCATCATGCGAGATGTTGAAGCGCGCGAGACGCGACACGCCCCCGATGAGAAACAGGAAGCAGATGAAGGCGCCGGCCTGTCGCAGATGCACCATCACATCGGGATGACTGGTATCCGGCAGGAAGTGAAACCCCCAGATGAGGGCCAGGAGGCTGGGCGCCACACCGAAAGTGATGGCATCCGCGAGCGAATCCAGCTCCTTGCCGAACTCGCTGGTGGTGTTGGTCATGCGGGCAATGCGACCGTCGAGCGAATCGAAAGGAATGGCGAAAACGATGGCCATGGCCGCCCAATCCAGGTGCGTGGCTGCATCGCCGGTGATGGCCTTCAAAGTTTCGGTGATCGAGTAGAAGCCCAGCGCGATGTTGCCCACGGTGAACAGTGACGGCAGCAGGTACATGCCGCGGCGCAAGCGAGCCTTGGCGTTGGCTCTGACGAGGGCTGGATCGCGACCGTTCACTGGATTTCTCCTAGGGCCGGTTCTGGCAAGATGCCGGCGCTTTCTACTGCCTCAACGGCGGGCTCAGCGAGCACGATTTCAGCTTCGGGCAGCGCGGCCAGCACACTGGACCCACCCTGGACCCGCTCACCGACCTTCACCAGCAGACGAGCTTCCGGTGGCAGCAGAACGTCGACGCGCGAGCCGAATTTGATGAGCCCGACGCGCTGGCCGCGCTCCACCGAATCGCCCTGGCGGCAGTTGAAGACTATGCGGCGCGCAAGGAGACCTGCAATCTGCTTGAAGGTGACCTCAACGCCGCCGACTCCGCGCACGGTAACCACGTTCTGCTCATTGCGATCCGCGGAGGCCGGGTTCATGGCGTTCAGATACTGGCCTTTCCGGTAATGCACGTCACTGAGGACGCCGCCGAGGGGCGAGCGGTTCACGTGCACATCAAAGACGCTGAGAAAAATGCTGATCCGCTGGCGGGGTCCGTCGGGGGTGGTGATGGTCACCGTCTCGGTAACAAGGCCGTCTCCGGGTGAAACAACCAAGCCGGGGCCGGCGGGAACCAACCGTTCGGGATCGCGGAAAAACCAGAGGAAAAAGGCTGCCAGCAACACCGGCGCAATGCCCCATGCCCAGTTGCCTGTTGCCCACGCCACCAAAGCCGCCACAACCAACAGGCTTAAACCGTAGATGTAACCGTCACGAACCATAGTCCCAGACGATTATACGGTGAACCTGGTGGTGGGGTCGTGTTCTGATTGCTGTGGGTTGGCACACTCTGAGAGAGGGGGTGAACGACTCATGAATCGCTGAGCCGCATACCGCTGCATACCTCATCCTGCCGACCCGTTGCCGGGAACGAAGGAGAGAAGCTGAGTACCGCTGTTTGTGGACCTAGGCTATGGCCGGCGATCGCCGTTCGAGCGCGTAGATCAGGTCCTTGGCGTGCAGCTTCAGCTTCTTCAGCCGCACTTCTTCCAGTTGTTCATCTTCTGAGAGGTAGGGTTTCTCAATCAGTTCTTCAAGCCGCTGAGCGTAGCGATGGTGTTCGGCATGCAGGCGATCGATCTCTTCGCTCAGCGTCGGATCCAGTACTTCGTCCATCAAGCACCTCCGGTAGTCCTGATCAGATAAATGTTACAGAACACTAACGTATACCCCCGCAACCCCGCAACCCGCAAGATGCAAAGAGCTCGAATTTGCATGAAAGTCATAAGACGTTGTGGATTTCTGCACCGAAATCGTCCAGAAGGACACGGGGAGGGCCTCCGATGTTCAACGGTAACCCGTTGTGATGCAATCACCTGGCCTGCGTTTCGGGCAGCCGGAGCCGTAGCAGCAGCGCGTCTTCCACGGGATCGGTGTAGTAGCGCGGTCTGCGTCCGGTTTCTTGAAATCCGAGAGCCGCATAGAAGGCCAGTGCCGGGCGATTCGAGCACCGTACTTCTAGATGGACGTCGGTTGCGCCCGCTGCGCTCAGGCCGGCCTCAAGGGCGGTGAAGAGACGGCGGCCGATCCCGCGGCGTTGACCTGCAGCAGCTACGGCAATGGTCTCCAGCTCTGCTTCGGGGGGCAGGACCATAGCCATCGCAAAACCCAGCAGCGATTCAGAGGGAACCTCTTCCGCGATCAGGGCGATCCTTGGCGGCGTTGCATGGCTGCCGATGGCCGTGACCCAGGAAGCCCGCGGCCATTGCGGCGCGCCGTCGAGGCTGGCAGCGAGGTCAGCCACGCGATCGATGTCGGCAGGCGTCATGCGACGAGTCCGCAGGCGAGGCGTGAAAGAGGGCTCGGGACCGCTCATGCTCCTTTGGACCCCGACGCGACGGTGTCGCCGAAGATTTCGGCATCGGAACGGCGCAGGTAATGGCCGTCGAGCCGAGCCAGGTCCACATGGGCTCCGGCGACCAGGCGGGCCTCGCCCGTGCGCAGGGCATCTTTGGCCAACGGCGCGGCCACCCGTACCAGTTGCGTAGCCGGCCAGGCTGTGGAGATCCGTGCAGCCGCTGCGTCGTCACAAACGGCAACCCGCAACGGTGCAGGATCGATTGCCGCCAGCTCGCGCGCGCCGGCCAGCAGCTCCCGTGGCGCAGCACCGATCCGCTCCACCCGGAGGAAGACTTCGTCCCGGTGCGCATCGAGAGCCGCGGAAGGCACGGCCGCTTTGCGCGACAGCACATCGAGCCGGGAGACCGCGACGACGGGAATCTCAGCGCCGCCGGCTCCCGCTTCAGCGAGACCTTTGACGGCGGCCAGGCCTACACGGACTCCGGTAAAGCTGCCCGGGCCGTTGACCACGACAATGCCGCCGACATCCTTCAGGGCAACATGTGCTTCCATGAGCAGGCCTTCCACGGCGGCCACCAGGGTTGCGGAATAGCTGCGGCCTTCGAGTTCAACCTGGCCCAGAATGTCGAGGTCGCGCCCGGCGAGGCGGCCCAGCGCGATGGAGCCTGTGGGTCCGCAGGTATCGATGGCCAGAAGAAGCCTGCCGAAGTGGGCAGGCGCACCTGGATTGCTGTGTCCGCTTTCCATAACCACTCAGCATGACACACGCGCAACGACCCCGCCAGCAGCCAGTCCTTTGGGCCGACTGCTGGCGGGGATTTGCTTGCGGGCGGGCCGGAGAACCCGCGATGGAAGTTGAATCCCCGCCTGAGGGATTGCTCGGGCGGGCTATCGCTCTTTAGTGATGACCTCCGCCGCCAGCGTGGCCACCGCCAACATGGCCGCCGCCGCGGTATCCGGGAAGAGCGTGTTCTCCGCCACCATCGTGGGGAGCCTGTCCTACGTGGCCGTGGCCGTCGCGCGCCTCATTGGCCTGGAAATGATTGAAGCGCTCCGCACCGCGCTCAGGAAGCGGGCCGTGGTAGCCGTTACGGGGATCGAAGCGATTGTCGACGTGGCCGTAGAAGCCAGGATGGCCGTGAAACCAGGGGCCTGCACCGATGAAGACGCCGCCCACAAACCAGTCGGGCCCATAGTACCCGTAGGGAGCGCAGTCATACGGCGGATAGTCGAAGTATCCGTAAGGGCAAACCGGGGCGACGCCAATGTCGACACCGATCTGGGCTGGTCCGCTCGACGGGGCCACCACGAAAGCAAGGGCAAGCATCGGAACTGCAAGGAACTTACTTGAGATCATATTGTCTCCTTTGGTTCTGTTTGAGCCGGAAAAAGCGCCGGGAGTTGTCCCAGCCGGGTTCTTTCTGGAACCAATATTGCACGGGTTGGGGCAGACCGGGAAGAGCAAGAGCTGCGGCGGGTTGAGAGGAAGCGGCTTGAATGGGGAGGCTGGGTCACCGTGAGCGTCGGTGTGTTTACTGCATTTTCACGGCAGCGTGGTTCGACGCGGTACGAGGCGAATGCCGAAGGTCTGCGTCTTGAGGCGGATAGCATTCCACCGCAAAGGCAGACACAACAAGGATCCTGCCCTGATAACTCGCGCTTCGCGGGCGCGGTTTCATGCCATGGCCTGTACTTATCTTAAGGCTAACTTAAGGTTACTCATACTTGGCTAACTTATAGTTAGCTTCTTTCGCTTTCCTAGCCACTCTTAATGTCCACTTCATTCGCACTGCTGTTTACTCCTATTCAGCGCCTCACGAGAACGAATCGCGAGGTCCTCGAGGAGATACACATGAAGCAATTGTTTGCATTTACCTTGATGCTCGTTGCAGCTTCCACTCCTGCATTCGCGGGTTCGAAGCCTCAAACCGTAAACTTTCCCGAGGCTGTCGAAGTGGGCTCGACGCTGGTTCCCGCAGGAGACTACGCGCTCAATATGACTGGCTCCGGAGGGAGTGTGCAGGTCACTCTGACCCAGGGCAAAAAGACCGTCGTCAGCTTTTCCGCAACGGCGGTTCAAAGCAAGGCCGAGCAAAACATTGCCACCGACGGCTCGGGCAAGGTCCCCGTACTGCACTCGATTCAGGTAAAGGGCCTCAATCTTGTGCTGGAAGCATCGAAGGCTTCCGGGCAGTAATGCCCGAAAGGGTTGCGGCCGAAGCGCGCCGACTTCATTGACGTTTCAGGTCGGCGGCAACCGCATCGCCGATGGAGCGGAATCGGGAGCGATCCATCCCGATCTGCCTGTAACTTTACAGCCTCCATTCACGCGGCGAAGACGGGCCGTTCGGGCGCAAGCCCTGACGCGCTTCCCATTCGCCGCGTTCCTTTATCACGCTGACCTCATTCCCACCTTCCGGCGGCCCACTCGCTGCATCGGGCGTCATCCTTTACTCTGTTCTCAGCGCTCTATGAATCCTTGCCCGTGCATTGGCTGGGATTCTGTGCGCGCCAGCCCCGGGAACGGATTGGAGACGACCAGACTTGGCCGCAGCGGCAGCGACGCTCTCGTTCCACGACACATGGAAGCCACGCGCCAATCCCTGGGTGATTGCCGTTACGGTGACGCTGGCCACCTTCATGGAGGCGCTGGACAGCTCCATTGCCAATGTGGCGATGCAGCATATTGGCGGGTCGCTTTCCGCGAGTACCGATGAAGCGACTTGGGTGCTGACCAGCTACCTGGTGGCCAATGCCGTGGTGCTGCCGCTAAGCGGATGGATCGCCAACCGCATTGGACGCAAGCGGTTTTACATGACCTGCGTGTTCCTGTTCACTACAGCCTCACTGCTGTGCGGCATGGCGCCGACGCTGGGGATGCTGGTGTTTTTCAGGGTGCTGCAAGGGGCGGCTGGAGGCGGCTTGCAGCCGAGCGAGCAATCGATCCTGGCGGACACGTTTCCGCCTGCAAAGCGAAGTATGGCCTTCGCGGTATATGGCATGGCTGTAGTGCTGGCGCCGGTGCTGGGGCCGACCGTGGGCGGCTGGATTGTGGACAACTACAGTTGGCGCTGGATCTTCTTCATCAACATTCCGGTGGGCATGCTGTCGCTTTATCTGACCAACCGGCTGGTGGAAGATCCACCGTACCTGGCCAAGATTCGCAAGCGCAAAGAGAGCATCGACTATTGGGGCCTCGGCCTGCTGGTGGTGACCATTGGCGCGCTGCAAACCATGCTGGATAAAGGCCAGGAAGATGATTGGTTCAGTTCGCGGTTCATCACCACGTGCTTCGTGGTTTCGGCGATAGGCCTGGTGGTGTTTGTATGGCGGCAATTGCACGTGGAGCACCCCATTCTGGACCTGCGATTACTGTTGCGGCGCAACGTGGGGACCACAATGTTCGTGATGTTCATGGTGGGCGTTTCGCTTTACTCCTCCACTGTTCTGATACCGCAGTTTCTGCAGGAGATTATGGGCTACAGCGCGGAGCAGGCGGGGATGGCTGTGTCTTCCGGCGGGTTGGCGCTGATGTTTCTGTTTCCGGTGGCCGGGTTTCTTGCGCCCAAATTCGATCCGCGCAAGCTGGTGGCCATGGGGTTCGTCATTACTACGTTCGGCCTTTATCGCATGACCGGGCTGAGTCTGAACGTGCCGTTCAGCATGGCTGTGAGCTGGCGCGTGGTGATTGCGCTGGGGCTGCCCTTCCTGTTTATTCCCATCAACACGCTTTGCTACGCGGGCATTCCGCAGGAGAAGTACAACGAGGTCAGCGGCTTCTCGGCGCTGATGCGCAATCTGGGCGGCAGCGTGGGCATCAGCTTTGTCACTACGCTGCTGGCGCGGTTGACGCAGAAGCACCTAGCCATGCTGGGCGCGCATACCGTAGCGGGAAATGGGCCGTTCGACGCGATGCGCAATGGACTGGCCGGCGCATGGATGCAGCGCGGCAGCGCCATGGCCGACGCGATGCAGCACGCGGGCGCGCAAATTTACGGCATGGCGCAAATTCAGTCGCGACTGCTGGCGTATGTGGATGTCTGCTGGGTGATGGTGTTGCTGACCGCAATCCTGATTCCCATGCCGTTTTTGATGAAGCGGCCAGCGAAGGTTTTGGCCGCGCCGATGGGGCATTGATCAATGACTTGCTTCCTCTAGACCGGTACTCACGATCAAGGTGCGTCAACAAGCTTTAACTAACGGCAATATCTTGGAACGCAAGAACCCAAGTCTTCCATCCAGTTCTTCAGCGTTGGCAAAGGTCGGCGGCGCGTTCACAGGAATCAAATCGTCAACATTTTCGCCTTTCCTTACTGCCTCGACCCACGCCTCCATCTCAGAACAGTAGCCGTCCAGCGCATCAGCCGCCGTCGGATTGTCGTCTGCGACGATGTAAGCAGGCGGAAGATCTCCAACGATTACCCACAAACACGAGTCGACATCCTCAGAGCGTGGAATAATTTGAAAGAAAAAAATAGCAACAACCCCGCCGACTCCGTATGCCAAATATTGATGATCTACCCGTTCACACCAATCTTGTTCGCGCATAAACTCATTAGCTTCCGTCGCCATTTTCCGAAGAAGCTCTGTATCAGACGCCGAATCCCGCTTGATTAAATCGGCGACCTGCATCTTTCCGATATCAACAGGGCAACTGCTCATACTCGGCACCTTAAACAGCCTTCAACGCCTGCTCCAAATCTGCAATCAGATCTTCCTTATCCTCGATTCCTACGGAGAGGCGCACCAGCCCCTCTGTGATTCCGAGACGAGTCCGATCTTCTTCGCTCAAGGCCGCGTGGGTGGTGGTGGCTGAATGCGATGCCAGCGACTCAACGCCGCCGAGCGACTCCGCGCTGAGAAATACCTTGATCGTGGCCAGGAATTTTTCAGCAGCTTCGCGCGTGCCGAGGTCGAAGCTGAGCATGGAGCCGAAGCCCTTCTGCTGCTTGACCGCCAGCTCGTGCTGCGGATGGGATTTCAATCCCGGATAAGCGAGGCGCGTAATCTTGGACTGCGTGGAGAGGAACTCCGCGACAGCGCGACCGTTCTCCTCATGCTGCTTCATGCGCAGGGGCAGTGTCTTGATGCCGCGCAGCACCAGGAAGCACTCGAAGGGCGACAGGATGCCGCCGGCGGCCTTCTGCACCAGCAGAAAGCGCTCCTTGTGCTCTGGCTTGGTGCCGATGAGCGCGCCGCCGAGACCGTCGGAGTGGCCGTTGAGAAACTTGGTGGTGGAGTGCATCACGATGTCCGCGCCGAGGGCGATGGGGCTTTGCAGCGCGGGCGACATGAAGGTGTTGTCGACGCTGACTTCAACGCCGTGCGCGTGCGCGATGGCAGAGACGCCGGTGATGTCAGAAAGCGACATGAGCGGGTTGGTAGGCGTCTCGACGTGGATGAGCTTGGTGTTGGGCTTGATGGCCGAGTACACGGCGGCGAGGTCGCCCGTGTCGACGTACTCAATCTCAATGCCGTAGTGCTGAATAATCTGGTTGAAGAGCCGCTGCGTTCCGCCGTAGACATTGTGCGAGCAGATGAGGTGGTCGCCCGCGTGGAGCGTGGCCACCAGCGCGTAGATTGCGGCCATGCCGCTTGCGAACGCGTGTCCGCTCGTCCCGCCTTCGAGCGCCGCCAGGGCCATTTCAAGGCGGTCGCGCGTAGGGTTACCGGCGCGGGAGTAATCCCAGCCCCTGTCCGTGCCTATGCCGGTTAGCTCAAACGTGGAGGAAAGATAAATGGGCACGTTGACGGCGCCCGTGAGCGGGTCAGGATACTGACCGGCGTGAACGGCGAGAGTGGAGTATTTGTAGTCGGACATATGTCAGCTTTAGCCTCTAGCTCCTGACTTCTAGCTTAACCTGCGCTGGCCAAACTTCGGTTAGGATCAGGTTGCAATCCGGAGTTTGATGCGTATCCCCGCTCGCGCAAAATGGCGCAGCTTCACAGTTATTCGGGTGGGATTGAATCCGTAAGCTTTGGCTTCGAGATAGTACGTGGAACCGATCTTCGCATCTTGAAACGTGAAGTACCCCTTGGCGTCTGTCGTGGTCGAAGATAGAACCTGTTTAAATGTTGGATCGCGTTCTTCTATAGCTGCGCCAGGCACCGGGCTCCGTTTGTATCTATAACAACCCCAGCCAGGCTGTGGGCGCGGAATGGTCGAAGTATCTCGACAGTTTGATACTGAGAAAACACAGGCAAAACAAATGCATGCGTAACCGCAAGCAAACCAAGCCTGATTGCGAGTCGCCGCATTCTCCTAAACTCCACCCTCAAATATCTTCTTCGATAAATATCTCTCGGCGGAGTCCGGAACAATTACGGCGATGCGCATTCCCGCTCCTAATTCCCGCGCCAACTCGACGGCTGCATAGACGGCTGCGCCGGAACTTGATCCGCCCACTAGCCCTTCTTCGGCGGCCAGGCGCTTGACCATGTCGAACGCATGCTCATCGGTGACGGCAACCACGCGATCGCATACGTCGCGGTGAAAGGTCTCCGGGACGAAGCTGACGCCGATGCCTTCCACCTTGTGCTTGCCCGGCGGGCCGCCTTGCAGTATTGAACCCTGCGTTTCGACAGCCACGGTGACCACCCCCGGGTTATGCTCTTTCAAAAAACGCGCCACGCCACTGAAGGTTCCGCCCGAGCCGACGCCGGCCACGAAGCCGTCTACGCGGCCTTCCATCTGCTCCCAGATCTCGACTGCCGTAGTGTCGTGATGGAACTGTGGATTGGCCTGATTCTGAAACTGGAGCGCGGTGAATGACCCCGGGATCTCCGCTCCCGCCGCGCGCGCACGTTTGATTGCCCCAGCCATGCCTTCGTCTTCCGGCGTGCGGATGACCTCAGCGCCAAAGCCGCGCATGAGGATGCATTTCTCCTCTGCGAACCCCTCGGGCACAAACAGCTTGACCGTGTAGCCGCGGTTGACGCCGATGAGCGCGAGGCCGACGCCGGTATTGCCCGCCGTTGCCTCAACGATGGTGGACCCGCGATGGAGCAGGCCGCGCGCCTCGGCATCGAGAATCATGCCCAGGGCGGCGCGGTCCTTGATGCTGCCGCCGGGGTTCAGAAATTCAAGCTTCGCAAAGACGGCCGCGCAGGGTGCGGGCGCAAGGCGCGCCAACTGCAGCATGGGCGTGTGGCCTACAAGCTTGGTAATGTCGGCTGCAATTCGAAGAGCGGGGGAGGGTGAAACGGCAACGGCCATGGCTGAATCAGTCTACATCGCGCAGGGCCGTGCTGGTGCCGGGCTGAACGACTGTGACAGTTTGCGAAACTGTCCCAAGTTGGGAGCGCAGAAGGCTTGTTTGCCTGTGTGATGGGAAAAGCAAATCAAAGGAGCATTCCATGCGCGAGCCAATCAATCGAAATCTTCTTCAAGTTTTTGCGTTTGTGCTTGCCTCGGCGAGCGTGGCCTACGGACAAAATGTGTCTAAGGTTGAAATCTCAGTTGCGAACTCCAGCGAAGACTGGAAGCACGCAGAAGACCTCACGCCCATCAAGAGCAAACGCTACGTAGTCACAATCGATCAGCCTGACCGGAAGCAGAGCTGCCGGGTGCAGTCCTTCACGGACGACGAGCTTGTTTGCTCGCGCGCCAACGGCGGTTCGCGAACCTACAAGCGCGAGCAGATAGTTGCTTTAATCGTTCCGGGAACAAAAAGCGAGACTCTCGCTTTCTTCCTGGGGTTCAATACCGGATTGGGCGCATCGATCTGGGGCACCGTTGCGCTGGTAGCGACATGCCCTGTATGCGCCGCAGGGACCGCTCTTGCAGCGTTCATCTTCTTCGAGCTGGCCGGAGTGACCGCCATGTCAGATGACGCTAGCGCTCCCGAAAAGCTTCTGTACCTCGCTCATGGCCAGATGTTGTCGAACAAATTCCGTTCAGTCGAGCGGTGATCCTTGCGATACGAGCGCGTTCCGCTTTACTTTGTCGTCGCCACGTTCGTCTTCTTCGCCCCACGCGTCACGGGAAAATACCCAGTCCGCGTCCGCACGGTCAGCTTGCCCAAACCCTTGGCCTCGGCATTGACCTGCACCCGGCGAAAGTCCGGATCGGTGGTGGGCTTGGTGGAGTGGTAGCCCAGCGTGTATTGGTTGCGAATATCGCGCGCCACTTCAGCGGCAATCTGGTCGATGTTCTCAATCGACTTTGGGAAAAAGGCCATCCCGCCGGTCTCGGTGGACAGCATTTCGAGGGCACGGCGCGCGTGACGCACTTCGGCGTGGCTCATCTCGTCGCCGAAGAGCAGGCCAATGGAATAGATGACCGGGCCGGAGAGTTGCTGCACGCGGCGAATGGTCTGCTCCAAATTCAGCGATGAGGCGTTGTCCTCGCCGTCGGTGATGAGGATGAGCACCTGCTTGGGGCGCTTGGCGTCGGCTACAAGCTTGTCTGCCGAGGCCACCACGGCATCGTAGAGCGCCGTGCCGCCGCGTGACTCGATATGCGAGAGGCCATCGCGCAGCTTGTTCACGTCGGAGGTAAATTCCTGGTCGATGAAGGCCTCGTCAGAGAAGTTGACGACGAACGCTTCGTCTTGGGGGTTGGAGGCCTGGATCAGGTCGAGTGCGCTCTTGTTGACCGAGGGCCGCTTGCGCGACATGGATCCCGAGTTGTCCACCACGATGGCGATGGACACAGGAAGATCGGTGTGCTGAAAGCTGATGAGCGCCTGCTTCACGCCATCTTCAAAAACGGTGAAGTTGTCCTTTTTCAGGTCCGGAACCAGCCGGTTGCCGTCGAGCACGGTGCAGTTCAGCACCACCTCTTCCACGTCGGTGTGGAGGGTGTAGCCCTGCTGGCCCTCTTTGCGGATGGGGCCAACCTCGGTGCTGGGCGCTTCGGCATCCGGCGAACGCACGGGGTCGCGGTCCACAGTGAGGGACGGGGTCTGCGGGGTTTGCTGAGTTTGCGCATCGGCACTGGTTCCTCCGCCTGGGGGAGTGGCCGGTTGTTGCGCCGTCAGCGAAGCCGCTGTTGCGAACACGAGAATCGCGAGAAAGCCATTATTGCAAAGGCGCATAGTAACCGGTGCGGGCATGAACAGTCAGTGGAGGCAATCCCGCGGGAGGATTGATCTTCACCTTCACTTTACGCCACTTGCCATCATAGGTCAGACCCTTGGGCCGGTAACCGATGACATACTGGTTGCGCAACTCGGTGGAAATCTTCTCCGCAATGTCGCCCATCTCCGCCAGATCGTCCACACGGAACATGCGTCCGCCCGTCTCTTCACTCAGATCGTTCAGCAATTGCGGGCCGCTGCGCTCCTCGGGCGTGGCCGCGTAGGGATCGAAGATGCCGATGGAATACATCTCCACATCGGCTTCCCGAACCTCCGCGCGCACCTCGCCTTCGGTGTAGCGCGAGCGGTTGTCGCCGCCGTCAGAGACCACCAGCAGAGCCTTGCGCTCATGCCGCGCTTCCTTCATTTTGACCATGCCGTAGTAAATGGCGTCGAGCAGCGCGGTGCGTCGCCCGCTGCGCACGGTGGCCAGCCGCGCCTGAATGTCTTCCACCGAGCTGGTAAAGTCCTCAATCAGCTCTGGGCGGTCGTTGAAGCCGATGACGAAAAACTCGTCCTGGGGATTGGCGGTTTTGATGAACTGCAGAATCGACTCGCGCGCGCGAACCAGCTTGGAGCTCATGGAGCCCGACAGGTCAAAGATGATGCCGATGGAGACGGGGGCGTCCTCGCTGGCGAAGGAGATGATCTTCTGCTGGCCGGTGCTCTCAAAGAGCTGAAAGTCTTCCTGCTCCAGGCCGGTGACGAGGCGGTTCATGGGATCGGTGACGGTGACCGGAACCAGCACCATATCCACATTCATGCGGATGCGCGAGCCGGGACGGATTTTGAGCGCGTCAGGGCCGCTGGCGGCGGGAGCCTCGGCGCCTTTGGGTTCGGCGGGGGTAGTGGCGGGGGTGGCCGACGGCGGCGGAACATGGACTTTATTCAGCGGGTCTTCCTGGTCCTGGGCCACGGCGCGCGCAACGCACAGAAGGGCTGCCAATCCGCAAACCCAGAGCCAGCGGCTCACAGTCCGCCCCATTCTGCTATGGATTACCCGCAGCTTGCCCCGCCCGCCTCCGGAAATAGGCCTTGCTGGCACCATCGTCCTGCCGCCCGCACCAACGACTGAACGCGAGTTTAGCACGGTTGCCACAGCGCTGGCGTCTCTCGAATTGTCATCGCTTTGTTGCCGCACGAACGCCGTCCCAAGCCATTGCCCGCGTTCCATCCCCCCGCAGCCACTGGGATACAATCGACCCTAAGCGCGCCGCCCTCCCGCCGCAGAAAAAATGGGACTTCAGCACGCAAATAAGTAATTAGACGGGGAGAAAGACTTTCAGTATGGCCCGCGTTTACCCATTTCGTGCATGGCGCTACAATCCTTCCGCTGTCCGGCTGGACGATGTTGTCACCCAGCCCTATGACAAAATCTCCCCGTCGATGCAGCAGGCTTACTACCAGCGCAGCCCCTACAACCTGGTCCGAATCATCCTCGGCCTGCCCGAACTCTTCGATGCGGAGCGGGGTGAAAGCGTCTACACCCGCGCCGCGCGAGACTTCAGTGCCTGGCGTGAGCAGGGCATTCTGACGCAGGAGAAGGATCCGTGCGTCTTCGCTTATTCGCAGCGCTTCAAGGTTCCCGGCACTGAGATTGTGAAGGAACGCAGGGGATTTATCGCCCTGGGCAAGCTTCATGACTATGCCGAGCAGGTGGTCTTCCGCCACGAGCAGACACTTTCCAAGCCCAAGAGCGACCGGCTTAACCTGCTGAAGGCTACGCACGCGCATTTCGGGCAGATTTTCATGCTGTACTCTGACCCGGCGGGCAGCGTGGAAAAGATTCTCTTCGATGGCAGCGGACCCGCGGAAGCTGAAGTTACCGACGAATACGGCGTGCTGCACCGCTTGTGGCGCATCAGCGATCCGGCGACCATTCGCCTGCTGACCACCGCGATGGACGACAAGAAGCTGATCATCGCCGACGGGCATCATCGCTATGAGACCGCGCTGAATTATTCGAAAGAAAAGGCCCCCGCCGGGCCGCCGCAGCCTGAATACACCACCAACCAGTTGACCCGCCCGCCCTATCCGGAAGCCGCCGTGATGATGACATTCGTCAACATGGATTCCGACGGGCTGGTGATTCTGCCCACGCATCGCGTTGTGCACAGCCTGCAGGGAGCGAGTGACGGGAAGTTTGACCCAGCCGCCTTTGCGTTTGCCGCCATGGAGTTTTTCGCAGTGGAGGCGCTGGCCGAGGCAGACGCCGGCAGCTATATGGAGTTGCTGGGACGCCAGGAGGGCACGGCCTTTATTGCAGTGACCGCGACAGGGCCGCTGCTGCTGCGCTCCAAACCGGAGGCAGTGGCCGCCGCGCTGGCCAACCTGCCCGAGCGGCAGCGCCAACTCGACCTGAGCCATCTGCACAGCATCATCCTGGACCGTTTGCTGGGACTGGACGCGGAAAAGGTACGCGAGCAGACGAACATCCGCTACCTGCGCGACGCGGCGGAAGCCGTGGACCAGGTGCGCCGCGGCGACGCCGACCTGGCCTTTCTGACCAATCCCGTTTCGATGGAGCAACTGCGGGAAGTGGCCTTCGCGGGGGATGTAATGCCGCAGAAATCGACGGACTTTTTTCCCAAGCTGCTGAGCGGCTTGGCAATTTATGCACTGGATTGAGCAAATAGCGGCATTCAACAACGTGATCCGTCCAATCACCATGCAGCGACGGTTCAATGGAATTGCATGGGCCTTCATTGCCTTCGGTGGCATAACGGCGATTGCACAGACTGCTGCGCCGTCTGCACCCGCGCAAAGCGCCCCGTCCGCGCTACCGGATTCGCCTTCGCCGGTTCCTGCCGCGCCGCACCCGCATCTCTCGGCACCGGCGGAACTTCCATCCGTTCCAGAGCCAACTCTAATCCCCTACGCCGGCACCACCGCGCAGCAGATCACGATCCTCGAAGACACGATGATCCGGGTGATGACGAGCGAACCAATTGATAGCAAACATGCGCGCAACGGCACACCGGTGCTATGTATGGTGAATGAAGACGTGCTGGTGGACGGCGTATTGGCCATTCCGCGCGGTGCAACGGCGCATGGAGAGGTCGTCCGATCAAAGAAGGCAGGCGTGCTTACGGGAAGTCCGGAGCTGGTTATCAAGCTGGTTTCATTGGACCTGGGTGGGCGCACCTATCCGCTGTACACCTACCTCTTCAAGATGATGGGCGCCAGCAAGACGCAGCCGACGGAGACCAAGGCGATGCGCGGCGCCGCCGTCGGCGCAGTTGTGGGCGAACTGGCCAGCGGCGTCAGTACCAAGTCCGGAGTCGTTGAGCCAACCAATGAAACGGGAAGAGCCGTCAGTATGGGTACCCTCGCTGCGGTGGGAGCCGGCGTAGGCACGGCGATCTCCGCCGCAACTCCGGGACCGGGCATACGAATTCCCTCCGAGGCGCAGGTGGATTTCTACCTGGCCGCTCCCATTACCGTGACCAAAGTGAGTGCGAAGGAAGCAGAGCGTCTGGCGGAGGGACTCCACTCCGGCGGCCCCAGCCTTTACCTGCGCGGCGAGAGCCCCTGAGGCCGGTTAGCGAGAAGATGCGCAGCCGGCAGGTAAAACGGTTGAGAAGCTGCAGCCGGCTGGGCCACTGAGGTACGCTGATTGGTGGCAAGTCTGGAAATCCCGCGCATTCCCGCAGCCTGCAACCGGGCTTCTCGACTGTATCCGCTGCTTTGCATTCTTGCGGTGTGGACGGGCGCCGGCAGTCTGGCTGCCCAAGCACCACCCGCATCTCCGCCCCGCTTCATGGTCGTCCTCGACGCGGCCCACGGCGGCGATGATCCCGGCGCCAAGCTTAGCGACGGCCAGCCGGAAAAGGCCTTCACTTTGGCTCTCAGCGTCCGTCTCCGCTCGCTGCTGGGTGCGCGCGGAATGCAGGTGATCACCACCCGTGAATCCGACGCCACCATCGACCTGAACCGCCGGGCGGAAATCGCCAACCACGCCAACGCGCAGGCCTGCCTGAGCCTGCACGCCTCGGAAACGGGCACCGGCATCCATCTGTTTGTCTCTTCGCTCTCCCCCGCCCCACCCCGTGAAGGCGTCCGCTTTCTGGCGTGGAGAACGGCGCAGTCGGCGTGGGTCACGCGCAGCGTTGCGTTGGCAGGCGTGCTCAACTCCGTTCTGCTGCATGCGGGCCTGAGCGTGACTCTGGGCCGCACCGCGCTGCCCGCGGTCGATAGCATGGCCTGCCCCGCCGTGGCCATCGAGGTCGCCCCTGAATCTGCCGCGGCAGGCGCACCAGGTGAGCCGCCGGCCGCGCCACTCAACGATCCCGCCTACCAGGCGCGGGTGGCCGAAGCTCTGGCGGCCGCGATGCTGGAATGGCGTGCCGACGCTGGCCGCATGGAGGCGACCCAGCCGTGATCTCCCGATTCCAGACCATCCTCTTTTGCGTCCTGCTGGCAATTTCCATTGCAATGGGTGCGGTGCTGTGGCATTTGCGCGATCGCGCACACCAGCGCCTGGTGGCTGGCGAAGACTCGGCGCCCACCAGCGCGCCCGAGGTCGCTCCCGCGGAGCAGGCTACCCTGCTGGTGGCCAACGATGCGGACAACTCCATGCTCGCCCAGGTGCAATCCCTGCCGCTTCCGCAGGATCCTGGCGCCCGCGCCCGCGCCATTCTGGGCAGGCTGCTGGACCTGTATGCCGCTCCGAAGGCTACGCACCCGGTCCCAGGCGGCGCGGCCTCGGTCGGCCAGGTATTCCTGATGCCAACGCAGGCAGATTCCCAATCAACCGGACCGGAAATGGCCGTCGTAAACCTGACCAGCGCATTTGCCGCCAGCCATCCATCCGGCGTTGAGACCGAGACGCTGACGCTGCTCTCCATCTGCGGCACGCTGCACGCCAACCTGCCTCGCGTCACGCAGGTCCGCTTCCTGGTGGATGGCCGCACCCGCTCCACTTTGGCCGGCCACGCCGACTTGACCCGCACCTACCTGGCCGCCGAGGCCGACAATACCGAGGGCCAGCACCCGTGAGCAATTCTGCATCCCCCACCATTGGCGTATTCGATTCCGGCTTCGGCGGGCTCACCGTGCTGCGCGCGCTGGTGGCCCGTGCGCCGCAGGCCCGCTTCGCGTTTATAGGAGACACAGCCCGCCTTCCCTACGGTTCCAAGTCCCGCCGCACCATCGCCCGCTATGCCGCGCAAAGCGCCCGCTTCCTGGTTGAGGAGCAAGGCGCCGAGTACCTGGTGATTGCATGCAATACCGCGAGCGCCCTCGCCCTTGACGCGATTCAGGAGGCAGTTCCCTCTTCTGTTCCCGTCATCGGCGTTATTGAACCCGGCGCACAGGCAGCCCAACGGGCGTCGAAGACAGGCGACGTGTTGGTCATCGCCACCGATGCGACCGTGCACAGCCACGCCTACGCCGCGGCCTGCAGCACCCTGGGACTGCGCGCACTGGAGAAGGCCTGCCCGCTGCTCGTACCGCTGGTTGAAGAAGGCTGGACCGCCGCGGATCCATTCGCTTTGCTCGCCTTACAAGCCAACGCTGCGCAAGCCGGACCCTTCCCTTCGCACAGAGCGGCCCAGTTGTCGCCGCAGGTAGCCGTTACGGCGGAGGTCCTGCGCATCTACCTCGATGAGCTCAACGCCGAAGCCGACGTCCTTGGCATGAATCCCGACACGCTGGTGCTGGGATGCACCCACTATCCGCTGCTCAAGCCGCTTATTCAGAAAGCGATTCCCGACGGTGTACGGGTCATCGATTCGGCCGAATCCGCCGCCGACAAGCTGGTGATGTATCTCTGCCACGATCAGAGCGCGCCACCTCCGACCGCCAGCGACACAGTCCTTCGCTGCTTCGCAACCGATTCAGTCGAGAAATTCGAGCGCCTCGGCTCGCGGTTCCTCGGCCGTCCCACCGGCCCTGTCGAATTGGTTGACCTCGGCGGCTAACTCTTTCCAGAGATCTACAAAGACCCGGTGCCCTACCTTTGCGATTTTTCCTATCGCAAGTGCGGAAGCAATAAAGCCAGTGCGAGCCTCCCGCGAGCGTCTGCCGCACCGCAGGTGGCGGCTGCCGTACCGCAGGTGGCGCAGGTGCCTGATATTCTAAAGATTGCGTGACCTGCCACCTTCGGCCCGGTCAACGGAGGAAGAAAGCAAGAATGATCAATTTGGCGGGTAAGACGGCTGTAGTCTTCGGGCTGGCCAACAAGCGTTCCATCGCCTGGGGCATCGCCCAAAAACTTCAAGAGGCCGGCGCAACCCTGGCCATCTGTTATCAAAACGAGCGCATGAAGGCCGAGGCCCAGGGTCTGATAGAAGACCTGCCCGGCGCCAGCGGCTTCCAGTGCGACGTGTCAAACGACGCGGAGATCGACACGCTCTTCGCCGCTCTCAAAGAGAAGTACGGCAAGATTGACACGCTGGTCCACGCGGTCGCCTACGCCCCCGCCAACGATCTGCGCGGCGAGTTCATCAACACCAGCCGCGAGGGCTTTCGCACCGCCATGGACGTCAGCGTCTACTCACTCATTGCCGTCAGTCGCGCCGCTGTACCGCTGATGCCCGAGGGTGGCAGCATCATGACCATGAGTTACTACGCCGCCGAGAAGGTGGTGCCAAATTACAACGTGATGGCCATCGCCAAGTCCGGTCTCGAGTGCACCGTGCGCTATCTCGCTTGGAATCTTGGTTCGAAAAATATCCGGGTGAACGCCGTCTCTGCCGGCCCCATCAAGACGCTTGCCGCGCGCGGCGTCGGCGACCTGACAGAGATGATGCGCGCCCACGCCGAGCGCGCCCCGCTGCATCGCAACGTGGACCAACTCGAAGTGGGCGGCGCAGCGCTGTTCCTTGCCAGCGAACTCTCCGCCGCCATTACCGGCGAAGTGCTCTACGTGGACTGCGGCTATAACGTGATGGGATTCTAAACTGCCTGTCCAAAATCAGAATTTGGATGCGCCAGATCTGCCGAGCCGGCTTTACTTGGGCGCACCTAATCCCTTCACGTCGCCCAGTGTATAAATGACGCGGATCGTGGTCTTCACTTCCTCCGGCTCCCCGTTCACGAGGAAGGGCTTGTAGGTCCACTGATGGACGGCGTCCAGCGACGATTGCTGCAGCTCCTTAGGGCCAGAGACAACCTTGAGCTGTTCCACCTCGCCGCTTTTGCCGATGACAGCGTCGAGTTGCACCGTGCCCTGGATCCGGGCCTTCTTGGCGTCGCCCGGATAGACCGGAGAAACTTTGTGCACGATCTGGCCAGCCATGATGTTCGCCTTGACCTCGACGGGGCCAGTGGGTTGGGACGGGCTATGATCATCGCCGGCGGCGAGCGCGTCGACGTGGACGCTGAGGGCGAGGGTTGTGGCGCAGATACCGGCGCCAAGCAGGGCGCAAACTGTCGCAGTGGTCAATCGCCTCAGGGCTGAGGGTTGGACTGGTTTCTCGGTGAGTCGCATAACTCTCCTTTCAAAGCTGGTGGCATCGAAGATTCCGATGGCGTGAGGGGTTGTGGCCGGCATCGCGTTGACGAGCAGAGAGGCGAGCCGCAAGAGCGAGCGGGCGTATTGGTGCTGATCGGCGAGGCTGGCAGCCAGATGGTCGCAGACCATTTCGCGAGTCTCCATCAGGCGGTTGCGGGTGAGCGTGAGAGCCGGATGAAAGCGCACGGGCAACGAGATTAGCTCGTACAGCAGGTTCTTGAGGAAGTCATGCCGGCGCATGTGAGCGAATTCGTGGGCGATGGCGGTGCGGAGCTCGGTGTCGGCTAGCGCATTGAGCATGTCCCGCGGCAAAAGCACGAGCTTGCGCTTGATGCCAACGGTGATGGGGCCGTAGATCCGGGAGGATGTGCCGAACGATGCGGCTTCGACGCCAAACGCTGCGGCACATCGATCCCAGTGGGCGGCGGCATCGGCGGAGAGAGCGTCCGCGTCAACTTCACGGCTCAGAAGGCGGATTGTGTGCAGGCGCCAAACGAAGCGGGCAGCGAACCACGCGGTCATGGCGACGTAGACGACGGCTACTGCGGCCAGAAGCCACGCGGGAAGATGCGGGTTGCCGAGGGCGATACCGGTACCCACGACGACCGCGACGCGCGGTTGGCCGTTGTTGAGCGGAACGAAGGAGAGATTGATCAGGGTGCGGAGAGCGTCCCAGGGAATGATGGAAGCCCCCGGCAGGATTGCCTGCAGCAGAAGCACGCTGACCCACACGCGGTGTTCGGCGGCGGGACCGAGCGAACGGAGAGCACGCGCGGCAAGCCAGCCCGCTGCGAAGAGCAGAGGGAGCTGCCAAAGAGCGTTGGCGAGATAGGAAAGAATGATCGATTCCAGCGTGGTCATGAGTTCTTCGCCTCCTCGTTAAAACGCTGCGTGAGTTCAGCGAGGCGCTCGGCGTCGATTTGACCGTTCTTGAGCAGGCTCATCACCAGGTCCTCACTCGACCCGCCGAACATGCGATCGATGACGTCGCGAACGCCCTGACCAAGAGCCTTGGCTTCAGTGACGCGGGGCGAATAGACATAAGCGCGGCCCTGGAGTTCGCGGCGCAGCTTCCCTTTGCGCTCAAGGATGTTGAGCATGGTTTGCACAGTGGTGTAGGCGAGCAGGCGGGGAAACTCGGCCTGCACGGCGCCGACCGTGCCGCTGCCAAGCCGCCAGATGACCTGCATCAGCTCGAGTTCGAGCTTGGTGAGAGCAGTTTTGGAAGGTCGCTTCATTAAGGCTTCTCCTAATAAGTTAGGAGATTACGCGCGGAGGAGAGGATTTGTCAACTAAGACTTTAGGAGTGAGGCGGGCCTTCGGCAATGTCGATCAGCTTTGAAGCCGCTGGCACGGCCTTGTTCCTGGCCAGCGATTTGTCCGCAGCCATTACCGGCGAAGTGCTCTACGTGGACTGCGGCTATAACATGATGGGCTGCTGAGCTGAAATGCCGCTCTAGTGGCTGGTGGCTCCGCTGTCATTACTGACAATAAGGCTGGATACATTCACCGGCTCAAAGTCCGATAGCGTAAGGCTGGTAATGCACGAAAGGTCGTTGTTGTTCCAGCGGGCGTCGGGTGTGCCGATCAGTCCCCCGCTGTCTCCATTGTCGGCCAGGATGATCCCATAGTTGCGGAACGCGGTAATGATGATGTTCGCTTGTGGACTGGTCGAGGCGCAGGCGGGCGTCGCCACTGAAGTCTTGAGCCGATAGATCTCGCCCGCCGGTCCTGACATGGTGCAGCTTGCCGGAGGTGATGATTGAGAAATCTGCGATTCCGTGGGAATCGAAGCTCCACTAGTAGCCGTGCAACTCCCCACTCCCGACGTTTGCGTAGCCGGCCAGACCCAGTAGTTCACCATGTGGTTAAGCGTGAATCGGATGGGATGCTGAATCGTGCCGTTGGGTGCACTGGGCGTGCCGGTCCCTATAACTTCGTCGGCATTGGCAAGCAGCGGCCCCACCGGAAGCCCCGCGGCATCCGATGTTCCCATGCCCTGTTCGGTCAGGTTATTTGAAGTCACATCAGGCCAGAACGCGTTTGAAGAATCAGTCCAGGGACCCTCTTCGTAGATTCCCCGCCACATCTCATAAAGGACAGGTTTATTTCCGCCACCCGCCTCCAGGTAGGTCAGGACGTGCCTGTCTCCGGTCGAGTTGCTGGTGCCTTCCACCGGTGCATACGGCGGAATTGGGCCAGACGTAAAGTACGATTGATAGACCGTCGTTGACACCGCTACATCAGGTTGGTTGTAAGGAACCTCAATCGCCGGTATTCCGTTCGGAAAGTTAGCATACTCATCCCCAAAGAACGGCTTGACCGTCTCTGGCAGATAACCGCTGTACATAGGCGCCGCGGGTGAAGTATCCACGGGCAGACCTGTTGTAGCTGCGTCCACTCGATGGTGAAATATCGACGTTGATGGAAAGATGTTCGCAAGGAACGCATTGCTGCCGTTGATCGCGAATGTAATATCCTGGGTCGCCTGTGTATTAGTCGAGTCCGTAACTGTCAGTTGGGGTATGTAAGTGCCCTGGCCGCCGATCAATGAGCTGCTGATCACCCCCGTACTTGCATTGAGAGACATCCCCTCCGGCAGTGGCGGATAGCTGGCACTCGTGCTAACTGAATAGGTGTAAGGCGGACTGCCGCCACCCGCCGCGATTGTGCAGCCCGCATACGCAGCACCTTGTGTTCCACCTGGGCAAGAAGTGGTTGTGATCGTCAACGCACCACCAGCCGATGTTACCGTCACTTTTGCCGTAGCCGTGGTAGAGCCTGCGGCATTGGTTGCAGTCAGCGTGTAAGTGGTCGTCGCGGCTGGGCTCTCACTCGTTGAACCGCTCGCCGATGTAGACGTGTAAGTCCCCGGCGTGATGGCAATACTCGCAGCCCCCATCGTAACCCAACTCAGCGTGCTGCTTGAACCAGAACTGATACTCGCCGGACTGGCAGTGAACGAGCTGATTGTCGGTTTGCTCGCGGCCACGGTCACCGTAACCGTTGCCGTCGCCGTCGCCGTGGTCGAGCCGGCAGCGTTGGTTGCCGACAGCGTGTAAGTGGTCGTCGCCGTTGGACTCACACTAGTTGAACCGCTCGCTGACGTGGATGTGTAAGTCCCCGGCGTGATGGCGATGCTTGTCGCCCCAGTCGTAACCCAACTCAGCGTGCTGCTCGCACTCGAACTGATACTCGCCGGACTGGCAGTAAACGAGCTGATCGTTGGTTTGCTGAGAGGGGTCACTGTAACTGTCAGCGAAGAAGCGACGGAGACGGAGCCGTCGGTCGCTGTCAGCGTATAGGTAGTAGTTGCCGTGGGGCTCACGCTCGTCGAACCGCTCGAACCTACGGATGAGAATCCCCCTGGCGCGATGCTTACACCACCAGCCCCGGTCGTCGTCCAACTCAGCGTGCTGCTTGCGCCTGAGACGATGGTGGATGGATTTGCAGTAAAGGAAGTGATCGTCGGTGCTGGCGAAAGCGGCTTGGTGCAACCCACTAGCCCAAAACAGACAAATAGAATCAGGCCGATAGCATGGATGGTTATCTTTGAAGAGCGGAATTCCCCGGAACTGAGTTGATGGTTGTGGAACGAGCCAGCAGATTCCATACATTCTCCGTTCGTCGCCGCTAACCCCATCATCCTAGCAGGCACCCAGTGCATCACGTCAGACTGCACGCAGAAAATCCTGGGAACTATTCGCCGCCCGCCGTCGTATTGCCGTCCAAAGGCGGCAAAGATGACAAGCGATTTGAGAATTGCGTTTCGGCAGTTGCGGAAGTCGCCAGGATTTGCAGTCACAGCAATCCTGACCCTTGCGCTGGGAATTGGGGCCAACGCCGTGGTGTTCAGCGTGCTGAACGCTGTGGTGTTGCGGCCGGTGAATGTGCCGGACGCACGGAATCTTTACCTGGTGCAGCGTGGCCTGTATTCGTCGCAGTCCTATCTCGACTACGTGGATCTGCGGGACCGGAGCCGGACGTTCGAGGGCGTAGCCGCCTTCAACATCATCGGCCCCGTGGGTATTGATACCGGCGGAAATCCGTCCATCGCGTGGCCCTACCTGGCGAGTGGAAACTACTTCGACACACTCAATATCCAGCCATATCTGGGCCGCTTCTTTCACGCAGCCGATGAACATGGGAAGAACAGCGCTCCCTATGCAGTGTTGAGCTACACGTATTGGCATAGCCATTTTCACGACGACAAGGGCCTGATCGGCCGGATAGTCGAGATCAACAAGCACCCTTTCACGATCATTGGCGTTGCACCTCCAGCCTTTCGAGGTACGGAACTTTTCTTTGCGCCCGCCATGTGGATCCCGTTGGTCGAGGAGCCCACCGTTGAGGGCCATGACAATCTACAATATCGCGGCAATCACTCCGCGTTGATAGTAGGACGGCTGAAACCAGGTGTGACGCCGGCGGAGGCCGCGGCAGACTTGAAGATCCTCGCGGCATGGCTCTCAAAGACGTATCCCGCCGACGACGATGACGTGAAGTTCACATTGGCGCATCCAGGCTTGATGGGGGACATGCTGGAAGGCCCTGCGCGCGCGTTCATGGGTGGCTTGATGCTGCTGGCCGGGCTTATTCTGCTGGCGGCGTGCGCCAATCTGGGAAGCCTGTTTGCTGCGCGGACGGCGGATCGCGCGAAGGAGATGGCGCTGCGCCTGGCGCTGGGATCGCGGCGCCGGTTGATTTTGCGGCAGATGCTCACAGAGGCCATCCTGGTTTCGGTTGCAGGAGGAGCGCTGGGACTGATGGGGGGCTTGGTGATTTTGCGCCTGCTCAGCGCGTGGCAGCCTATCCCGAATGTTCCAATCAATGTGCCGGTGAATCCTGACGCGGGCACCTACGTTGTGGCGCTGCTGCTGGCGCTGGCCAGCGGCCTGCTCTTCGGGATTACACCGGTGCGCCAGGTAATGCGTTCCGACCCGTGGCAGGTGATTCGCACCGGCGCAGCGGGAGTCGGCGGGCTGCGGCGCTTTACGCTGCGGGATGTTCTGCTGGCGTTGCAGATTGCGATTTGCGCGGTGCTGGTGACTTCTTCGCTGGTGGCGGTGCGGGGTCTAGTGCGATCGATGCACAGTAACTTCGGGTTCGATCCGCAGAACGTGGTGCTGGCGAACAGTGACCTACAAATGGCGGGCTACACCGGCGACCGGATTCCGCAGGTACAGCGCCGCATGATCGAAGCGGCAGCGGCCATTCCGGGCGTAACCGCCGTGGGTTATGTAAGCAACCTGCCGCTCAGCCTGGGCGGTGGCGACTCATACGTCTACACCGACAGCACGAACGATTTCCGGCCATCCAATGAGGCCGCGGACGCCATGAATTACAACATTTCGCCTGGATACCTGGCAGCCGCAGGCACCAAACTGCTGGCGGGGAGAAACCTGAGTCTGAACGACGACAGCAAGGCGCAGAAGGTGGCGCTCGTAAATCGGGAGTTTGCGGTCAAGGTCTTTGGATCGGTGCAAAGGGCCATTGGCGGTCATTTCAAGTACTGGGGTGGAGAGCGGGCGGAAGTCGTGGGGGTGGTGGAAGACGGGAAATACCGCACACTCACCGAGGATCAGAAGCCGGCGATGTTCTTCTCGTTTCTGCAACACCAGGAGAGCGGCACATGGCTAATGGTAAGGTCGGAGCGCGATTCGGGAGAGATTGCCAACGCTCTGGAGCGGAAGCTGCATGGGCTGGACGGGGGTTTGCCCCTGATTCTGGGGCCGTGGGTTCAGGAAATGAGCTCGGCGTTGTTTGCCGCGCGCGTGGCCACCGTGGCACTGGGAGTCCTGGGGATGCTCGGTGCCATGTTGGCTATCACGGGAATCTTCGGCATGGCCTCGTATACCGTGAGCAAACGGCTGCGCGAACTGGGCATCCGCATGGCGCTGGGCGCTCGGCGCAAGCAGGTGCTGCGTGCCGCACTCGGGCGCCCGTTCGTGTTGCTGTCGGTGGGGTCAGTGGCTGGATTGGTGCTGGGCCTTCTGGCGACGAAGGTGCTTTCGTACATTGTGTACCAGGCGACGCCGAGGGATCCAATTGTCCTGGTCGGCGTGCTGCTGACGATGCTGACGCTGGGCTTGGCCGCTGCGTGGATTCCCGCGCAAAGGGCGCTCGCGGTCAATCCCACGATACTCATGCGCGAGGAGTAATTGAGGGACGGCTAAAACGCCGAGGCTGACTCGATGATCCCCTCAAGTCAGCCTTTGATCGTTCAACCAGTCCGATAGAATCCCCTTGCATCGCCTTACTGCCGCAACACGTCAGCGTCACTATTGCAGCGGTTCAAGTGGATCACTCGGCTTTCGTCGCGGCCTTCTTTTTGTGCGTCTGATTGTGCGTCTGACTCTTTTCATCGATAAGAGTTAGAGAGTCGGCTGCGTTGAACGGATACAGGCGCACCGATTGCTGGCCCGTGGTGCTCAGAGTCACGTCTACGCGACGGTTCTGAGCCAGAACAATGACGGTTAAATTGCCAAGAACTTTGTTCCGTTCTGTATCGCTCAGGTCAGGATTCTGTGCCACCAGCTCTTTCACCTGGTCGGCGGTGAGCTCCTGATCTTTGCCATCGGCCGCAGTAACAATGCTTGCTTCAGGAACGCCTTGTTCAACCAGGAATTGCTTTGTGCGAGCGACTCGGCGTTCGGAAAGCTTCTGGTTGTACTCGACTGATCCGCGCACATCCGCATGACCGGTCAGGGTCAAGTGAGCGTCCGATTTGAATGTGAGATAGCTTTTGAAGTCCATCGCGAGTGTCGTCAGAGTCTGTTCCTGGCTGGTCAACAGGCCGCCTTCGGGATGCTCGGCCCTGGGCTGAGCAGTCGGGAAGAAGACGCTGTGCAACGCCAGGCGAGCCTCAAGTCGCACTTGTTCCGCGGGTGGCCCCGGAGGAGGCGGTGGTGGCGCGATCGTCAAGCTGGCGTTCGCGGTCGCAGTTTGATTCTTGTCGTCCGACACTGTGCAGGTAGCAGTGATCGTGCCCGACGGAGCACCGGTTGAATCGAAGCTCGCCGTCGTGTTGCTGCCATTCACCGCTCCGGCCGATACGGAGTACGTATAAGTCAGTGGACGGTTCTGAGGGCTCACGCCGAAAGCCGTAATCACTGCCTTATCGCCAGGATTGATTGTGCTGGGGCTGGCCGAACAACTTATCGTCGGTGGCTCAAATGCCTTTACCGCGAAGCTGGCCGAAGCGCTGGCAGTCTCCCAGGGTTTCAGGCCTTCCTTGCCTGTCTTGCCTTCCTTTACACCACAGTTCGCTGTATAGCTGCCTGGCGTAAGCGAGCCCGTGGCCACGGTTGCTGTCGCTCCGCTTCCCGTCACGCCGCTTCCCGTCCAGGAATAGACGGCACTCAATTTGGGATCCAGCTGACCAGCCGTCGCCGTCAGTGTCACTGGATCGCCGGGGAAGACCGACGTCGGGCTCGCCGCGCATGCCAGTGTCACCGGCAGCGGGGCGCCTCCGCCATATCGGAAGACAAGTCCTGTAGAGATACGCATTTCGTTCTGATTTGCGGTTGATCCGGTGTTGAGATTGTCAAACCGCGTCATCATGTATTCGGCCTGAACCAGCCGCAGGGCAAGGCGATGGTCAATCCTGATGTCCAATCCTCCACCAGCGGTCAAGGCAAGCGCGTTGGCGCTGGGGAGCAGCGTGCAATCGCCAAAGCAACCGGAGATCTTGATCGAGCTGGCGTAGATGTCGCCGGCGAGGACCTGCACAAAGGGCGTGACCCTATCGTACCGAAACGAAAGCCGCGGACCACCCATATAGGTGAATACAGTTCCCTGGTCCACCTGATCGTTTACGGATGCACCCGCACCGTTGAGCAGGAGCCGCGAATCGTTGAAACCGCCCAAGTCGCCAACGATCCCAAAGTACCGATTGAAGTTGAAAGCGAGCGACGTGCTGCCGCCATTGAGATACACCAACCGGTTGCCGGTCGCCAGCTCGGGCATGGCCCGCAGATAGCTGTAACCCATGAACCATTCAACCCTGGGAGTGTAACTGTTCCGGCCGCTTTTATAAGGCGTGGCTGCCTTCATGGAGGCCATGGGCATTGGAGCCTCCGGCAACAACAGCGGATCGGAAGCGGCTGCGGAACTCGAGTCCTCAACCTTGGGGGCATTGGCCAACGGCTTTGCTGTTTCGCTCGCAAAGAGGCTGAACGCAGGCACCAGAAGAACAGCAAGTGCCACTGACCCAATTATCTTTACACTCAATCTCATTGTCGTCTCCTGAATTGCTCGCCGCGATTCTCTTTGCATCTCATCGCCGGATAAACCAAACCTGAATTGCTGATACCAAACACCGCATCGCATTCAAAAAAGGCCGGGACCGCATGTCGCGGACGGTCCCGGCAAATGATTACGGCACGTTAATGACGGTGTTCACCATGGTGACAGGACCGGTCAAAACCAGCGCCCTGCCGTTGAGTGTCGTGACTGCGTTGACCCCCGCAGTGGATATCGAAACCCCTGCCTGTGAAACGATGGTCCCCTGCATCGTCCCGCCTCCAACAATCCCATTGATCGTGGCTGCTGTCCCTACCTGCCAGTAGACATTGGCCGCTGTGGCGCCATTAACCAACAGGACGCTTTGAGGCCCTGAAGGCGTTCCGACGGTCAGCGTGGTCGCCATCTGGAAAACCCATGTGGCTGTCGGATCTCCCTTGGCATCGAGCGTGAGAGGTCCCTGCGATATGGCGTAACTTCCCGGAGCCGACTTGTAGATCCCTGCGGCCAACGTTCTATTTCCCAATTCGCCCGCATTGCCCCCTCCGCATCCAGGGCAGACCGATACATCAAGGCCATTCGGAATTGCCGCCAGCGTGTTGTAAGCGGTAAGAGCCTCCGTGCCGGCCTCGGCTGCGATGGCGTACGTAGCAGCGGTTCCTTCATTCGGGCAACCAACCGTAGGCGGTGGTGGCGCAGTCTCAATCAATCCATTCACCTGCCCGATATTGAGTGGGGTCTCCGTATAGGTGCACTCATTGACGCCGGCAACCACAACGCTGGTGTCATGGAATCCGGTAATCAGCGTGGATACCGCCGTGGTTCCGATATATCCATTGACTACCGTCAAGATCCCCTGGTTCGTCATTCCCGCAGTCCCGCCATAGCCGCCAAAGAGCGATATGGTTGGACCAAGGACGATAGGCGGTGGAACGATTACCGCGCTGGTCGTGAACATCCATGGATTCGCCGCACCGGTGGTTCCAAGCGGAGTACCTGCCAGGTTCGTGACTCCGTTGGTTACAGTTGCGGTATAACTGCTGCTTGCGGTCAGAGGAAGCGTAGGCGTGAACGTAGCGATGAAGTTGATCGCATCGTAGGAGACCGTTCCCGCTACTGCAGTTCCCCCCGGGCCGCTCAGTTGGAATGTTCCCGTGGTGATGGTCAGCGGATTCATGGCTTCGCTGAACGTGGCGCTCACCGCCTGGTTCAGCGGCACATTCGTAGCTGCGTTCGCGGGGACCGTAGAAACAATCTCCGGCGCAATCACGACGACCGCCGCGCCGGTTGTGAAGGTCCACACGTAGTTGGCGGCAAGGCCTGTGCCCGCCAGGTTCTGGGCCCCGGTGGTGATGGTGGCTGTGAAGAGCGTGTTAGCCGCGAGATTCCCTGTCGGCGTGAAGGTCAACGTGTTTCCAACCGCCGCGTAGGCAACCAGTCCCGGCACAGCCGTTGCGCCTGGTCCAGTGAGTGTGAAGGTTGTCCCATTGATCGTCGCGGGGTTCATGGGCACGCTGAACGTTGCGCTCACAATCTGGTTCAGCGGTACTGCCGTGGCTCCGTTCACGGGAACTGTCGAGATTACCGTTGGCGGCACAACAATCACGGAAGCTGCGGTGGTGAAGGTCCACACATAGTTGGCAGCCAGGCCCACGTCCGCCAGATCCTCTGCCCCGGTGGTAATGGTGGCCGTGTAGACCGTGCTCGGCGCCAGGTTCGCTGCCGGTGTGAAGGTTGCCACCGATCCGGCGGGCACATAGGTAACGACTCCGGTAACGGCGGTCGCGCCCGGTCCAGTCAAAGTGAAGGTGGCCCCGTCGATGGTCGCCGGGTTCATGGCTATGCTGAAGGTAGCGCTGAGAGCCTGGTTGATGGGTACGCCCGCGGCTCCGTTTACGGGCACAGTGGAGATGACCGTTGGCGGCGTGGGAGCCGGAAGAGTCAGGAAACTCCACACGTAATTACTGGCCAGTCCCGTGCCGGCCAAGTCCTGAGCCCCGGTGCTGATGGTGGCCGTATACAGGGTATTCACCGTAAGTAGTGCGCCTGGCGTAAAGGTTGCGACGGTCCCCGCGCAAGCGACGGTTCCCGTTACCGGAGTAGCGCCGGGGCCGGTGAGTGTGAAGGTTGTTGCAGGAGAGGCGAGCGTCGCGCACTTCATCGCCTCGTTGAAAGTGGCGCTGATCAACTGGCTGAGAGGTACGCCCGTAGCTCCATTGACCGGTATGGTGGATATCACCGCAGGCGCGGGAGTAATGGTTGTAAAGGTCCACACATAGTTGGCTGCCAACGGTTGGCCCGCAACGTCCTTGGCTCCGGTGGTAATGGTGGCCGTATAGACAGTGCTGTATGCAAGCGCCGCCTTTGGCGTGAATGTCGCAATCACACCGCTGTAGGTTACTGTTCCCGCGACGGCCGTTCCGCCGGGGCCGGTCACAGTAAAAGTCGACGCGCTGATGGACGCCGGATTCATTGCTTCGCTGAATGTTGCACTGAGCACCTGGCCAATGGGCACACTGGCGGCGCCATTCACGGGGATCGTGGAAACCACCACAGGGGCCGGCGTGATCGTCGTAAACGTCCACACGTAGTTGGCCGCGAGCGGCTGGCCCGCAACGTCCATGGCTCCAGTAGTTATCGTGGCCGTGTAAACAGTGCTGTAAGCCAGAGCAGCCGTTGGCGTAAATGTCGCCGTCACGCCACTGTAGGTCACTGTTCCTGTAACAGCCGTTCCGCCCGGGCCGGTCACGGTAAACGTCGTTGCACTAATGGACGAGGGGCTCATCGCCTCGCTGAATGTTGCGCTGAGCACCTGGCTGACAGGCACACTGGTGGCGCCGTTCGCGGGTACCGTGGATATAACCGTGGGGCCCGGCGTAATGGTTGTAAACGTCCACACATAGTTGGCAAGCAGCGGCGTGCCGCCCGGATTCATCGCCCCGGTGGTGATTGTGCCCGTATATGTGGTCGAATAAGCCAGCGCTGCGGTCGGAACAAAGGTTGCAGTCAGGCCGCTATAACTGACCGTTCCCGCAACCGCTCCGCCCGGACCCGTGACGGTAAAGGTCGATGAGGTGATAGTGGCTGCGTTCATGGACATGTTGAAGGTCGCGCTAATGGGTGTGTTGATCGCTACATTCGTAGCGCCATTGGCGGGGATAGTGGATACCACGGAGGGAACTGTGACGGTTTCCTGGCCGCATCCGGCAATGAAGACAACAAGTAAAGCCGCCAGCGAATACGTCATTCCAAATCTGATTTTTTGCATTTGTCCCTCTCGCCCAACTGTGGGGTCACAGTGTCCGTAGCTCATCCGTGCATCGGCCCGGTGCGGAGCGCCGACGAGGTATGACTTAGCGACAGTAACAAGAGGGAAGTTACCGGTCTGAGCGAAAATGCTCACATTGGAAGTAGATTTGTCCGAAGCCAGCTAAGTGAATCGCTGATGAATTATGAGCAAAATTGCACAACTAACCTGGCGTGAGAGCAGGTTGTTGATCAATCCTTCAGCGTCACCGAGATTTTCCGCGCATCGCCGCCTTCAGAGCTGATCGCAATTTCGCCGGTTGCCTTTTTGCGGATGCTCTTGAATTTCTCGCCCCACTCCACAAGCACCAGCGCGTCGTCGGTCAGCAACTCGTCCAGTCCCAGCGACTCCAACTGGCGCTCGCCTTCCAGGCGGTACACATCCAGGTGAAACAGCTTTACGGCTATGCCATTGCGCGTTCCGTCGTATTCGTGGATGAGCGTAAAGGTGGGGCTGGTTACTTCGTCGGCCTCGGCGGCATCGAGTGCCTGCGCAATGCCCTTCACCAGCGTCGTTTTGCCGGTGCCCAGGTCTCCGCGCAGGATGAGCAGTTGCGGCGGCTTCAGCAACTTGGCCAGCTTACGGCCCACCTCAATTGTGTCCGCACCGCTTTGGGTGGTGAACTCGTGTGTCTTGCCTTCTGCGGTAGGAGCGTCCTTCGTCATTCCGGAGCCTCTTTGGAGACTGCTGCATGCAATACCGGCGGCAGCCCCTGCAACCAAACATACCCGTTAGGACCGCGCGATTGAAAGCGAAAAGCCTGTGAAAGCTGTTGAAGACTGTCTGTAGCCAGCAAAGTGTGCTCATCGCGCTCACGGACGGCGAGATCCGCAGCCAGTCCGTGCAGGTATACAGCGGCTTCGACTGCCTGGTTGGGTTCCGCGGGATATTGGGCAAGCAGCCCCGCCACCAGCCCGGTGAGCAAGTCGCCGCTGCCTCCCTTTGCCATCCCCGGGTTGCCGGTGGTGTTTACAGCCACACGTCCGTCGGGATGCGCAATCAGCGTGCGGGCTCCCTTCAGCACCAGGGTCACGGCGAAGCGTTGGGCAAACTCGCGCGCAACGCCCAGCCGGTTGGCCTGCACATCGCGCACGGAGATTCCAGCCAGCCGCGCCATCTCTCCAGGATGCGGCGTGAGCACCAGCGTGCGGCCCGACTTGGCCTTGGCTGCGAGCCGCGCCAGCAGTTGCGGCTGCGCAGCCAGAATATTCAGGGCATCCGCGTCAATGACCGCGGGAATGGTGCTGACGGTCAGCAGCGCGGCAACAAACTCGGCCGTTTCCGGCGCCTGTCCCATGCCGGGACCGATTGCCAGTACGGTCTTGCCGGCCATCATTCCCGCAAGGAACTCAGGGGCAAGGTTCTTCTGGGCGATGCCGCCCTCCGCAGTTGCCGCAAGCGGCAAGGTCATCAGTTCGGGTGCTATTGCCGCTACCAGCGACGCGGCTGGCGCGGGGACCGCTGCCGTCACCAGCCCCGCTCCGGAGCGCAGCGCGGCCAGCGCCGTCATGGAAGGTGCGCCGGACCGGCCGCCGCCCGAGCCAAACATGCCACCGATCACCAGCACGTGTCCGAAGTTGCCCTTGTTGGCCTCTGCCGAGCGCGGAGCCTGCACCATCTCCATCGCTGAACCCGTCCAGTGCACGCCAGGCGAAGTGGGACTAAGGACACCGATTACGGCTTCCTCCGGCGATCCAATCTGCGCCACCACCACCGGCTGGTCCCATCGCCGTGTGAGCTGGCCAAAGACATGCGCCGGCTTGGGCGCTGTAAACGTAATCACCGCATCCGCGGGAAACACCGGACCAGCGATCGTCGCCTCGGCCGAATCCGCCGGCCATCCGGAAGGCAGGTCCACAGCCAAAATGGGAGCATTGCTGTCTTTCAGCCATTCGAAAGTCGCCAGCGCCAGGGGCTTCAAAGGCGGCTTGAAACCGGTCCCCAACACAGCGTCGATAATCAGGTCCGCCTCCAGAGTCTTCCTGTGCTGCTCCAGATCTTGCTTGCCCTCCACTACAAAATAGTTTCCGCTCCCACCGTTGACTAACTCTTTCCATGCATCGGCCGGGTTGCCCACAAGTTCCAGCGGAGAACCGAGCAGCAGTGTGGTTACATTCAGCCCGGAATCGGTCAGCATCCGCGCCGCCAACAGGCCGTCTCCCCCGTTGTTTCCCCGCCCGCACAACACCGTTACCCGCCATGCGCGCGGAAACTGTGAGCGCACGAAGGATGCGACGGCGCCTGCCGCCGAGCGCATCAGGTCAACGGGCGCGACGCCATAGCGTTCGCTCGTGACCTGGTCGCAGGCTTGCATCTCGACGGCCGAGAGAACGTTCATGATGGTGATGGTAGTTTATAGTTTGCAAATTGTCAGTGCCGGATTTTTTGCGATCTAACTATTTGTAGTCTTGCCGATAACTTGGCAGCGGATTGCCCGTGTCCGCTCGACCGCGGAATTGAAGATCAGAATTCGATCCTCGCCTGAAATGCGATCATGCGCGGCGAACTGTCTCCGCCCAGCCCCACACCAAGCAGCCCCGTCGGCGGCGAAATTGTGCTTTCCAGCGTGCCGAATTTTGCCGGAACGTAAACCCCGGGCACTCCCGCCTCCACGTTGCTGGGCAGTGCAAAATTGGGATGATTGAAAGCATTGAAAAACTGTGTGTCGAAACGCAAACTCACCGCTTCTTTAATCGGAATCCTCTTGGTTAGGTAGACGTCCGAGTAGGTGAAATGCGGTCCGCGCACCGTATTGCGCCCTGAATCTCCAAACTGGCAATTGGCTGCTGAGTCGCCGCCCAGGCAAGCGCCCGTCGTCGGGTCCACAGTTGAGGTGAACGCCTCCGGGTTCAGCCATTGTTTCGTCCCCGCCACCGTCACGCCGGGGTAGGGCATTTTCAGGTAAAGGGGCACGCCGGGAACACGCCGCGCAAACTGCGCCCCACTGTTTTGAAAGATTCCATTGCCGTTTGCGGTATAGGGCTGACTGAGCACCGTGAACGGAAGGCCCGAATGAAGGAACGCCGTTTCCGAGAACGACCATCCGCCCAGCACTGTCCGCAGAGGGGCATGCGAAGACCGGAACGGTATCTGGTATATCCCGAATGCCGAGAGGTTATGCCGCACGTCATAGTCGCAATCTCCATAATCGTGGCTGAGTTCTCCCGGCAGCGGCGACAGAATTCCCTGCGTGGAAAACGGAAGCAAGCCTCCATTCGATACCTCATCCAGGCAATGACTGAGGGTGTAGTTGCCTCGCAGCGTGAGCCCGCCGAACTGCTCGGTAATCCCGGTCTGCAATCCTGAATAACTGCTGGTCGCATTGGTTTCGAACTCGTTGACGCTGCCGAACCTCTGATCGAGCGGCTTCTGATAGGGATAGGTCGCGAAACACCCGTCACAGACGGTCTGGTAGCCGTTCAACTCCACCTGGTAGGGTTCATGCACCCCGCGTGTCCCCACATAGTCCACTCGTACCGCGCCATGCGCCCCCGCCTGCCGTTCCACACCGAGGTTGTATTGGTAGTAGTAAGGCGTCTTCAGCGTTCCGCTCTCAAACGTGTTCATGCCCACTGCCAGCGGACAGGTTGGCGCGCCCATTGCAATCCCCGAGCATGGTGCTGCCCCCTCGCTGAAAATAGATTGAAAGCTCTGGTTGGCATTCTCTGTCGCACCCACCGCGCTTCCTGGCACCTTCGGCGCAATCCCGACACCGCCCACCTGTCCCCCAATTCCGCCGACAAACGTTGGCGCATAGGGAGCGTTTGTCGCGGCGAGGTCCGCAATCTGTGCCGGAACGATGTCGTTGAATACGCCGAACCCTGCGTGTAACACAGTCTTACTTGTAATGGCGTACGCTACCGAGACGCGTGGCTGCCAGATCAGCAACGGTGTTGCCGGGAACAACCCACGGACCTTGGTCTGGATCACCTGCTCGAGAGGCTCTCCTGAATCGTGCGAAATGTCCAGAAACGATCCCGCCGGGCGCGCAAACAGTCGCTGCTGATTCACAGGATTGGTATTCCACGTCGCCCGTATTCCCGCAGTCAACGTCGCGCGCGCGGTGGGTTTCCAGCTGTCCATCGCGTACATATCCAGATTGCCCGCCGCGACGCGCTCCTTCAGCGAAATTGGAAACGTCTGGCTCGCGGTAAATGCCGCTCCATACGTGAACTGTGCCAGGTCGTTATAGACAACCGTCGGCACGATTCCCTCGCCCAGATCGTAGTCACTCACATCGATCCGCCGCGTATTCACTCCGAGTTTCCAGGTATTTCTTCCCCGCGTCCAGATCAGGTTGTCGTTGATTTGCCACTGGGTCACATTGCGTCCCTGCGGATAAGTATTGTTATTCCCTCCAATCGTCGTAAACGGGACATTGTTCGTACCCGCCTCCAAGACAATGGGAAACATCTGCCGCACCTGGGCAAAGTTATCCGGCTCAAAGATGCTGCTGTACCAGCTCGCACCGGGATTGAACTGATTCACCAAATTCGGATTGAAGATATGCGTGTACCCGGCAACCAGAGTGCGTTGTGGCTGCGGTGAATACGAGTTGAATATCGAATTGATTGGATCGGTATAAGCGGCCTGCAATCCCGTGTCCTGCTGGAAGCGATACCAGACGCTGTTGTTTCGATCGATGGTGTGGTCGATCTTGACCACCAGCAGATTCTCAGCGTCGCTGTTGGTCAGCGACACCTGCCTCTGGTTCGCGCAACCGCTCCCATCCATGACGTTGCCGTTCGTCGGCGTACCGGGAAGCAGGCTCCCGCTTGCATCCAGTGGGCAGGAATTCACCGTAATCGGAGTCCCTGCTGTATTGCTGTAAAGCTTGAACATCGACTGATAGAACCCAATCTCCTGCGGCTGCGCCGGCAGCGCGGTTCCTGTAATTGGGTCAGTCCCGCCCTGCGCCAGTTGGCCCAGCACATACTGCTGATAAGCCGGCGTTGGCGCAACCGCTTGCGAAACCAACGGCAAAGCGATTCGGATTCCCTCATAGTGCGCAAAGAAGAATAGCTTGTCCGGCCGCACAGGCCCGCCAACACTTACCCCGAACTCATTCACAGTGGAGCGCGGCTTTTTGGCGATGCTGTCAGCCGTGTCGTTCGCGTGAAGAAAATAGTCTTCCGCATTCAGCAGAGAGCCATTCCAAAGCTCGTATAAGTCTCCGTGAAATCGATTCGTCCCGGATTTCGTAAAGTAATTCACCTGCGAAGCGCCGTATCTCCCTTGATCAACAGAATAGGAATTCGTATTCACGGTCGCTTCCTGCAGCGCATCCAGCCCGATCACAAGGTTCGTCGACAACCCGACATTCAATCCAAGCCACGGATCGTTCGTGTCGTATCCATCCAATATGTAGCCGTTCGATGTTGCGGGCAGCCCGTTGAATTCCACGTTCCCGTACCCGCCTGCCGCTTTGGCATCGTTGGAAGAACCCGCCGTATTCATCAGCGCACCCGGCGCAAACTGCGCAATGAATGTCAGATCCTGCCCAGGGTTGGGAAGACTCGTAATCGTCTTGCTGTCCAGCGTTGTCGTGGTATTCGGATTCTCCAGGCTGAGCATTGCCTGCTGCGCCGTTACCTCAACACTCTGTGTTGTCGAGGAGAGAGAGAGACGCAGGTCCAGCGTCACCGTCCGCCCCACCCCAACCTCAACCGGCCGCGACGTCTGCTGTGCAAATCCGTTGGCTCGCACGGTCGCCGTGTAAGTTCCAGGATTCACCTGGGAGAAAAGGAACCGTCCGTCGGCGCTGGTAACTCCTGCACGGCTTGCCTGTGTATTCACGTTGGTCGCAATCACTGCAACATTCGGCACAGCCGCGCCGGTCGAGTCCTCCACCAACCCGGAAATGGCGCCCGAAGTCCCGCTTTGCGCCACTAGGAACTCTGCCTTAACTATGGTTAACGTCAGAAAACAGGAAAAAAAATAGAAGACACTGCGAATAGACATCATGTCGAACCTCCGAGGGGAAACGGGGTGACTCAGTTACCCTTGAGCATCAACACCAGGAACCATGCATTCAGGCCGGCAATGAGCACAGCCACAAACCAGGAGAGCCCCTGCAGCCACAGCCTGTTCACGAACTCGCCCATGATCTTGCGGCTGCCCGTGAACAGAACCAGCGGAACCACCGCGAAGCTCAGTTGCAGGCTCAGAATCACCTGGCTCAGCAGAAGCAGTTTCTCGGTGCCCCGCTCGCCGGTGATGGCAACCACAATGATGGTGGGAATAATGGCCAGCGAACGCGTGATCAGCCGCCGCAGCCACGGCGCAACCTTGATGTGGATGAAGCCTTCCATCACCACCTGGCCGGCCAGCGTGCCGGTAATGGACGAGTTCTGGCCGCTTGCCAGTAGGGCAATGGCAAACAGTGTGCTTGCCCCCGCCGCGCCCACCAGCGGACTCAGCAGCTTGTAAGCGTCCTCAATCGCCGCCACCTCATAGTGCCCGCTGCGGAAGAACACCGCCGACGCCACCACCACAATGGCTGCATTCACAAAAAGCGCCACGGTCAGTGCCAGCGCCGAATCGATGTTCGCCATGAAGATGGCTTCCCGCTTGCCCTCCGCCGTCCGCTGATAGCGCCTGCTCTGCACAATGGAGGAGTGAAGGTACAAGTTGTGCGGCATCACCGTCGCCCCCAGCATGCCGATGGCGATATAGAGCATGGTGGGGTTGGTCACGATTGCAGTAGAAGGGATAAACAGGTTGCGCAGCGCCGGCCCATACTCTGGCCGCGAAAGAAAAAGCTGCACGGCGAACATGACAATGATAGTGCCGATGAGCGCGATCACCAGCGCCTCAACCACGCGGAAGCCCCAGCGCTGCAGCAGCAGGATCAGCAGCACATCGAGACCGGTAATGAGCACGCCATAGAAGAGCGGGATGTGAAACAGCAGGTTCAACGCAATGGCCGAACCGATCACTTCGGCCAGGTCGCAGGCGGCAATGGCAATTTCCGCGCCGACCCACAAACCGAAGCTCACCCAGCGGCCATAGCGCTCGCGGCATAGCTGCGCCAGGTCGCGCTCCGTAGCCACGCCCAGCTTCAGGCTCAGGCTCTGCAGCAGTATCGCCATCAGGTTCGAAACCATGATGACGGAAAGCAGCGTGTAGCCGAACTGCGATCCGCCGGCAATGTCCGTGGCCCAGTTGCCCGGATCCATGTATCCAACGGAGATAAGGAAGCCCGGACCCAGAAACCCCAGCAGCCGCCGCCAGTAGATAGGCGACCCTGAAACGCGCACACTGGAATGAACCTCCGGCAGGGAGGGCTCAGTGACCGGTGTGGAGATGGATTGAGTCGACATGGCTTCCGGGGAGGAGGCCGTGTGCGCCCCTCAACCCAAGTATGCCACAGAAAGTTAAGTATGGTTAATGAATTTCATTATATGAAATTACGATGAATCTCCGGCCCTCTCCAAAACCGGCGACGAACCGCCCACCCATTCCCATTCGGAGCCCCTCATCTGGCTTGGTCCGGAAGAGGGGTAGGGCAACCGCCGTTCCAGGATTGCCCTCTAACAAGCCGGGATTCGTAGCAACCTGACTTCGCTGTGAATCCGCAAGTACGGTTCGTGTTCCTCCAATTCAGCACGCCCGCATCCTTTGGCATTCCCAGGAGTCTCCCCCATGAAGCTATCCCAGCTCACCATCGCCGCCCTTGCTCTGACTCTTACCGCAACCCTTCATGCGCAGTACAAGGTGCTCGTCAACTTTGACAACAGCCCCGTCGAGCCCGTTGGGCCGGGGCTCATCGCGCAGAGTTGGGGCGGTTACCTGCTCACAACTTCGCCCAACTACCAGAACAACGAAGGTGGAACCGCTTTCAGAGTCTCAACCTCCGGCGATCTAACGGCCCTGCATGAATTTGTTCAGGCCGAAGGCGCGTTGCCGGCGAGCGGTCTGGTACTCGGACGCGATGGAGAGTACTACGGAACCACTTCAGCTGGAGGCGCCCATAACAGCGGAACCGTCTTTGAGATGACTCCCGACGGAATCGTGAAAGACCTGCACGACTTCGCGGACGACGGTAACGGGTCTCCCGGGGCTCCGCCAATCCAAAGCCTCTATGGTAACTTCTACGGAACCACCTATGGCAGCACCGCCAATCCGGGAGCCGACATCACCGCTGTGGGCACCATCTACAAGATCAACGCAGACGGCAGCGGGTATACCGTACTTCACAACTTCAACAACGTCGACGGTGCAAACCCCTTCGGCCCGCTCGTACAGGCGAATGACTTCTCCTTTTACGGCACCGCGGAACATGGCGGCCCCAATAATGCAGGCACCATTTTTAGAACCGATTCCGCCGGCAATTATCAAGTCTTATACAACTTTGACAATACCCACGGCACCTATCCCGAAAGCATGATCCAGGGTAACGATGGCAACTTTTACGGCGTCACCTTACTGGGTGGCGGCGCCTACGCGGGTGTGGTCTTCAAGATGACTCCCTCATTCCAGGTCACAGTGCTCCACAGCTTCAACGGAGGAAGCGAGGGATCGGAACCCATCGGAGGATTGATTCAGGCCTCCGATGGTTATCTCTATGGCACCACTTCGGGAACCAGCGCCTCGGGCGGGGGCGTGCTCTTCCGCATCAGCACCAGCGGAGACTTCAAAGTGCTTCACACCTTCGAACAGGCCACCGGCTCGCTTCCCATCGCCTTGATGCAGCACACAGACGGATTTCTCTACGGAGATACAACCGGAGGCGGCTCGCAAAACGCCGGTGTCTTTTACCGCTACGATCTGGGACTGCCTGAGTTCGTTACCTTCCTGAATTGCTATGGCAGCGTAGGCGAGACCGTGCAGATCCTCGGCCAGAACTTCACGGCTGACTCTCAGGTGCTCTTCAATGGAGTGCCCGGGCAAGTGACCGAACTTCAGCCTGACTACCTGAAAGTCACGGTGCCCATCGGCGCCACCACCGGCTGGATCACCGTAACGACAAGCAAAGGAGTGCTGCAGAGCAACAGGATATTCATCGTCCGCTCCCCAACCGCCTAGTCGGCCTCGTCAGCCTTATTGAACCTCCGACCGTAGCCAAACCGCCTCTGCCGCCGGCCGTCCCAAAATCGAGTTGTGCCCCACTTCCCCGCCGGGGAGTTCAATTGAGACCGTCTGGTCGTAGTTCTGGCTCACCACTTTCAGTTTCTGGCTCGGCCCAATCCCGGTGCGGTGCAGAAACAGCAGCAATTTGTGGTCGCGCTCATGCAAGCTGATCACCGTGTAGCTGCGACCCTCTTCCGCCTCGGACAACGGCACCTCGCCGCGGCGCTTGCGTTCCGCAGGGCTCTCCGGCAACACCGCATTCCCGTGCGGACAAGCACCGCCTTCGCCCAGCTTCTCCCGCAGCTTCGCCTCGAACTCCGGGGAAACTGCGTGCTCCAGCCGCTCTGCCTCTTCGTGAATCTCGTACCACTCCATGCCGAAGATTTCGCTCAGCATCCGCTCGATCAGGTGGTGGCGCAGGGCGGTATGGTAAGCCGTTTCGCGCCCGGCAGGGGTTAGCCGCACAATTCCGTCGCCGCCCACCTCCACAAATCCATCCCGTTTCAGCCGCTTCAGCGCCATGGTCACAGCCGGGGCAGACACCTCAAGCCAGTGCGCCAGCAGTGCCGGAATTACCTCGCGCCCTTCAGCCTCAGCCTCCAGTACCGCCTTAAGGTAATTCTCTTTCGAAACATGAATTGAATCTTTCATCGTGGTATTTCAATTAGTCTATATGGTAGCCCGGTTTCAAGCTGGCGATGTCTGGCCGCATGGTATTGAATTTCAGGCACATGACTGCATTTGTCGACCGTTTACCATTGCGCTAAAACCGGATGACTGACACAATGCAAGGTACTGCGAATTACGCTCGATACGAAGGCCAGGCTATCGAATGAGACTTTGCCCACGATGCGAATCCGGTTATCCCGACAGCAAAGCGACCTGCCCGGTCCACGGCGAACCATTGGTTCAGACCGGCGATCTGCCCCCTGGCATACTGATTGGCGGCGCTTACCGCATCCTGGGCAAACTAGGACAAGGCAGCATGGGCACGGTCTACCTTGTGGAACACGAGCGCGAAGCCGGCGAGGTAAAGGCGCTGAAACTCCTCAGCCCTGAATTGAGCGGCGACGAGATGTTTACCAGCCGCTTTGAGCGCGCCGCAAAAAGGCTTTCGGACCTCCGCCATCCAAATGTGCTGAGGACGACCGCCTTGCAACGCGCTGAGGACGGCTCGCTGTTTTTCGCCATGGAGCATGTGGACGGGCCCAGCCTGAGAGTTCTGCTCCATATGGCGCCGGATCCATTCGAAGTAGGCATGACTCTGGCCATTATTCGCTGCCTGGCGGAAGGCCTGGGCGCCGCGCACGCCGCGGGTATGATCCATCTGGATCTGAAGCCGCAGAGCATTCTCATGGCGCGCGACACGAAATCGCTGGTACCCAAAATCACCCACTTCGGCATCGGAGCAACTCAGGAATTTGGCAACACCTTTCTCGCCGTGGGACGAATCCTGCTGACGCCCACCTACGCCGCTCCCGAGCAATGGCTCGACACGCGGCCAGAGCAGCTCGACGGGCGCACCGACCTCTACGCCCTGGGAGCAATCCTCTTTGAGATGCTCACCCACCAGACGGTCTTCGACGCGACTGACTATCATGGCTGGGCCCGGCAGCACGTGACTGTCCCGCCCCGCATCCCCAGCGCCCTCCGCCCGGAACTAACGGCATGGCGCGGCCTCGATGACCTGGTTCGAACGCTGCTGGCGAAAAACGTCGCCGACCGTCCCAGAAACGCATCCGCCGTGATTGATCTTCTCGACGCGGTGCAATTTAGATCAAGGAACCCCGAGAGTCCGCAGGCTCCCTTCGTTGAAGTGAACCGTCCAATCGAGCATCGCCGCGAACAGGAGCAAGTGGAAAGGGCTGTCGGCGCTTCGCAACCCGCGCACATCGTTGATCCCAAATTCAAACCCCCGATGCCGGAGTTCCTTCCTCCCGCCCAGGCCGGGCCAACCCCGGTTGAAGCAAATGCCTTCGAGCGCGCATCCATTAAACCCACGCCGATCGAAAAGCCTCCCATTGTCAAGCCGCCACACTTCGTCGCTCCTGAGTTCCGGCCCAAGGAGCCCGAGTTCCTTCCCCCTCCCGCGTCAAAGCATCCCGGCGTCTTCAAACCGGCAATGCACGAAGATGAGAATGCGGAAGAACCAACCATGAGTGTCGAGGAGTTGAAGCGGCTTTTCGGGCGCACGGAATCGAGCGTCAAAATTGATGATGCTCCGGGAATTGATGATGCTCGGAGAATTGACGACCCTCTGAGAATTGACGATGGTCCGAGACGCACACCAGGCGCCACCAGCATCTTCGGCCCGCCCTCCACCGGCCTGCCGCGTGAAGAGTGGCCTTCCTTGGCCGCCGCACCGAAGAATTTCTTTGGCCAGCCCTATGTACCGGCAGACCCTGAAGAGCCGACTGAGCCAACTGCCGAAGTACCCCCACCCTTCAACCGCACGGAGATCTTCACTGCTCCTGGAGAAGTGCCCAGGCGGCCCAACACAGAGTCCGGCCGGCCTCCGGCGCGTCCGAGCATGCCCGATTGGATGCAGACCGGCAAGTTTACTGATCTATCGCCGCTCAGAGAGGCCATCGGATCGCCCTCTTCTTTTCCCAAAGAAGCTCCGGTGCCCGAGATCGACTTCCGCCAGCAATACCAGGAGGAGGAGCAGCCGCAGGAGTATGAGCAGGAGGCGCAGGGGTATGAGCAGGAGTGTGAGCAGGAGGCGGAGCAGGAGCAGCACGAGGAGCAGACTGAGTACTCGTACGAGGACGAAGAGGAGGAATCGGGTAGTCATCCCCACCTCGGTATTTTGATTGTGCTTGCCGCTTTTCTGCTGATAGGCGCGGCGGGTTTCGTCATCTGGCGGTTTGGGTTCTATGATTCCAACACGCAGGTATCAAAATTGAATGCGGCCTGCGCCCAGGGCGATGGCAAAGCCTGCTATGACCTTGGCTCCTTTTATGAGAAGACCACCGCGGTTTCCGACGGGGACGAGCGGGCCACGGCCGTCTACTCGCAGGCCTGCGAACTGAACTTTCCACTGGCCTGCCGCAAGCTCGGCCTCAAGTACCTCTTGGGCACCGGCATTGCGCGCGACATCAATAAGGCCATGGGGCTATTTGCAAAAGCGTGCGACAAGGCCGACTTTGAAAGCTGCGACAACTTGGCCAATATCTACCATGAGGGCAAAGGCGTGCCCGTGGACGACAAGAAGGCCGCGGAACTCTACAACAAGGCCTGCACGGACGGCGACGACTTTGGTTGCAAGTGGGCCGCGCAGCTGGCGCCTCCCGCTCCCAAGGCGAGGCCCTCGAAGCACGCAGCACATTAGATAGGTCCAGCAGCCACCCGACAGCTAACATTTGTCGTCTGTTAGTTGTCAGTCTTCAACTGTCCCATGGCACAATAATTGCACCGCGAGACTTTCTCCCATTCGGTTGCTGAAGAATGAAGCTTTGCCCGCACTGCACCAACGGGTATGCCGATCACGTTGAAAGCTGCCCCGTGCATGGCGGCGTGCTCAGCGAGATTCGCGATCTGCGTCCGGGCATGATTGTTCGCAACACCTACCGCATCGAGCGCAAACTCGGCCAGGGCGGCATGGGAGCTGTCTATCTTGCAGAACAAATCTTTATGGAGGAGCCCCGGGCGCTGAAGTTCCTCTCCAGCGAGTTGAGCCAGGACGCCGACTTTACAAGCCGTTTTCGGCGGGAAGTGCGAACACTCCGGCAAGTGCGGCACAAAAACGTGGTCGATAGCGGAGACCTGGAACCTGCCGAGGATGGAACGCTTTTCTTCTCCATGGAGTTCGTCGAAGGGCCGGACCTGCGCAGCTTTGTCAATGCGGCTCCCAAGCCTTTCCACGTTCCGCTCGCGTTGGCCATTACGCGCGGCATTGCGGAGGGTCTGGGCGCGGCTCACGCCAAGGGGATGGTGCATCGCGACATCAAACCTGAAAACATCCTGATGGCCAACGACGGCCAGCAATGGATCCCCAAGATTGCCGACTTCGGCATTGTAGCGACGCGCGAGTTGAGCCAACATACGCAAACTGGATCGCTGCTGCTGACACCCTTCTATGCCGCGCCAGAGCAATGGCTTGGCACGCGCGCCGCCGACCTTGACGGGCGAACCGACCTGTACGCACTGGGCGGCGTGCTCTACGAGATATTGACCGGCCGAAAGATATTCGAAGCCGAAAACTACCATGGCTGGGCCCAGCAGCACCTGACCGCCGCGCCGCATCCGCCCACCGACCTGCGCCCGGACCTGGCCAACTGGAGAGGACTCGACGCACTCATCCTGCGGCTGCTTGCCAAGCAGCGCGAGCAGCGGCCTGCCAACGTGGCTGAATGTCTCGCGCTCATTGATGCGATTGTGTTCGCGCCTGCCGCGCCGATCCCCGTACCTGCCCCAGCGCCGGAGCCGCTTCAGATTCGCGAACGGGAACCTATTCGTGAACCCATCCCGGTCTCCGCTCCTCGTCCCAGGATTTCGCACCCTGAAAGAGAACCCGCGGTTGCCAAATCAACCCACGACTCGAACGAAAGCTTCCGCAGAAAGCTGCTCCTGATTCTGCTTTTGGCAGGAATTGTTATGTTGGGCTTATGGTGGCTCACGCAGCGCGAGACGCCGCAGCATTCAACAAACGAGACTTCGGCGCCAACTCCAGCGACTCTCCAGGACTCGATTCAAACCGCGCAGCCAACAGTGTCTCTCCCATCTCCGGCACAGGCCAAGGAAACCGCCGGAGTCTGGGTCGACCCGGCAACGGGCCCGATGTGGGCACGGGCGGATATGCGAAGGATCTGAAGTGCTTCAGACCGGTTTACAAGGCCATCTAAGAATTCTCCAGCGTTGACGATTCCCGGCACCTGAGCGTACCAATCAGGGGTAAACTGGTCACTGACAACTGTCTTACTGCTTCACCCTCACCGTCGGTTCCACTGAAAGTCCAGGCCGCAACAGGTGGTCCGGATCTTCGTTCTTCAGGTCGGTGAAGTCAATGCGCACCGGAACCCTCTGCACCACCTTTACGTAGTTGCCGGTTGCGTTCTCTGGAGGGAAAAGCGAAAGCACCGACCCCGTCGCGCCGCCAATCTGCGTTACCCTCCCGTGATACTTCTTGCCGGTAGCGTCCACCGCAATCTCCACCGGCTGGCCGGCACTCATGTGCCTGAGCTGCGTCTCCTTGAAATTCGCCGTAACCCAGATATCTTCAAGTGAAACCAGTGTCAGCAGGTTCTGCCCGATGCCCACGTTCTGGTTCACCTCCACGCTCTTGCGCGTGATGATGCCGGCAACCGGCGCGACAATCTTCGTATAGCTCAGGTTCAGTTCGGCCTGGTCAAGTTGCGCCTTAGCCTGCGCAACCTGCGCCTCAGCCTGCTTGGCGCGTGCACTCTGCGCCGCCACCTGCTGCGGTCCGGTCTGGGCGTATTTCAGCAACGCCTGCGACTGGGCTTCCTTGTCCCTGGCCACTCGAACGGAATCCGAGGCGGCCTTCTCAGTAGCCAGCGCGTCGGCAACGGCGGCCCTGTCCGCATCGGCTGCGGCAACGGCGGCGTCAAACTGCTGCTTGCTGATGACATCCTTCTCCACCAGCGGCTTGTAGCGTGCCAGGTCGGCATCCGCCTTGGTGGAGTTGGCCTGGGCCTGCACCACGCGCGCCTTCGCGGCGGCCAGTTGCTGCTCCGCCTGTTCCACGCTGGCATGCGCCCCGCTCACATCCGATCCCGCCGAAATCAGGTTGCTTCCGGTATTGACGGTGGTCAGAGGCACATTCACGTTGGCCGCGGCAGCGTTGGCCTGCGCGCTTTCGAGAGCGGCCTGGGCGTTCTCCACCGCGACGTTGTAATCCGCCGGATCCAACTCGGCAATCGTGTCGCCCGCCTTCACCACCTGGTTCTCTTCCACGTCCACCTTCAGTACCTGCCCGTTGATGCGCGAGCTCACCTGGATGAGGTGACCGTTGACCTGCGCGTCATCGGTATCTTCCGTGAATGTCGAGCGCCACCACAGTGCGACCGCAACCACCACAAGCACCGCAACCACAACAAGAACGATGCCCGCGCGGCTCTTCTTCGGCTGCTCGATTTCTGTCTCAGCCGCCGCCGGCTGGCTCGGTGTCGATGTTTGATCCGCCACTGTTACTTTCCTCCCAGATAGTTCTTGTAACTCTGCCCTGCTCCCAGGGCCCTTGCCAGGCTCAACTTGGCCACGTTGTGGCGATAGAGGCTGGATACATATTGATCGTTGGCCTGCGCTACGCTCTGCTCCGCCTGGCTCACCGCCAGGTTATCGCTCACGCCGTTGGCGTACCGCTGTTGTGCCTCGCTCAGCGCCTCGCTCGCAAGATCCACACTGGACTTCGCCACCTCAACCTGCTTCTCAGTCGAGGTAATATCGAGCAGCGCATCGCGCACATCCGCATTGACCTGTGCGCTCTTGTCGCTTAACTGCGCCTGCTGCGTGTCCAATTGCGATTGCGCCGACAACGCCTCGCCCCGCAACTCAAATTCCTTGAATACCGGCACGCTCAACGTTCCGGTGGCATCTTCGGTTCCATGCGAATGCGCCAGCGTGGTGCCAATGTCGCCATAGTCCCCATCGAATTTGAGAGTGGGGTACCTGTCGGCCGTAGCCGCCTTGCGCTGTTCAACGGCCGCCTTAGTCTGTTCCGTCATCGCAGCCAGGTCCTTGCGGCCCGCCAGCGCCTGCTGAATGGCAGCGCTCACCTCCGGCTGATCGAAGGCCGCAAACGGCACCTTGTCAGACAGCGTGAACTTCTGAGCCAGCGGCAGACCGATGGTGCGGGCCAGGGCCAGCTTGTCCTTTTCCAACGCGTTTTGGGCCACAATCAACTGCTGATCCAGCGTCTGGTAATCCACCCGCGACCGCAGTTCGTCCAGCAGCGGCGCCGTTCCCGCCTGGTGATTGGCTACCGCCTGGTCCAATGAGATTTTGGCCGTGGCCACCTGCGCCTGCACGCTGCTTACCTGGCTCTCATCGGCCAGGGCCAGCAGATACGCGTTGCCCACAGTCAGCACCACCATGTCCCGCGCGTCCTCCGCCGAGAGCTGCGCCGCGGCAAAGTTATGACGCGCCGCCAGGTAAGTCCGCAGCGATTTGACGTCCACCAGCGACCAGCTCAAGGAGGCCCGAATATCCGTATAGCCAAACGGCCCCAGGACCGTTGGGAAACCCGGAATGCGCAACCCCTCTGCCGCCAGGTCCGACTGCATCACCGTCTCTTTGCCACTGGCATCCACAGACGGCAGCAGCGCCTGCAGGTCGCTGAGCCTCTGCCCACGCGCGGATTGTGTCTCAGTGCCGCTCAGAATCACGCCAAGGTTGTTCTTGAGTCCCCTCTGGATCGCGTCGTCGAGCGAGAGTTCCAGCGTCTGGCCTGTGGCTTCGCCCGTGGCAATGCTGCCCTGAAAACTTTGCGCAGTCGGGCCCACAGCCTGCGGGCTCGACAGTCCAAGGGACTGTTGCGCCGCCAGCCCGTGTCCGGCAACGATTGCGAGGCCCAGCAGTGCCCCCGGGACGCAGAAGCGGTTTGTGCCCATTTTCGTTTCTTTTGATGAAATCAAGGGTGTTCTACTCACTTGCGAGGCGCAAAAGCCCGAAAAATGAATGCCTTTAATGGATGCGGGATATTGCCTGCGCGGTTCTTAAATGTAGTGTATCGGACGCGATGCCCGGGTGCGCCGTATCGCCAGACACGACGGATGCCTCACGGCCGGAACTGTCGCGCCGTGATTCATCCAGCCGAATATGCTTTTTTACCACGTCCGGAGGATAAGCCCCTGGATTTCAAACTAACCGGAAATCCCCACATGCCGTCAGTAGCACCACGAATCTGCGGCCGGCTTGCCTGCCACAGTAACTTCCAGTCGCCCGGTGGCGCCTTCCGGCGGCGCGTAAATCGCCAAAGTCGGGTAGCAGTTCAGACTGCCTTCAACTCTGTATTCCGTCGCGCCGTTCTTGAATGCGTAAACCGGATCTCCGCAACGGTCGCCTTCGATTGTGCTTTCTCCTTTCGTAAGCACCATATCGGGTGCCTCCGTTACTGCCCGCGGCTTGTTCCAGGATCGGTAACGGAGTTCTCCGCCCGCTACCGCATCGATTACGATGCGATGGGTCTGCGTTTGGCATATGTAATAGGTCTCTGGGGTAATGGTCCCATTCTGGTTCACTGCGGAGATCGCATATCCTCGATCGGTGGCGATGACCGCAATGACTCCCTCCGCGAGCGAGATATGCTCCTCCTCGCAGTCAACGTCATCAACGTCGTCGCTGGTCTGGCTCAAAATGTGCTTGCGCACGGCCGGCGTGAAAACCTCTCCAAAATGCGATTTGAGCGCGGCTGCGTTGGTCAACGAGATCATGCCGCCTCCCGTCTCGCTGACGTGCAAAGGAAACTTCACCAAAAATGCCAGCGCAACTGCATCCTGCCGGGTGATATCGACTCGCAACTCTTTTTCAAACTGTTCGAATGTGAGGAAATACTTTGCCGCGGCCGACCCAGCGGCCGGCATGGCTTTGCATGGATCGCTATGCTGCGCATCCTGTGCAAGCACCGCTGTCGAGCTCAACAGGGCGATCGGCAGGAAGAGCCAAATCGGCGGTTTCATACGGAATCCCCTTCTTTCCGCACATCAATTGTTCGAGATTGTATCGCCCCGAAGTGACTATTTCGGGCAACCAATCTCTGGGGCAATGAAGAACAAATCTCAGCGGACAGCTCGTCTGACCCTGACCGGGGATCCCCGATCGCTGCCCGTCTCAGCGGACGGTCGCCTGAATCAACTGCGAAGCCAGCGAGCAGAGCCCTTGGCGGAAAACTCCGCGCACCGCATCGGCAGTCCATCCCGCAGCCTTCGGTCCTCCGTGCTCAGCCAGCAGCTCCGCCGTCTCCGCCGCGCTCAAACCGGCAACGGCCCGCAGCGCAAAGATAGTCCGCACTGCCGTGGGCAAGCTTTCCAGCCACTGCCTAACGCGGTCCCGATCGGGTCCCCCCATCATCTGTTCCAACTCCGCACCGGAAACTCCCGCCGCATCCAGATCGTCGTCCTCAATGCAGGTCCCACCCGGCTCCAGACCCTCCGGGGCCGCCAGGCTTCCAGGGTCGCGTTGCTCCAGAATCGTCAATGCCGCATCGGCAAGCGCGCGCTTGGTGTCCTTGCGCGACCGCTCGGGATCGTTGCAGTTGGCAACCTCTGTGTTGGCCACCGCAGCCTCAACCAGCCGGATGCTGTCCTCACCCTCGCCCACCAGCATGGAAGCCAGGTTGTACAGGCCCGCCGCTATCAGCTCGAACATGGAGTCCATCCCTTCAAGGGCTTTTTCCACAGTCGCGTCGTCCTTCGGCTGGCCGTCCAGAAGCTCATGAATGGCGCTGGTGAACGCCCGCGCCTCAGCAGGGATCGGCGCCGGCGGTATCAGACTCTCGTTTGGGGTAAAAATATCCTGGCGCATTGAAAGGCCTCCTCTTGGGGATGGAGCAAACAGCCGTATCCCTATCCTGAACCCGCCGCCCTTTGCCGTCAACGTTACCTCGGCAAGCTGCGCGCGTATTCGTTCGGCGTAACTTAAAGACGTTTCGCGCGACAAAATATTGTGTGATTGCGCGTAAATCGATTTCGCGCAACCAAGAGCGATTCGCGCAACGGAATATTGCACGAATCTCCCAACTGGGCGGCTTGAAAGGCATTCTGGCGCTGGGATACAGCGGAAAGCCCCAAACAGTACAACGCTATGCCGCCACCAGTAGCAGGGCAGCGCGATGGCGGCCAGGATAGGCGGGACAATTTGATTCCGTCGGCTGGCTGACTGATTACTGAGTAGTTATTTCTGCGTAGCCGACCATACAGGAACAGGATGAGCCTTGCCTTACACTGCTGGGTGATGCGGGATCTTTGACCTAGGCGAGTGAGATCCCCGCATCGTATGATCGCTATTCCAGCAAGCATTTGGATCACACCAGCATGGAAAAACGTCTTATTGTCGTTTCGGGTCTACCTGGCAGCGGCAAGAGTACTCTAGCGAAGCAACTGGCTTCTGCGCTTGGTCTTGCGCTTCTAGACAAAGACACATTTCTGGAACGCTTGTTCGAGAGCAAGGGCGCGGGTGACGCTGAGGGGCGAAAGGCGCTTAGTCGAGAGAGCGATCTGATACTCCGAACAGAAGCCACTATTTCGAAAGGTGCAGTTCTGGTTTCGCATTGGCATTTGCCCGGCATGCCCCTAGACTCTGGAACCCCCACGGACTGGATTCATGAACTTTCGGAAAAGTTTGTTCATGTGCATTGCGAATGCCCGGTCGAGGTGGCGGCTGAGCGGTTCGGTCATCGAAAGCGGCATCCTGGACATCTGGATAGCGAGAAATCGGATGAAGAGATTCTTGCGAGTATTCACCAGCTCGCGAGATTGGGCCCGCTGAAGATTGAGCCGTGTATCGATGTCGACACTTCGCAAACGCCCAACTTGGAGGCAGTCCTACGCGATGTTCACAGTGCGTTCTTGCGCAGCGACAGCGATTGAGAGTTAAACCACCTGAGACCTACGTTCCGCTCGATCAGAAAGGCTGCTCGCGAGCGATTAGTTGGCCGATGTTAAGTGATCTGCGTGGTTTTGGATGTGTAACCGCCTAACCGGACAGAACTCGAAAAACGGGGTTCTGTATGGTTGGCCGACCATTCTCACGTAACAACAATTGCGATGGTGGTGTCTAAGCTAACAAGCCTAAACGACCACCTGCACCCCGCATGGAGAAGAAAGGGTCCCCAGCGACAAAATGAAGGCTCAATGGCGGCGAGGGCTGGTGCTGGCAGGAGTTCACCTGGCAATTTGCGTGCCGTTGATTGTGTGGGAGCAAGCGAGCAGGTGGGACTGGATACGCTCGCAGGAGAACCTGCCGCCTCTCGAATTGGCGCGCCCGGTTCCGCCGTCTCCTCCTGACGCGGTCAAACCAGCCGATGAGGGCGAAACGGTTTCGTTCAGCCCTTGCGGCCTGTGGCGTCACACTCCGTGGCAGGAGCGAGTCATTGTCTTCGGTGAGCTCCCCGCTGCGGCTTTTTCGCAGTGGGGGGAGCCGTGTCCACCTATCTGGTCGCTCGCGGGGTTGGTCGGCGTGGGCTGGCCGAATCCCGACAGCCGCCGCAAGGAAGTAGAGTTCTCAATCTGCCTGTGCAGCCTAATCGCATTGCAGTGGATCCTGGTTGGTGCATTTCCGTTGATTCATCCCCGCAGATGGTTTTGGGAACCTGGCGCGCTTATCACCATTTGCGTCTGCACGGGAATTCTAGCGTTGTTTGCGTCGCTCATATGGCTGCTCTGGCTCGTTCTACTTGTCTGGAGGCTGCTCCAAGGCAGCTATCGCGGCGTGGTTTTCGCCTGGCGAATCTTTCGCCGCACCGCTGTCGAAGGCTCGGTAGCGAAATGAGGTGGAGTCGATTTGCGAACCGCGAGCGAATCACCGGCCACCCCTCACTAACGAAGTAGTTAACATCCAGGCCGCCTCTGGCGACATGATGTTGCCTCCCCCGCCGCCCGTCCGATGGCGGAATTGCTTTTATTCAGCAATTCTTGCGACTCCAGGCGGTATCTTCCGCGCCGGTTGGAGAATTCCACAGCGCGGCAACCACCCCACCTTTTTGCCTGCCCATCCATCTATTTCGAATTACGATTGCCGCCACGCTCGCTCCGCCTTTATGATCAATCGGAATCCACAAGTTCCATGCCCCGGGGGAAAGATGATCGCCCACGTCGGATACCTGACCATCCCGCAGAACGACGGCGAGCAGGATGTCCTCCTCGAAAACGGCAACGCGTGGAGACTGGGCCGCGCCAAAGACAGCCAGATCAAACTGCCCCACGAATTGGTATCGCGCCAGCACGCACTGGTGCAACGCATGGAGAACGGGGAGTATTTTCTCTTCGACCTGGGCAGCCGCAACGGCACATTTCTGAACGGAACCCGCGTCACAATTCCAGTGCCGCTAAGCGACGGCGACCGGATATCGTTTGGGGACTTTCACGTCAGCTTTCACTGCCCCCCAAGGGTCAACGCACCGGCGGACTCCGCGCCGGCTTTGGATACCAAGGCTACAACTGTTCTTTTCACCCAGAAAATGACGAGCGTTCTGGTGGTCGATGTTCGCGGCTTCACGAAAATCGCACAGGCCATAGATCCGCAACTGCTGAGCCAGGTCATGGGAACGCTCTTTCGCAGTGGCGGCGAGATTATGCGCAGGCGTGGCAGTTGGGGGCAGAAGTACATTGGCGACGCGCTGATGTCCGTCTGGGTTCACACTAAGAAGGGCGAAGCATCCCAGGTCCTGTCGATCTTCCATGCCCTTGGGGAATTGACCCAGGTGACCGGCACGCTGCAGCAGCAATTTCAACTGCCTTTCCCTATTGAGGTGGGAGCCGGAATCAACACCGGGCCGGCCGCCATCGGAAACGCGGGCAGCGAACACAGCGCCGACTACACCGCCTTGGGCGATACGGTCAATGCGGCGTTCCGATTCGAGTCGGCCACGAGGGACATTGGGTTTGACCTGGTGATCGGCCGGGACACAATGGAGTCCCTGCGGCAATGCTGCGATCAGCCAGAGCGGTTCTTTGAAGAAAAGACGGTTCAGCTCAAGGGATACGAGCTTCCTGCCCACGTCTGGGCGGCCACATTCGCCAATCTTCGAAACCTGCTGACGGAGTTTCCCGCGCCCGCACCGCTGACCGGTATTTCTGCCAACACAAAGTGAGGTGAGCCGGAACCGGCCCCGCCTCAGGAACCCGTGCCACCCATCAAAGCCCACTGCCCGTTCCCCCATTTCGTGCCGCCCCGCGCCTTTTTGCCTCTTCTTAACACCGTTTTCCCCCTGCATCCTGTATGAGTTGCCAGATAGGGCATTTTTCTTCCCATCCCCGGGATTCGAGATGCCGCCCGAAGGGAAAACGCTGTAGACTTCCAACACGACGCACTGGACGGACATGATGGCCCGAACTTCCCCAAAACAAAAGCTCTTCAACGGCCGGGACCACTCCTGGATGCAATTCAACCGCCGCGTCCTTGAAGAGGCAGAGGACCCTGCAAATCCACTGCTGGAACGCGTCAAGTTCCTCGCCATCACCGGCTCCAACCTCGACGAGTACGTGGAAATCCGCCAGGCCGGCCTGATGCAGCGCATTGAAGACGGCTACCGCGAGCCCGGATTCGACGGTCTCCGGCCCGACGAATCCCTCACCCGCCTCACAGCCGATATTCACGAGTTCGTGACCGCCCAGTACCACTGCTGGAACCATCAACTTCTGCCTGACATGCGCAAGAACGGCATCCGGCTGCTCAGCTGGAAAGAGCTTTCCGACGATGCCCGCGCCTTTGCCCAAAGCTACTTCCTGCGCGAAGTCGATCCGCTCCTCACGCCCATTTCCATCGATCCCGCCCATCCCTTTCCCCGCGTCCTCAACAAGGCGCTTTGCCTTGCGCTGCTGCTGCGCGCCAAACGCCGCAGCTCAGGGCCCCAGGTGCTGGGCGTGGTCACCGTTCCCCGCGCCCTGCCGCGCTTCGTCCGCCTGCCCTCCACCGACGGCAAATTCGACTACCTGCTACTCCAGGACCTGATTGCGCAAAACCTCGGAGGAATGTACCGCGGCTATGAAGTGCTGGCCCATGCGGCTTTTCGCGTCACCCGAAACTCCAACCTCTATTTTGAGGAGGAAGAAGCGCGGTCGCTCCTCGAAACCATCCGCTTTGAACTCCACAACCGCCGCAAAGGCGACGCGGTGCGGCTGGAGATTGAGGCCGGCTCCAATTCTGAAATCGTGGACCGCCTGCGGATGAACTTCGAACTCGAGGAAAGCCAGGTCTTCCGCTGCGAGGGGCCGGTGAACCTTTCCCGCCTCATGTTCTTCAACGGTGACGTGGATCGCCCCGACCTGAAATTCCAGGCCTTCACGCCCAGGCCGCTCCACCTGAGCCGCAAGTCAGCCAACATCTTTGAAGAACTCCGTCAGCACGACGTCTTGCTCCACCACCCCTACGACTCCTACGAACCCGTTGTCGGCTTCATCCAGCAGGGCGCGCAAGACACCGCCGTGCTCTCCATGAAGCAAACCCTCTACCGCACTAGCCACGACTCGCCCATGTTCCAGGCGCTCATTGAGGCCGCAGCCACCAAGGAAGCCACAGTCGTCGTCGAACTCATGGCCCGCTTCGACGAAGCCTCCAACATCACCTGGTCGCGCAGCATGGAAGACGCCGGCGTGCAGGTGTTTCATGGCGTTGTGGGACTGAAGACCCACTGCAAGCTGGCCATGCTGGTGCGCCATGACGAAGACGGTGTAACCCGCCGCTACTGCCACCTGGGCACCGGCAATTACAACCCGGTCACCGCCCGTTTCTATACCGATCTCAGTCTGCTCACATCCGATCCCAAAATCACCGAGCAAGTGCACTTGGTGTTCAACTACCTTACCGCCCACGCCGAAGTGGACGACTACCGCCCGCTGCTGGTCGCGCCGCTCACCATGGCGGAAAGCTTTCTCGGCCTCATCCGCCGCGAGCAGGAGCACGCCAAGGCCGGCCGTCCCGCCCACATCGTCGCAAAAATGAATGCGCTGCTGGAGCCTTCGGTCGTCGAGGCCCTCTACGCCGCGTCGCAGGCCGGCGTTCAAATTGACCTCATCGTCCGTGGCCTGTGCGTCCTCCGTCCCGGCGTCAAAGGTCTGTCTGACCATATCCGGGTCCGCTCCGTCGTCGGGCGTTTTCTTGAGCACTCCCGCATCTTCCACTTCGACAACGGTGGCAACAGCGAAATCTTCCTTGGCTCAGCCGACTGGATGCCTCGCAATCTGTTTGAGCGCTGCGAGGTCGTCTTTCCGGTTCGCGACCCTCTGGCCATTGCCCGCATTCACAATGAGATTCTGCCTGCGTATCTCGCCGACACGGTCAAGGCCCGCATCCAGCAGTCCGATGGCTCTTACATCCGCGCCAGCAAGCTGTTCAAGGATGCTCCGTCGTTTTCAAGCCAGGAGTTTCTCATGCGCCTTGCCGAAGGCAAGACCGACCTCGATTCCATTCCCCCGGCCATTCCTGCCAAGGCAGCTCCGACTGCCATCCGTGCCCCAAAAGAGCCGGCCAGGAAATCCACCGCAGCCGATTGATATAAAGTGGTCGCACGGGGCTACGATCAGTTCCCTGATTGCCTTCCATCAGCAGGCAATAAGAACCAGCTCTGTGGAGACCTGAATGTCCGCGTGTCCAGCGCAAAGCTTCGCCAACGTCGCCCCCAACCAATTCGCCCTGCTGCAACAAAAAGCGCAGGCATCCGGGATCCCGCTTGAAGGAAACTCCGGCGCTGCCTCCAGCTTCGGCGGCAAGTTCGAATGGAACTATGATCCGGCAACCCAGGCACTCACCATCACAGTCGCCTCGCCCCCGTTTCTGATGAACTGCGAAAGCGTGAACGCACGCATCGGCGCCCTGGTGCGTGGCGTTCTTGCCTGACGCACCAATCAAACCATGATAAGAAAGGCCCTCGAAAAATGAGTAAGGAAAGCATTGAGACGATCGTGAAGCAGACAGCCAAGGCCGTGGAGTTGCTCCTGAAACTGGAAGCAACCCGTGTCGCCGCATCAGTCCGTGAGGTGGAACTGGACGACGAAGAAGACACCGCCACCCAACTCGCAGGCGAACTCCGCCGCATGGCCGCCGATCTACATCAGGCCGTCGAAGAGACGAACTGAAAACGGATCCGCTCCAAAGTCGCCATGCCCAAAGACCCCATGCCCAAACACGCCGGGCCAGAGTCGGAGCGCGCCGCTTTTCCCGTCCGCGCCGCTTCCAGCATGGGATAATACGGATGGCCATGAAGCCTTTATTCGCACTGATTCTGCTCCTTACCGTCGGTTGCGCTCTGAAGCCGAAGGCGCCTCGCCTTGAAGTGCAGCCCAATCCCACCTCCATTCCACTCCCCGCGGTCGATATAGAGGACGACAACCACATCGTGGTCGCCCATCTCTATGTCCTGCCGGGCGAAACCATGCAACTGAACCACGCCACCCAAGCGCCCGTGTCCGGAGCCGGATACTACGAGGCGGTGGAGGGAGAAGACTACCTTTTCGTGATCCCGGCCGACTTCGAGTTTCCACGCCTCGGCGGGGAGAACTGCCCTTGCGTGCTCCACATGGATAAGATCGGGTGGAACCATCAGGGAGTGCTGACCACCATCGCCGGACTCCAGCCTTTTCTTGACACCACTTCGGGCGCAAAGATTCCCATCATCTCCGACGTGGTCCATCCCCGCATCGCCAACGGCAAACTGTATTTCAAGCTCAAAGGCCACTCCAGCGAAATGTGGGTGCTCACCCGCTTCGGCCAGATTGTCGAAACCGGTGGCCCTTGGGGGTTATGGGAGATCGTCCGCTTCTTTTTTAAGGACCTGCTTCCGCTGGCGCTGCTCGGCCTCTTCTGCTATACGCTGGTGGGCGCAATCTACTTCTTGCACCAAGGCATCCATCCCGATGAATCTTTCCTGCAGCTGATGTTACTGAGCTTCATGCGCCTGCCGCTCGCCAGAAGGATGCACAGAGACGCCTCCATCGTCCCCTCGATACGGGAGCAATGAGTCCTGCAGGTGGCCCACTCATCGCGTGATCAGAAACCGGGCCCCGTTCATTGCGATAAGCAAATCCGCGATGAACGCACAGTTTCCGGTGCTGCGTTGAATGAGGCACATTTGTTGATACCGGGATGAGTGGGCCACCTGCCTGCAGTCATCTTCGATCCAGCCAACTCTCTTTTCATGCGCTCGCAATTCGCGTTTTGTCTCTGCAAAAAGCGCAGTGAGAGCGGCAGTGAGGGCAACTGTTCGCCCGGCCGGAGACTCTCACCGCTAGTTAGAGTCAGGCCATCTGCCGCAACGCGGCTAATTCTGAGGACTCCCATGCAGCCAATCAAGTTTATTGTGCGCTCGTCCCCGCTTATCGTGTGCCTTGCTGTTTTTTGCACGGGCACAGCGATAGCCCAGGAAGCATACGTGTACGATTTCATACCCACCGAAGGCGTCTATGCCTATGACGCTTCAAGTACCGGCAAGCTCGCCCTGATCGAAGGTTCACCATTCAAGACCGCGGGTACCGGAGGTACGCAGAACGACCCCGCCGGTGCAATGGTCGGCACGAATGGCTCCTACTTTGTAACCGCGGATTCAACCACCCTGTACGCCTATAAGGTCGAATCGAACGGCGCCATCGGCAAACTGGTCTCCCAGATTGACACCCAAAAGTACAGTGGCTCTGAGTGCGGAGCGATAGACACTAACGCGGCCGCTTCCGGTGGAGTAGCTGCCCAGTTTAACCACGCTGGAGACGACCTGTACGTGCACCTGTATGGCGCGCAGGGCCCGTATTACGAAGGCGCATGTGACGGTATTCAGACCTATGGCGTCGCCAAAAATGGAACGCTCACATTCAAAGGGGTGACCGAAGTTAACCAGGATTCGAGTTTCCTCTTCACTGCCCTTCTGCCGACGATGATTGGAGACGGCAAATTTGGGTATGGCTATGAGAGGAATCTGGAAAATGGAGACCTCTGCGATGGAACCACGTACAATCTCTTCGCTGCCGAGACGGGTGGAACGCTGAGCTATGTGAGTAACTCATATCAACTCCCGCCAGCACCGCCATCGGGGTTCACCTGGGAGCCTGGACCATTGACTGACGACCCGACCAATCATCTGGCGATCGCCATGGGCTCGACGTCGGATCCGGATTGCGAGGATTATCCAATCACCTTCGGCCCCATTCAGTTGGGAAGCTATACGGTGGATAGCCAGGGGAACTTGACGACAACCAACACCTATGAAACCATGCCGAGCCTGCCTCCCGGTGATGGTACCAATCTGATGAAAATGGACCCGAACGGCAAGGTCCTGGCGGTCGCCACGGGCACAGGTGTCGAGTTTTTCCATTTCAACGGAGCCGATCCCATTACTCCGTTCACCGGTGTGCTGGGAGGCACCTCTGGCAATATCACGAATATGGCCTGGGACGAGGATGGCCATCTCTACGCTCAGAATGGAAAGAGCGGCGATCTGTATATCTACGTGGTCGGGGCAACGACCGTCAAGGAGCTATCACCTGTATCGATCCCGTATAGTTCCCCAAATTCGTCGATCATTGTGCGGACCAAGTGACCACTTGTGACGGGCGGTCATCTCTCTTGATGAGTGGCGTCAAGAAAAAATGGGCGGATGAGACGTAACCTATTAAGAAGCGGCAGGTGGCCCGCCCACCGATCCTGCCGCTGGTCTGCGCTTGGCAAAGATTGAAGTGTGTGGCGATGGAAATCTGTGCCGTTCATCGCATTCTTATTGCGATGAACGGGCGGACCTTGGCCAGCGCATTTCTGAGCGCAATCGCACCGCAAACAAAACCTAATTAAATTACACAGTATCAACAGGTTAAGCCACTATTTGGTGCAAAATCAGCGCATTTTCGAAAAAAGTGTCATATTCTCAACAACCTAATGCCTCGATTAGTTCAGTTCTCAGCAACCGAGAACATCTGAAAAGGCTGCCCCGTAGGTTCATGTCTCAAAGAAACGCAACCCTCCGAGCATACGTTTGCCCCCTCCGGGAAACCCGGGTCGAACGTGCAGTTCGCTCTACCGTTTCGGCGCCTTATCCGGGTCCGGTGGCCGCTGCGGCAACGTGCCCGGATTGGCAACCAGCGCCTTCTGAATCTCCGCGATCGCCCGGTCCAGTTGCGCATCGTGTCCCGCAATGATATCGGCCGGATCGTTCTCCACCTCGATATCGGGCTCTACCCCGCGCCCTTCAATCTCGTACTTGCCATCGGGGCTCGCCGCCGCAAAGAACTCCGGCACAAACACCTCGCCTCCATCCAGCAGCGGCCCGCGCCCCGAAATCCCCACCACGCCTCCCCACGTGCGTTTACCAATCAGCGGACCCAACCCCGCCTGCCTGAACATATGCGGAAAGATGTCTCCATCCGACGCCGACGTCTCGTTGATCAGGCACACCTTCGGCCCGACGAAAACATTGCTGGGATAAGTGCCGGTGACCGAACTGATGCGATCGAAATTCGTTCCCAGCAGCTTCTGATCCAGCCTCTCAATAATCATCTGCGAAACATTGCCGCCGCCATTGCCGCGATCATCCACAATCAGCGCCTGCTTGCGAATCTGCGGGTAGTAGTACTTGATGAACTCGCGAATCCCCGCCGCGCCCATGTCCGGCAAATGAATGTAGCCAACCTTGCCGCCCGTGACCTTATCAACGTATTCCCTGTTATGCGTAACCCAGTCGAGATAGATCAGGTCCGCCTCGCTTGTGATAGGAAGATACGAAGTGGTCCGCGAACCATCCAGCGTCGGCTTCGTATTCAGCGTCAGTTGCACCGGGTGGCTGGCCTTGCCGCGCAGAAACTCGTATGGATTGTCCTTAGCAGTCAACTCTCGCCCGTCGATAGCCAGGATGTAATCGCCTTCCTTCGCATCCACTCCCACTTCGGTCAGCGGCGAACGGTAAACCGCATCGTCGTTCTGGCCCGCGAAAATCTTCGCAATCTTGTAACGTCCCGCCGCTCGGTCCAACTCCAGCCGCGCGCCCATCAGCGCCACCGGTGTGCGTTTAGGAATGTCGAGATCGCCGCCCGAAATGTAAGTGTGTGAGTTACTCAGCTCACCCACCATCTCGCCCAGCACATAGTTCAGGTCCGTCCGGTTGGCCACATAATCCACCAGCGGACGGTACTGATCGCGCAGCGCCTTCCAGTCATAGCCGTTCATGTTCTGTGCATAGAAGAAGTCGCGATAGCGCCGATAAACTTCGTTGAAAATCTCCACCCACTCCTGCTGCGGAACGCGGTCCACCATCATCCCATCCGTGGACACAGACTTCGCGCTCGACTTGCCTTCCGGCTTCACGTCGTACAGCTTGTATCCGCCTTCCGCATTCACCAGCGCCTTGCTGCCGTCGAGAGAGATATCGTACCCGTCCATCTTCTCCACCAGCGTGGATTCCTTGCGGTCTTTCAGCGAGTAGAGAAGCAGCGCCGATGGTGGAGAGGATTCGCGTCCATAGAACTGTGCGCCATCACGCTCGTACACCAGGTAATCCTTGGTCACCGCAAGCGAGGTGTAGTTGTCCGCCTGCACCGGAACCCGAATCACCCGACCCACAAGCCCGTCAAAATCGATGACAATGGGCTTCTTTTTCTCGTCCTTCTTCTCCTCTTTCTTGTCGTCTTTCTTCTCATCCTTCTTGTCGCCGGCCTTGTCATCGGCTTTGCTCTTGTCGTCGGACTTGGATTTGTCGGCAGCGTCATCGCCCGGCTTGGTAATGGTCACCTCGTCGCTCTGCGGCGGAAATGGATTCTTCACATCCTTGCGCAGAGCAAGCGCCAGCAGCGACCGGTCGCGATTGGTAGCAAAGTTGAACTCAATCCCGCTGATCTGCGGCTGGTACTCACGCGTACCAATGAAGTAGAGATAATTTCCCTCCGTATCCCATGCCGGTTCAGCGGAGTCGTACAGCGGATCGGTTACACGGCGCACATGCCCGTCGGCAACGCTCCAGATATACACGCACGAAATACCGCTGGGCTCCTGCATCGCGAAGGCCAGGTAACCACTGTCCTCCGACCAGGGGTACGACTCAATCCGTCCGCGCACGCTCTGCGCAATCTGTGTAACCTTCTTGTCGTCGAGGGTCAGCACATACAGCTTGCCATCCTTGTCTCCGAAGGCAATGCGCTTGCCATCAGGCGACCAGCTTGGCTGATACAGCATGCCATGGAAGCCATGCGTCAATTGCTCCGGCTTGGCCATTTGGCCCTTGTTGTCGCGCCCGTCCTGGCTGATGCGATAGAGTTCGTCCTCGCCATCCATGTCGCTGACGAAGGCAATCGTTGCGCCGTCCGGCGACCACTCCGCGAACCGGTCGTGAGCATTCGATGAGTTAGTCAGATTGCGCGTTGCGCCTTTTTCAATCGGCACCGTAAACACATCGCCGCGCGCCACAATCAGCACACGCTCTCCCTTGGGACTCAGGCTGGTCCACTCCGTCAGTCCGGATGCGGAAACCCGCGAAGGACGCATGGCCAGCGCGTCGGTAGGAACCTCGATCGACAGATGCTTCGACTCTCCGGTCGCAAGGTCGAAGATATTCAGTTCCCCGCCAAGCTCGTAAACAATGCGCCCCTTATGGTCTGTGCTCGGCCAGCGCAGATCCCACTGTTTACTGTGTGTCAGTTCCACGGTCTCCTTGCTCTTCGGATCGTAGGAGTAGAGATTCAGCGTGTCGTCCTTGTCGGATGTGAAGTAAATCTTGTCGCCGATCCACATCGGGTCGCGATGGCAGCGCACATCGGTAGTGATTTTTTCGGCAGCATGCGATTGCAGGTCGAAGATATACAACTGCTGCGCCCATCCACCGGAGTAGCGCTTCCATGTCCGGAAGTCGCGGAACAGCGGCGAGTACACCACCTGCTTCATGTCCGGAGAAAAATCACCCGCGCCCGACTTCGGCATCGGCAGCGCCTGCGGCATACCGCCATCCATTGAAACCGTGTACAGCCGCGAGTCTCCATTGTCGAAGTACTCGCGCAAAGAGCGAAACACCACCGACTTCCCATCCGGAGTCCATCCATAAACCTGGTTGTCGTATCCCCAGCGTGCAGGCAGCGGGCCGCGCGCCGGATAGAACGTGAGCTGCTTCGGAATGCCGCCACCAGACGGAATTACATACACCTGCTCATCGCCGTCGTACTGTCCTGTGAACGCAATCCACTTGCCATCCGGCGAAAACTTGGCAAACATCTCCACGCCCGGATGCGCCGTGAGGCGCGTTGCAACTCCGCCGTCAGTCGAAGCCGTCCACAGGTCTCCCGCATAAGTGAACACCACTTTGTCGCCGTGAATATCCGGAAAGCGAAGCAGCTTGGTTTGCGCAACGGCGGGGAAAACGACAATCAGGCAGGCAAAAGCGCAAAGCAGGATAACTCGGAAACGCGAACGCGACATTTTCTCTCCCTTTAATCAACGAATCTATCAGGCAAGGGGAAAATGAGGAAAGGTTCGTGACGTCTCTTACGTCCTCACTGCGCGCTTCTCCGCTTCCAGGATCGCCTGTTTCCTTTCCACACCCCACCGGTATCCCGTCAGCGATCCGCTCACCCCCACAACGCGATGGCAGGGCACCACTAGCGCCACGCGATTCAGAGCGCATGCCCGGGCCACCGCCCGCGTCGCCTTGGGTTCGCCCATCTCCCGCGCAAGCTGGCTATAACTGCGCGTCTCTCCGCGTGGAATCGCCCTTAGCGCCTGCCACACTCGTAGTTGAAACGCCGTGCCGCGCAAATCCAGCGCGAGCGGCTGGCTCGTGCCTGCCTCGTCATCGCTCCCCGCAACCTGCGCAATCGCCGCATCCACCAAGCTGGAAAGGGTCGGATCGCGTCGCAACGTTGCTTCGGGAAATTCGTCGCGCAAGCTCGCCTCAGCCTCGCCCGCCGTCCCTGCCAGCGCCAGCCAGCAAAGCCCGCGGTCCGTCGCGCCAACCACCACCCAGCCAAATCGCGACTTCGCCGCAGCCCAACCAATGCGCTCTCCCCTGCCGCCGGCCGCAAACCGCCCCGGCGTCATCCCCAGCGCCGCGCCTTCATACGCACGGCTCGACGAACCGAATCCCGCTTCGTAAATTGCATCTGTCACGTTGGCTCCCTGCTTCAGCGCAGAGCGCAGGCTGCCCGCCCGCAGCGCCCTCTGGTATTGCAGTGGGCTCACGCCCAGCTTCTGCTTGAACAGCCTCTGCACAGTGAACGGACTCAGCCCCGCCACGCGCCCCAGCTCCGCAAGCGGCACCGCGCGGTCAAGATGCCTTTCGATGTGGGCTCGAACCATGTCCAAAGGGCTGCTGGCTGCAATGCCTGGCTTGCACCGCTTACAGGCGCGGAACCCAGCCGCGCGCGCCGCCTCCGCCGTGGCAAAAAAACGCACGTTTTCACGAAGCGGCTGCCGGCTCTTGCAATCCGGCCTGCAAAACACGCCCGTCGTGGCTACCGCGTAGAAGAACGAGCCATCCGCATCGCGGTTCATCACCTGCCGCCACGCTGTCTCCTGGTCGATCGCAATCGCCATTCCCGGCCCAGTGTTGCTGTTTGCGAATTGAGTTGAACTGTTCATACCAACCATGGTCGCCCAACTCCGGCTCCGCGCACTATCCAGTTCTTGCGCGCAATTCCGATTATGGTCGCTCCAAGCCCGCTACGTAATCGCCAGCTTCCTAAGCGCCGCCTCGGCCCTTACCAAATCCGCTTCCGTATCCACGCCAATCGTGTCCCGCGGCGCAGCAGCCACATAGATATCAATCCCGTTATCCAGCAGCCGTAGCTGCTCCAGCCGTTCCACGCGCTCAAGCCACGAAGGCGGCAGCGCCGCAAACCGTTCCAGCGCAGCCTTCCTGTAGGCATAAATCCCCAGGTGCTTGCGGTAGCCGGCAAACCCCGCCCGGTCACGGTCAAACGGAATCGTTGCCCGCGAAAAGTAAAGCGCGCGCCCGTCCTGCGCCGTAACCACCTTCACGGCGTTCGGGTCGGTAATCTCCAGGGCCGGACAGCGCACTGCCAGCGTCGCCACGTCCACTTCCGCGCGGTCAAACAGCGCCAGCAGCGGAGGGAAAAAATCCGCCGTCAGCGTCGGCTCGTCGCCCTGAATGTTCACGTAGACATCGGCGTCAACGGTCCGCGCCACCTCTCTGACTCTATCCGACCCGCTTTGGCACTCCAAGGATGTCATCATCGACGGAATGCTCAACTCACGGCATGCCGCCGCCACTTCGTCCGAGTCCGTGGCCACCAACACCGGGTCCATCAGGCCGCTTGCCGCCGATGCGCGCCACACCCACTCCACCATCGGGCGACCCGCAATCACGCGCAGCACCTTGCGGCTAAGCCGCGTGGAGTTCAGCCGCGCCGGAATCACACCGGCAATCCGCAACTTCCCCATGCCGCTTAGTGTAAATGCCATTCAGGCGGCCGCGTTTGACCTTCAGGCGTTTGACCTTGAATCGAGCCGCCCGTATCATCGATATTGGCGCGCAACACTCTGGAGCGGTCTACCGGGTCCCCATCGACAGGTCGCCGTCGATGCGTTGGTTTAGCGCGTCCTCCACCGGCGGAGTAGCTCAGATGGTTAGAGCGTGGGATTCATAACCCCAAGGTCGACGGTTCGATCCCGTCCTCCGCCACCAATCACCCATTCAGGATACGCACCCCAGCCAGCGCCGGGCCGCTGCGTCCTTCTTGCCGCGCCACAAACTCCGTGCCCCGGGGGACCCTCTAGCCGCATGGAGGGAAAAACTATCATCTGTAACCTGCAATCTGTCATCTGTAATCCGTCATCTGCCGTTTGCGCTATCATTACGTCTATAGACTGTGCGGCCTTTTCCCTCAACCGGCCGCCCTTCGGTGGTGTGCGTGTCTCGATTCTTCCAGCGCTTTGTCTTCGTTCTGTCCGTAGTCATCTTCGCCTGCCTCGGCCTGGGTTTCGTCCTCGGCGAGTTCGGCCTCTTCGGCGTCCACGCCGGTGCCGACTCAGATGGCGCCTATCGCCAGATGCGCGTTTACGCCGAGGTCCTCAAGAAGGTTCAGACCGACTACGTCACGCCGCCTAACATCAATAACGTCACCACGGGTGCGCTCCACGGACTGCTTGAATCCCTCGACTCCGATTCCAGCTACCTCACCCCCACCGAATACAAGATATACAAGGATCGCCCCACCACCAACATCGCCCAGGTCGGCATCGTCGCCTCCAAGCGCTTTGGCTACGCCACCATCGTCAGCGTTCTGCCCGGTTCCCCTGCCGACCGCGAGCACCTTTCTGACGGCGACGTCATCGAGTCCATTGGCGACCAGTCCACGCGCGAACTTTCCCTCGCCGTCATCCGCCTCATGCTCGAAGGCAAGCCCGGAACCACCGTCACTCTCTCCGTGGTCCGTCCCCGCAAGGCGGATCCGGATAAGCTCACGCTGACTCGCTCCTTCACCACTCCACCGCCGCTTGCCGAGCAGCAATATGAGAACTCCACCATCCTCTATCTCAAGCCCGGTTCCCTCACCGCGGCACGGGTTGACGAGATTGCCGCCAGGCTGAAGACCGATGGCAAAGGCCACAAGATCCTCCTCGACCTGCGCGACTCCACCGGAGACGACTCCCAGCAGGGCGTGCGTCTGGCCAACTTCTTCCTCAAGCAGGGCACCATCGCCACCCTGCAGGGCCAGAAATATCCCACCCAGACCTTCACCGCCGACCCGGCTCTATTCATCTCCGACTCTCCACTCGCCGTTCTCGTCAACCGCGGCACCTACGGCGCGGCCGAGCTCACTGCCGCCGCCATTGAAGATGCCAAGCGAGGCGATGTCGTGGGCGAACGCACCTTCGGCGAAGGCTCAGTCCAGAAGACCATCGAACTGCCCGACGGCGCTGCTCTGCTCCTGACCGTCGCCAAGTACCAGGGCCCCGCCGGCAAGAAGATTCAGGACGAAGCCGTCACACCAACCTTAGCCGTCGGCCGGTCCATTGAGGACGAGGACGACGAAGCCGCTCCAACCAAAGGCGACGAGCCCCTCGAGAAAGCCCTCCAGCTCCTCAAAGCCAAAGCCGCCTAGAGAGGGCCCGTCACCTGGCAGCTTCCACCTCCTCCGTCCCCGTCGTTACACTTACGACGGGGGCATCGTGCATCTATGACACCCGCGGCAACTTCCGCAACAAGCACACTGCGCCCAGCGCCAACACACTTCACCGGCAAAGAACGGGACACCGAGTCCGGAAACGACTACTTCGGCGCCAGGTACTACGCAAGCTCAATGGGCCGGTTCATGTCGCCCGATTGGAGCGCCAAGGTTGAACCGGTGCCCTATTCCAAGCTAGAAGACCCGCAATCGCTGAATCTGTACGCATACGTGGGAAACAACCCACTCATTCGAGCGGATGCGGACGGTCATGCCGCAGGGCCTATGGGATGTGGAGGAGGACCAAAATGCACGCCATTCAAACCGGCGGGCCTCAGCCGCAATGAGATTTCGGGACACGCCGGTGGGAGCCAAACGCTAGTCGGCGGCAAAGGATCAATCGGTCCAGTAAAAGTGAGCGGAGGGGCTGGTTATGCCTCGGGCTCAGGTTCGTATGCAGTTTCGGGAGCGGGTGCTGCGGGTAGCGTATCGGGTTCCGCAAGCGTGTACCACGGCGAAGCGACGGCTGGGAGTGAGAAAGGCTTAAGCTCAACTACGACGGGCGATGCATTGACAGCCAAAGGCGAAGCAAACGGAACGATTGGAGCAACAAGTAAAGGTGCCGGAGTAGCTGCGGGAGTAGAGGGGCACTTGGATTTAGCGAGCGGAAGTGAGGCCTTGCATTATGGCTGGGTCACTCTCACAGTATCCGGTGAGATCGGCGGAGGTGCAGCAGTGGATGGTTCAATAACAACTTCCGGAGTGGACGGTAAATTCGGCCTGTCGCCAGGTGTGGGAGGCAGCGTCGAGCTTTCGGTCAACTGGGGAGGGTCTGGGGTGACTTCGAGCGTGTCACATGGGGATAGTGGAACCACGGTCAATCCCATTAAACCACCGCCCGAATAATAGGAAGGAGCGAGAGAGTTTGTGAAGCTGAAAATAGTTCAATTTGTTTGTGTCCTGGCCTTGCTAGCTGAAGGGGCGTGTATGCTCCACTCTCAGCCGTCAACAACAACAGATACCCAGCAGATCAACGCTTTAATCCACAAACTCATTGCGCACGAGGATCCTCAGCAACTCTTGGACCCGACGGTTTCGGAGCAGAGGCGGATAGAGGAATTACGGCATTTCGCAAACAACTACACGATTACGCTGACGCCAGAGGAAGTGATCCAGGTCTCTGGTCAGACAGCTACAGTCCCAGCGCGTCTGAACTTCAAGTCCACAAGCGCAACGTCGAGCGAAGAGAAGGAATATAGTACCCACCTGAACTTCGTCTCGCGTAATGGGCAGTGGTACTTCGCTGACTATGATTTCTTAAATACAAGCGTCGGCGCGATCTTCGTATTCGGCATGGCGATGTTCCTAATTGCCATTTGGTTGGGAGGTACGTTGTTGAAGTGGCGTTCGCTCAGAGAATACAGAACGGGGCCTTTTAAAGCCTCGGAGGCGATCTCCGATTATTTCCGAGCGGTTAATCCATTTACATGGTTTCGCAAAGAGGAAGAAACAGAGTGAGTTTTCTAGGAGAGTCGTCGAGCCGAGCCTCCCGACTTACTCCGGCAGCCATGACCGGCCGCCGAAGGCCACGCCGCTTGCGCGTCGGGTGAATGGTGACACGTCACCCCGCACGGGTTGCTGCGAAGTTGCTGAAGGTTACCGGAGCGGGAACCATCAGAAAACAAGGCGGCTAAGAGGAAAAATCTCTGAAAACGGGTTACTCTGATAGCAACCTGGCGTTGCTGAAGGGGTAACTTGATGACTCCCCTCCCCTTAGCAAGAAAACGGCTCCGTTCGACCCGTTGCCCGGCACGTTGCGGCACGCGGCCAGCGTGCGGCCCAAATCCTCCACACAATCGAATCGGCGGTGAGCGATGAAGGCCCCGCTGCGCACCAAATCCATCGGCACGAAGGTGAGCGAGGAGGAGTTCGCCGCTCTCGATGCGACGGCGCGGGCGACGGACATGACGCTGTCGGAATGGGTGCGGGCGGTGCTCTTGGCCGCGCCGGGGGTGGAGCTTCCCGACGATGAGGCGGCGCTGGCCGGGCGGGTGACGCTGGCCGAGGTGCTGGCCCTTCGGACGCTGTTCCTCAATCTCCAGTTCCGGGCAGGCCAGGGTCCGATGACCGAGGCCGAGATGCGGGGTCTGATCGAGCGGGCCGACGCGGTGAAGGGAGACCGGGCGCAGGAGCGGCTGGAGGCGGCGCGAAAGGCGGTCGGCAAAGCGGACGAGAAAGAGGCTGGGGAACCACAGGCAGAGGAGGGTTGAGCATGGCGGAGTGGGGACGGAAACAGTACGCGAAACCGTGGCCGAGCCGGTCGCATGTGTGGACGTGGGGAGCATTTTTCCTTAGCTGCCTGTTCTTCTTCGGGGTGTTCTGTCTGGACTACTGGCACGGGGGAAATAGGGGGACATGATACCTATTCACCTAAATTTTAATGAGCGAATGGGCCGGTGGCGCCCCCTGCATTTCTAAACTCCCCCCATCCCCACAACAATGGTGCCCCATCCTTCGCGGCTTTTTGCGAAGGGTGAGCGCCCACACCCGTTGACCGCGAAGCTGCCCAAAGCATAGGACACTCTTTCCTGAAGTCAAAAAACGCCGGCTCGATCGTTGGTTGCGCCCCTCCGCTCGTCGAACACGACTACACTGGTACCCGAAATCCAGGGAGTCCCTCGTGAATCGCAAAACATTTCTCGCCGGTATGGCGTGCGCCACTCTCGCCACCGTTGCCGCGCCCAAACTCTCCGCCCTCGCCAACTCACCATCCGGCCACTCCAAACACCCCCGCGCCATCACCATGTGGGAGTTCTCCTGGATCGAGCGCCGCTGGCCCGGCGCCGGCTACGAAGACTGGGACCGCGCCCTCGACGAACTCAGGGAACGCGGCTACAACGCCGTACGCATTGACCCCTTTCCCCACCTGCTCTGCGCCGATCCGCACAAAATCTGGACCCTGCTGCCGGAATGGAACACCCAGGACTGGGGCTCGCCAGACGTCAACCGCATCACCCTGCTCCCCGCCTTGTTTGAGTTCATCGGCAAGTGCCGCGACCGCGGCATCCTGGTCGGCCTCTCCACCTGGTTTCGCCAGGACGAAGCCAACACCCGCATGACCATCACGGGCCCAGACGTGCTCGCTTCCATGTGGATCAAGACGCTGGATCTAATTGCCGGCGCGGGCCTACTCGACGCCATCCTCTACACCGACCTCTGCAACGAGTGGCCCGGCGAAGACTGGGCGCCCTTCATGAAGCCGCTTTCCTACGGCCAATGGGATCAGCCGGCATCCCTCGACTTCATGCAGCGCGCCATCACCCAGATCCGCGCGCACTATCCCCAACTCCCCCTCTTCTTCTCCTGCGCCACCGGCCGCATGCAGAGCTATCTCGACCACGACATCAGCTATTTAGACCTTCTCGACCCGCACATCTGGATGTCCCAGGAAAACAACGGCGAGTTTTACAACCTTGTCGGTTACCACTACGAGCGTTTCGACTCCAAAGGCTATACCAACCTCAGCCTCAACGCCGAGCCCACTTACCGCGCGCGCCCCGCCTACTGGCAAAGCCTGCTCACCAAAAAAATCGACGAGTTCGCCGCCATTTCCTCCAAACTAGCCAAGCCCCTCATCACCACCGAGTGCTGGGGCGTCGTCGACTACAAAGACTGGCCCCTGCTCAAGTGGGACTGGATCAAAGACCTCTGCCTCCTCGGCGCCACCCACGCCGCGTCCACCGGCCAGTGGCTCGCCATCGCTAGCAGCAACTTCTGCGGTCCCCAGTTCGCCGGCATGTGGCGCGACACGGACTGGCACCAGCAAGTCACCCGCGCCATCAAATCCGCCGCCATCCAGCCCGCGCTTCGCCAGAGCCGCCTCTACACTCGCCTCTAAGCGCCGGCGCTGGCGGGTGGGCGGGTTGCGCACCCTAAGCTCTTAAAACCCTGACCATCCCCAAAACGGCGATGCCCCATCCATCGGACGTCTTTGTTCTTGTCCGATGGGCGGGATCCACAGAAGCCAACCATCGGCCATCGGGCCTCCCCGATTCCCGCAGGCAACCGCACAGCAAACAAATCCAAATAAATAATGCACTATCAATGTCTTACGCCTATAAAGCCGTGCAGAATCAGCCCATTTTCAAGATCAACCTGTAATCACAAGCAAACTCTCGTGCCGATTCATCCAATTCCACGCAGAAAAAACATGCTTTCCCGAACCATGCGCGGTTTAAGAATGTAAGAATCCTGACCATGTGAGGGTATGTTCCCGCCCGTTTTGTAACCTTGCAGGCAGACTTTTCCGCACTTTTGCAACCACATAAGCAGAATTTCCAGCCACAAATCTCATCCTCCGATCGAACCCATTCCCTATTCCCTGCCCCCTGTCCTCGTTGCCCCCCAAGATTCCCTTGTGCCCCGTCGCACAACCGCAGATGCCGGAAAAATGCTAGCCTAAGGCTGAAGCATCCTCCCCGCTCCCGTCGGAGACATGCAGACGAGGCCTGAATCGCTTGGCTGCTCCCACCCCTCAGCCTGCCGAACCGCCACCCCTTGCCCGCCCGCGCAGGCAACAGATCAAGCCTGTCCCCTCCCACGGTCGCCGCAAGCTCGCCGGCCCATTCACGCTCGCGATCCTCATCACCCTGGCCGTCGTCACCGGCTCCCTTGCCGGCCTCACCCTCGTCTATTCCGTCGACCTGCCCCAGATCAACGACCTTGAGCGCTTCCGCCCCTCTACGACCACTGATCTCTACGACCGCAATGGCAAAGTCATCGGCTCCTTCGCCCTGCAGCGCCGCGAAATCGTTGCTTACAATGACTTTGCCCCCATCCTGCGCCAGGCCGTCATCTCTATCGAAGACAAGTCCTTCGAGTCACACTGGGGCATCAACGTCTTCCGCGTCGCCGGCTCCGCCTGGCACGACATCCGTTCCCACGGCCGTGCCCAGGGCGCATCCACGCTTACCATGCAGCTGGCGCGCAACCTCTTTCTCTCCTCTGAGCGCACCGCTGGGCGCAAGGTCCAGGAAGCCTATCTCGCCATCCAGATTGAGCGCACCTTCACCAAGGAACAGATCTTCACCCTCTACGGAAACCAGATCTACCTCGGCAGCGGCATGTACGGCTTTGAGGCTGCCTCGCAGTACTTTTTCTCCAAGCACGCCAAAGACCTCAATCTCACCGAAGCCGCTCTCCTCGCCGGACTGCCCAAAGCTCCCGCGGCCTACTCGCCCCTGCTCAGTCCGGAAAAAGCCCTCCGCCGCCGCAACCTCGTTCTCTCCGAAATGGAATCCGACGGAGTCATCACCCACCAGCAGGCAGAACAGGCACGCCTGGCTCCGCTCGGCCTCAAAATAAACCAGCCGGAAATGTCCGTCGCTCCCTGGTTCCAGGAAGAAGTGCGCCGCGAATTGGAGAAGCGCTTCGGCTCGGAGGAAGTTCATGAGGCTGGTCTGAAAGTCGAGACCACCCTCGACCTCGATCTCCAGCAAACCGCCAATCGCGCCGTCACTGACGGCCTTGCCGCCTACGAACGCCGCCACGGCTGGAAGAACAAGCAGGAAAATGTCCTCGCCTCCGGCATCACCCTCGAAGATTACAAACACCCCGACTGGGCCCTGAAAACTCCTCCCGGCGGCTACGTCCACGCGCTTGTTACCCGTGTCCTGCCGCTTGAGATCCATGCTCGCATCGGTCCGCCCGGCCAGGAGAACACCGAAATCGTTATCCTCCCTGAAGACTGGAAGTGGACCGGCCAGCGATTCGCCGACGCCCTTGTCAAGCCCGGCGACGTCATCTACGTCCAGCTCTCCCAGTCCATGGAGGGCCCCGCCCGCCGCGTCTCGTTGCAGCAGGATTCCGGCGCCCAGGGCGCACTCATGGCCATAGACAACACCACCGGCGACGTCCTCGCCATGGTCGGCGGCCGCGACTACGCCGTCTCCGTCTTCAACCGCGCTACCCAGTCAGAGCGCCAGACCGGCTCCAGCTTCAAGCCCTATGTCTACACCGCCGCCATTGAAGATGGCGCCAAGCCCTCGGACATGATTATCGACGGCCCCGTCAGCTTTGGCGGCTATACTCCGCACAATTACGAGAACAACTACAAGGGTTCCATGACCTTGGTCAACGCTTTCGCCGAGTCGCGCAACATTCCTGCTCTCAAGCTCGCCGCCCGCGTCGGCATCCGCAACGTCATCGATGTGACCCACCGCTTCGGCGTCACCTCCAACATTCCGCCCTATCTCCCCATCGCCATTGGCGCCGTTGAAATCACCCTCGAGGAGCAGGTAGCCTCCTACGCCGTCTTTCCCAACGATGGCATCCGCGTCACCCCGCGTCTGGTCCGCAAGGTTTCCAACGCCGACGGCGTCACCCTCTGGGAAGATGCGCCCACCGTCACCGACGTCATATCGCAGGACACCGCACGCGCCATGATGATCCTTCTCCGCGCCGTCACCGCACACGGTACAGGCGCAGAAGCATCCAAGCTCAATCACCCCCTCGGCGGAAAAACCGGCACCACCAGCGATTACACCGACGCATGGTTCCTCGGCTTCTCGCCGTCCGTCACGTGTGGCGTCTGGGTCGGATATGACAGCCGTGAATCCCTCGGCGACAAGGAAACAGGCGCTAAAGCCGCGCTCCCCATCTGGATGACTGTCATGAAGGAAGCCATCGTCGGGAAGGACGATGAGCAATTCCTCGGCGACGACCAGTCGGCCCCGCCTCTGGACAAAGCGTCTGCCGCCACGCCCGCAAAACCGGGCCCAGCGCCTTCCGCCGCAACGAACGGCAAGCTGATAAAGACGGTCGCCATCTTCAAACCCGCTCGCACCCCGGCTCCGGCAACAATGACCTCCACGCCGCTTCAGCCCACGATCAATGCGCCCTCAGCCTTTTCGGCTCAACCTGCCGCAGCCCCGCCCAAGCCATCCGTGAAAACGGCCGTTACGGCGCACCCCACTCTGATCAAACCCACGGTCGCCGTCAAACCGGTTCTGCCTGCCAACCCCCAGCACTGACGCATTTGACCAGCGAAAGGCCGGCAGCGTCATCCGCACCGGAGTTGATCTTCGATCCGGAGGATAACTGCTGCAGCACAGTGTTCAGGCTGTTGGTGGTGTTGTTCAGGTTGTTCTCCGCATACACGGCGGAGAGGTTATTCAAGACACCCAGGGACATGGGGCACTCCTTCTGGAATGCGCAGCACTCCGTTCGTTACCGGGGTTGCGCCCATGATTTGTTTCGCTCTGGGCTGCTGTTCCCTGGTAATGTTACGGTCGCATCTACTCACTGTTTCGGCATAAGGCATATGAGCTTTAAATGGGCAATGTTGTGGCCGAAATGAAGACACTCTGCGCCCGAAACTCATCAAGTGTCACTCAAAAGTTTGAAAGAGCGCTGAATGAACTTATGAGAACCTCCGCAAAAAGCAGTTTGACAACCTCGGCACTTGCGCCCTCAAATCAACATTGTCCCCATCAATACTCCCACTCAATTCCCCGGAGGAAACGCATCATGAAGATGAAAGAGTTGCTGTCGATGGCACTGCTCGCCGGCTGTGTCGGCTGCGCCACTGCGCCCGTCGCGGACACAAGAGCCAAGGACGAAGCCGATATCCGGGCTCTCGAAGATCGCTTCGCCGCCGCCTTCAAAGCCAAAGACATCAATGCGATCATGGCCCTGTACACGACAGGTCCTGACCTCGTTGTTTTTGACGCAACGCCTCCGCGCCAGTACACCGGCTGGCCTGCCTACAAAAAAGACTTTGAAGATTTTCTGGCCTCGTCCCCCGGTCCCGCCGACATGCTGATCACTGATGTGAGCGTAACCGTCGGAGGCGGAGACGCAGCCTACGGCCACAGCATCCAGCATCCCATCCTGACCGACAAGAACGGCAAGAAAACTGAATTCACCGTGCGCGTTACTGATGGCTATAGGAAGATCAACGGCCAGTGGCTCATCAGCCACGAACATGTTTCTGTCCCTGTCGACATGACCTCGATGAAACCCGACCTCGACTCAAAGTAACCTGAGTTCACCTCGACGGAATCAACGTACGAGTCACCCGGTAGATCACAAACCGCCCGTTCTCTTTCTTGTGATAGTAGAGCGACAACTCATCCGCCGAAAGTGTCGGCCCTTCTACAAATCCGTCGATCGCGGAAAGTCGCAGCGGCTCTCCAAACGGCAGTGTCTTCGCATCTCTTTTCGTCATATAAATCGCCGGACCCTGCGCACCCACGCGCGTAAAGAAGATCTCCAGTTCCGAGGCTGAAATCGCCGGCGCATAATTCAACGCATCCGTGTTGATCGTCTTCAGAATGGCAACGCTGTTTGGGTCCCGCACAAATGTATTCCCGTTCCGCCGTGCATACAAAATCCGCGCATTCTTCGGCTGCCCCAGAAAGCTGAACTGACTCTCCACAAAGTAAAGCGTGTTGCCGTCCGCGCTGATCTCCGCATCGAAGTTCACAATTCCCGGCTTTGCCAACGAAACCCCAGGCACAAGCTCAACCCCGCTCAGCGCGCCCTCCGCAAACTTCCCGCGGTAAAGAGTCGAGGCCGTTTGGTCATAGCTCCGGTTCGATACAAAATAAAAATTCCCCTCGCGATCCATGGACGCCACGCCTTCCAGCGCCGGCGTGTTCACGCCTTGCATTTCTCCGCGATACCTGAAGTGCAGATCGTCAATCCGCTCAGCCCAATGCAGATTCGTGTTCACCTTGGGCTCGTTCAGATTATTGAAGAAAAGGTATTTTCCATCCCGGCTCACGAACGGCTCCATCGCATCGCCATCGCAGCCTTCAATCGTCACCCGCTGCGGATTCTGAAATTCATCCGTCGATGCAACGGGCGCAGTCTGCGCCGGCCGCGCGTGCCCGCAAGCCACCAGCGCACACACAGCAAGCGGGAAAAGCCGGCTCATCCCACCGAACACACGCACCTCATCCCGCAATCTACTGCGCCTGCTTCACCGTAGCACCCCATCCCGCCGGGTCCGCATCGCGCGCATGCTGCGAGAAGATCCACCGATGACCCGCCAGATCCTCCACGCCGTATTGCCGTTCGCCATAGATGGTCTCGTGCAGCTCCTCCACAATCGTGGCTCCTTCCGCCATCGTGTTTGCGTAGTGCGTGTCCACGTCGTCCACAATCATCGTCAGCATCTGCGTCCCGTATCCAAGCTGCGCCGGGCTCAGGCTTCCCGGGTTGGCGCGATGCAGCATCAAGCACACCTGCCCAAACAGAACCTGCACGCCGCTCACCGGGTCCCCATAGCGGAAGTTCTCGCGGAAGCCAAACACCTTGGTCAGCCATGCGCAAGCCCCAACTGGATCCTGATAACAAATGTGCGGAACAACGCCGTCGCTGGGTACAGAGCGATTTCTCATGCCGGTGATCATACCGAAGAATCTCTACTCAGCCAACCGGAAAAACCTCTGCGCCCGCGCCACATCCTTGAAGATCTGCGCCTTCAGCGCTTCCGGCGAAGGCCACTTCATCTCTCCGCGCAGCCGCATAAAAAACTCCAGCTCAATCGGCGTTTCCTCATCCATCTCTACCGGTTCGAAATCCAGAATGTGCGTCTCAACCCCAAACCCGACACCTTCAAACGTCGGCCGGTTGCCCACATTCGTCACCGCTTGAAAACACCTTCCACCGCCCGGCATCTGGACAGTCAGCCGCGTCACATACACCCCGAATCCCGGCAGCAATCCCGCGTACGGCGCAAGGTTCACCGTCGGCACCAGCAGCCGTGTCCCAACCCCGCGTCCCCGCGCCTGCGTTGACCGCACACCGAACGGCCTGCCCAGCATCCAGCGCGCCCGCCGCACATCCCCGGCTGCCACCAGTGCGCGTATGGCCGAGCTCGAAACCTCAAGCCCGCGCACCATCACCGCCTTATGCACATGGACAGCAAATCCAAAGCCTGCGCCAAACGCTTTCAGTTCGGATACCCCTGCCCGCGCGCCATGACCAAAGTGGAAGTTGCCTCCCTCGTGCAGCCCGCGCACACCCAGCGCGCCCACCAATATCTCGCGCACAAACTCCTTGGCCGGCATCGCAGCCAGGGCCGCGTCAAACGGCAGCACCAGCACGCCATCAATCCCTGTCGCCGCCAGCAGCTTGATTCGCTCGTCCATCAACGTCAGCAGCGCAGGTGCCCGGTGGGGCCGCAGAAACTGCTCCGGGTGCGGATCGAACGTGATCGCAATCGACCGCACGCCCAGCCCACGCGCTTCCTCCACCACCGAGGAAAGAATCTCGCGGTGTCCCAGATGCACCCCGTCAAAGTTCCCAATTGCCGCCACGCAAGGACCAAACCCCGCCGTAATCTCGCGTACTGAGCGGTAAACGGGTATATCCCGCAGCGTGAGCGTCGCTGGATTCGGAGTCATGCCGCCCCCACTCATAGCATCACGGCCAGCTCCAGGCCATCGTACGCCAGAGCTACTCCATCCGGCAGCGCCTTGTTTGTGGCTTCGTGGCCTAGTTCATGCGCTATGTGTGTCAGCCACGTCCGCTTCGCACCAATACGCCGGGCCCACTCCACCGCCTGCTGTACAGTTGCGTGATTCGGATGCGGCTTGTGCCGAAGCGCTGAGAGCACCAGTTCATCCAGTCCCTCCAGCAGCGCAAAACTCTCTTCCGGAATCGTGCTCACGTCGGTCAGGTAAGCGGTCCGCCCAAAGCGGAAACCGGCAATCTCCATCGTCCCATGCATCACCGGCACGCGCACAAATTCCACGCCATGCACCGTGTTGCGCGCAGCCAGCGGCGTCAGCCGCACCTTTGCCCGGTTCGTATAAGTAGACTCTGGAGAAAATGTGTATTCGAAGATCTGCTCCAGCGTCGCCTTCGTGGTCTCCGAAGCGTAAAGAAGAATCGGCCCTCCCTCGCGGAATACCGTAAAGCTCAGCGGCCGCAGATCATCCAGGCCCAGAATATGATCGGCATGCCAGTGCGTGTAGAACACCGCGTCCACGCGGGTCAATCCGGCGCGCAAGGCCTGTTCGCGAAAATCCGGCCCCGTGTCGATCACCACGATCCGCTCTCGCCCGCCATCCGCTTCCGGCTCTCTCCACCGAACCAGCGCCGAAGGCCGCAGCCGCCGGTCCCGCGGATCAACCGACGTGCAAACCGCGCAGCCGCAACCCAGCGTCGGAACTCCCATTGAAGTCCCTGTCCCGAGAAATGTCAGCCGCCCGTCCATAGCCTCTCGCAGAGACTAGTCCCTAGTCCCTAAGTCCCTGCTCTATCTTCTTCCCTGCGGCGGTGATGGCGGCGGCTGCATGGCCTGCACGCTGATCATGCTGGTCAGTTCCAGGAAAGCCATCCGCACCTCAAACAACACGCTGTCCAGCGTCCGAATCTCGGCGTCGGTCAGGTTGTCCCGCGTCTTCTGCGCCAGTACGCCCAGCAGGTCAATCGTGTTCCGCGCGCCCACAATGTCCACGCGCGGACGCTGTCCGTCCTGCGCCCCTGCGCCCATTTGGATCATTGCCGAAACGTAGAACTGCTGCACCAGGTGTTCGAAGGTGATGGCCGGCGGCGCGCCCATGCCCGGGTTCTGCGCCCTCAGCAAGTCTTCCAGCCGCTGCGCTGCCGCCTCGTATGCATCCTTCTGCCGTTGACTCTCTTCGGCTGTCGGCGCAGGCGGCACACCCTCTTGATTTCCCGGCTCTGGCACGCTCTCGCGAGCCGTTTCCGCCTCGGGCTCGGCCTTGCTCCCGTTCACCACCAGTTGCGGGCCTGCGCTCACTTCCGTCTTCGCCGCAGGCTCAGCAGCCGGCGTCGGCGCGCTCCCGTCGTCGTCCTCCGCCTTGAACTTCCGGCGGTCGATTACCGTAAACTTCGGTGTTTCGCTCATAATTCCAATCTTTCAATCCGACTTATTGACTTAGTAACTCGACTAACTTCCCACAATTCGCGCTATCCCTGAACTCGTCCCATCCGTGTAGTGGAAAGTCTTCTCTCCCACCTCGGCTTCCGCGCGCATCATCCCCAAACCAACCACCCGGTGGCCGCCTGCCAGCTTCAACTCCGCCGCGCTGGTCACCTGCCCCACAACCGCGTCGCCTTCCAAGGTTAAATCCGTTCCACGCGCCGGCACCGTTCCGAACAACTCAAGCTGTCGCAAGTGCCGGTGAACCTTGCCGCGCGACCGGATCCGTTCCACAATCTCCTGCCCCAGGTAGCAGCCCTTGCTGAAATGCAATGCCCGCGTTTGCGACGTCTCCTGCGGCAAATCCCTCTCCGCAATATCAATCCCGTAAGCCGGAATCCCTTCCGCAATCCGGTAAGCCTCCAGGCTCGCGGTGCCCGCAGGCGTCGCGCCCGCCGTAAGCAGAAACTTCCAAAGCCTTTCCAGGCCTGCCAACGGAATCCACAGCGCGTAATGCATTCCCAGCACACCGTAAACCCGCTCCACCCGCAAATCGAAACCGTACCACTCCACACGCGTGCTCGTCATGGACGTGGCCAGCACCGGCAGCCCCGCGCGCTCCAACACTTCGCTCGCCTGGGGCCCCGTCACCCCCAGCGCCGCCTGCGCGCTCGCCATGCCTGCACCCTCGCCATTCAGCGGAACCAGCTCCACATCGTCCATGATGATGAACCGTTCCAGGTGCCCAAGCAGCTTATCGTACTGGTCCGCGGCAATCTCCAGCTCCAGCCCATCGCTCTCACGCCAAACCGTTAAGTCTCCCTGGATTCGCCCCTGCGCATTCAGAACCAGGTTCCACGCGCCGGCATGTTCCGCCAGGTCGCTCACCGTGTTCGTCACCATGCCGCTCAACCAGCGCAGCCGGTCTTCTCCACGCACCGCAATGCGCTTCAGCCAGCCCAGGTCGTGCACCGCGGCCGATTCCATCAGAGCGGCTGTTTCCGCTTCTGGTGCGTCCAATTCACGGGCGGTCAATGCGCCGCGGTAATCCGCAAGTTCGATAGGCCTCGCAGCCGAGGCGAGGAGTAAAGCCAATGGGGTCACAGGGGTCGATGCGCCAGGCGCCGTTTCAATCATAGGGAAGTTTTTCTTCAGGTTGGCTGCGAGATTTTCCGTCCAAGCCTCGCGCCAAGCCGCATCTTAATTATAGCCTTGGAACAGAAACCGCAGTTACGGCATGGCAGCCGGTAACCGCTGGGAGATTGAATGAGCAAGAAACAACTACAGCGAAACCTGAGTAGCTATATCTCGGAAGCCCAACGCCCAGCGGCTTTTTCCTTCCCGGGGTCCCCACGAACAGATCTTCGTCAGTGGGGTGGAAGTAAAAGCCGCCCCGCACACCTCTTGCAAGGGCATGATTACTCTGGTTTAGCTCCACGGTTGGGTACAGGATGGCGCAATTTCGCCCTCGCGGTCGCCGTCTGCATCGGCGCCGCAGCCGCCGGCGCACAGAAGTCCCCCGCACCGGTACCGCAACCTCCCGCCCCGTCTTCCGGTGACCAGTCTTCTAACAGCACCGCGCCCACCCACATCACCCCCGAGCAGGCCAAACAACTCTTCTCCCTCGTCGACGAGCTCCTCAAGTTCTCCTCCCAGGAGACTGGCCTACCTGTTAAAAGCGATGTCAAGCGCCAAATCACCAGCAAGGCCGCCGTCGAGGCCTATCTGAAAGAGAAATTCAACGAGGATGAAGGCTCCAAGCGTCTCCAGCGCGGAGAAATCGTGCTCAAGAAATTTGGGCTTCTCGATCACGACTTCGCCCTCAAACCCTTCCTTCTTGCCCTCCTCGATGAGCAGATCGAGGCCTACTACGATTCCAAAACCAAAACCGTGAATATGCTCGACTGGATTTCCATCGACGAGCAGAAGCCGGTACTCGCCCACGAGCTCACCCACGCCCTCCAGGACCAGCACGCCGACCTCGAAAAATGGAACGACCAAACCCCGGACGATGTCTCTCTCAACGCCTCCGGCGACGCCGACCACCTCACCAAAGATGAAATGGATACCGCCCGCGACGCCGTTGCCGAGGGCCAGGCCACTGCCGTCATGATGGATTACATCCTCAAGCCCATGGGCAAAAGCCTCATCAAGGATCCCGAGGTCATGGACACCGTGAAGCAGCTCATGAACTCCTCCGACTCGTCGCCGGTAATGTCCCGCGCCCCCATCCTGCTCTCCGAATCGCTCATCTTCCCCTACAAGGAAGGCCTCAGCTTCGAGCAGGATGTGTGGATGGACCAGGGCCAGGCCGCCGCCTTTGCCGGCGCGCTTGACCGCCCGCCCACGTCATCCTGGGAGATCCTCAACCCCCGCGAATATGAGAAAAAGCACGTCCCTTCCGTGCCCATCCTCCCTGACATCCACCCCCTCGTCGACACCCTCTACAAGCCCTATGACATCGGCCAGGTCGGCCAGCTCGACCTCCGCATCCTCGCTGAAATCTTCGGCGGCGAAGGCGCCTCACGCGACCTCACTCCTGCGTGGAACGGCGGCATCTATTGGGCCGGCCAACGCCTTGACGCAAAAACGCCGGCTGCACAGGCCAGCACCAAATCCCTGGCACTCTTCTACCTGTCTTCCTGGAAAAATGAAGCATCCGCGCAGATCTTCGCCCACCTCTACGCCGATAACCTCGGCCGCAAATACTCCGGCCTCAAGCCCGACCTCGCCGCCCAGCGCACCACCCCCGCCGGCGTTCAAGAGCAGGTCTTCAGCACCGCAGAAGGCCCCGTCCTCATTACCACTCGTGGCAAACTCGTCTTCGTCGCCGAAAGCTTCGACCTCAACCTGGCCCGCAAGCTAACCGCCCTGATCCTTGACGCCCAGGGCACCGGCGAACTAAAAATGGCCGACACAAACTACCCCACAACGCTCCATCCCGCATCTTGTCATCCTGAGCGAACGCCCAATTTCGATAGTCATCCTGAGCGACCGAAGGGAGTCGAAGAACCTGTTTCCTGCACTGTTAGTACGGCGACCACTTCCGAGACACTCGAACCCCTGACCTCCAACCTTGTCCGCTTCTTCTCCAGTTGCGGCGTCATGAAAGCCGTCGTGCAAGCAGATCTCGGCGCCGCTAAGGCAAAATAACGCGCCGGGCCCTCTCTTGACATAAAGTAGAATGCTACATAGGGTGTATAATCACACCCTCTGGAGCTTCTAGTGATGATATGCAGGCTGGATTGCAAACGCCGTTCGTTCGTCATTGTCTATGCGCTTCTTCTCACTGCAGCGTTCTTCGCGTGCGCGGCGATTTCAGCTCGCGCGCAAACTGCTCAGCAGGATTGGGAGAGGGCGGCGGGCGGCAAACAGCAATTTGAAGTGGCCAGCGTGCGCCAGGATAAGAACGGCGGGCCTTCATACAGCAACTTCTCGCTCGACAACGGGAACGCGTATTTCATCATCGGGAAGAATGACAAGCAGGACCCGAATGGCACCCTCTTTTCCGCGAAGAACCAGGCGCTGATTCGCTACATCATATTTGCCTACAAGCTGAGCGGAACGCAGGAGCTCGCGCTCAGGCTCGACTACTGGGAGGGTCTCAAATTGCACGCTCCGCAGTGGGTCAAAGAAGACCGCTACGATATTGAGGCGCGTGCACCAGAGTCTGCCACCAAGGACCAACTGCGGCTGATGATGCAGAGCCTGCTGGCCGAGCGCTTCAACCTGCAAGTACGCATGGAGACGCGGGAGGTCCCGATCTTTGCGCTTGTTCTCAATAAGCGGGGGATTCTTGGACCGCAACTCAAGCAGCATCCCGCGAGCGATGATTGCGGCACTACGGCGTTTCCTGATGACTCCGGTAAAGGCGCGACCCCGGCGCAATCCCTCTCAGCGCTTCCCATTCCCTGTGGCCAGATCTCACGTCTGCCGCCCAGCGCCCCAGGTGCTCATCGCTTTGGCGGGCGCAACGTGACGCTCGCAGTGCTCAGCACATCCATGCCAACGCAGACAGGAATGGCAACGGTGACCCGCCCGGTAATAGATGAGACGGGACTGACGGGTGGATACGACTTCTGGATGGACTGGATGCCGGAAGAAACAAGCGACCAGGGAAACAATGAGACGGGCGGCACATTTCGCGAGGCGCTGAAGAATCAGTTGGGGCTGAAGCTCCAGCCGGTAAAAGGGCCAGTGCAGGTACTCGTAATCGATCATGTGGAGCAGCCGACGGCGAATTAGGAATGGACTTTCGGGAAAGCGCCTGATGCGGTTCCCACGCGCCAAACATTCATACAGGAAGTTGGTTTGTATCATCGGCGCGCTACTTCCCGCTGCCGGACCTTCCGTGCCAGCACCCCAAATCCCACGACAGCCAGCAATTGGAAAACAAACTTCGCAATCAGGTCGACGCGTGTCCACCCCGCCGCACTGACATCGCTGATAGCCATGCATCCGAATACTCCTCCGAAGGCGACAGCGAAGCGGTGCCACTCTCCCCATCGGGTTGACCTGGACCAATAACGCACAATTGCAAATGCCAGCACCGCCCAAATGGGTCCAGCGGTCAGAGGAATCCAAACAGCAACCCCGAGATGGGGAAGGAAGATTAGGGTAATCAGCGCAAACCACGCCGCCCCGAAAACGGCGCTCGTGAGGCCGATGACCAATGGATTCGCAGTCTGCCGTGAATCGATCTTGCTCAACTGACCGGCCCCGCGCAGCAACCAAGCCAGCCCGATCAGGCCCGCAATGGCCGCCAGACCCTGAAGAATAAGAATCGCTGGCGGATGATAAGGGTCGGCGTGAAGTTGCGGCCGCGCCTTCTGCGTCCAGCCGTACCAGGCAATGCGACTACCCACCAGAAAGGCAACAATCGTCACAATCAGTCCGCGCGTGCGCAGCCATTGACTCTCGCGGCGATCGGGAAAAATCAGTTCCGTCACCTGTACTGGGATCAGCACAACCCAGACACTTTCAAAGCCGAGCATGAAAAGCAGGTAGAGCCAATTGACGCCCAGGTACCGTCCATAGTCGCCGTGGACGCCCGGAAACGGCAGCGGGGCGATCGATGTTTGCTGAATGATGAACTCTTCGGCGATTGATAATGCGAGGCCAAGACACAGCAAGCTCGTCACGCCTGCGCGCCAACGCCGAACCAGTTCTCGAGCCATCAGCGCGCCCCCGCCCCACACCATCATCTCCGGAATCAGAACAAACATAATGCTCAGGCGCGTCGAGCCGCTTAGGACTTCTGCGATGAATGGCGCCAGAAAGAGCAGGGTCCAAATCGCCGCCCTGTAGCGAGTGGCCACGGGCGCCTTCAGTTGCATGTTTCCTTGTAACGATTCGCTTTGCATGAATTATTCCTTCTTCCGCGCGGCATTCAGGCGTGCGGCGCGCGCACCTTTCAGCACGGTCTTCAAATCCCATGCGAGTTTACCTGTCGAAATTTCTGAGATCAGTCCGCGTACCCATGCGCACTCAGCCTTCAGCATCGCAATCAGGTATTCGCTCTCAACCAGGTTGATGCGGTCGACATATTCCGAGGCCGCGGAAACTCCGGCGCTGCGAGACGCGATTTCATCTTCAAGACGCTGTGCGCGTTCCTCCAGCCGCGGCAAAGCTTCGCCCGGCGTCAGATGCACAAGGAAACTCATCGCCGCCATGAACTCTGAAGATTCGCGGCGAGGCACCGCGATGATTTGCCGAAGCACACGCGTGAATTCCTTGCGGCCGGCTGGAGTGATTGCGTAAGTGGTCCGCTCCGGCCGCCGCCCGTCGCGGCTCGTAGATGCGGCTTGAATCAGCCCGTCGCGCACTAACCGCCCAATGGCGTGATAAAGAGAGCCGCGCTTCAGCGCTAGAATTTCGTCCTTATGGCGCTGCCGGAGCAGGCTCTGCATCTGGTATGGATGCATTGGCGCTTCCCGCAGCAGTGCAAGAACAGCAATTTCCCAGACTCCAGGTTCAGCCGTCATATAGTTCATGTGAACTATATCGCATGAACTAATAAATTGCAAATTGTGCGGTTCGATCTATGTTAGTTATTGAGCCGATATACACTGTTTTTGATTTCCAGCATCGAAGTTAGGAGACGATCTGAGACCGGAGTAATCTAACGTGGCGTCCCAAGTTTTGCAAACAACCTGTTGCGTAGTCGGTGGCGGCCCTGCGGGCATGGTGCTCGCCTATCTTCTTGCAGAGAAGGGCATCGACGTCACAGTGCTCGAAAAGCACAAGGACTTCTTCCGCGATTTTCGTGGCGATACCGTCCACCCCTCCACACTCAACGTCCTCGACGAGCTTGGCCTGCTAAAGGAATTCCTAGATTTGCCCCATGAGCAAGTAGCTTCGCTGGGCCTCATCATTGGCGATTCCGAATTCCAGATAGCCGATTTCAGCCACGTGCCGGCGGTATGCAAATTCGTGGCCCTCATGCCCCAATGGGATTTCCTGAACTTCATCTCCGGTCATGCAAAGGCATTCCCATCGTTTCAATTACTCATGCAGCACGAAGCAACGGGTCTGATCACAGAAGGCGAGCGCATCACTGGCATTCTGGCGCGGAATGAGGACGGTGAAGTGCGGATCCATGCCCATCTCGTAGTCGGCTGCGATGGGCGTCATTCTCGAACCCGCAATGCGGCCGGACTGGATGTGATCGAGCACGGTGTCCCCATCGACGTACTATGGTTCCGCATCAGCCGCAAGCCGGACGATCCGTCGCAGGTCCTCGGCAATGTGAATTATGGAAAGGCGTTGATTCTCATCAATCGCTCCGACTACTTTCAAGCCGGCCTCATCATCAAAAAAGGCTCGTATGCTGACATCCAGGCGCGCGGTCTCGATGCCCTCCGCAGCGACATCCACAAGATCGCTCCATACCTCGGCGATCGCTTGAACGAACTCGATAATTGGGACAAAATCCAGATCCTGACCGTACAGATCAATCGTCTGCGCCGCTGGTATCGGCCGGGGCTGTTATGCATTGGCGACGCGGCCCATGCCATGTCGCCCGCTGGTGGAGTGGGAATCAACCTTGCCATTCAGGATGCTATTGCCGCGGCAAGAATATTGGCCGGGCCGCTTCAGGAGCGAAACGTTTCAGTAGCTGACTTGGCCGCGGTCGAAAAGCGGCGCACCCTCCCGACCCGCGTGACACAGGCCATTCAGTTAGGGGCCCATCGAGGCTTCGCTGGCGTGTTTGAGAACCCAGGGCCGCTTCAGGCTCCCTGGCAATTGAAGGCTGCCGTGCGCATCCCTGGATTTCAGCGCGCCGTGGGATACGCGGTTGGGATCGGCGTACGGCCCGAGCACGTGCGCAACGAACCTTCCGCCCAATCCAGGTGTTCTCGTGTGTCCATCGCCGTCTTCGCGGGCTTGGGGCTAGCCGCTGCCGGCACCGCTCTGGTCTGGGCTGCATGGAAAACCTGGAACAAGTCGGCGGCGAGTAACGCGTGACCAGGGCAAAGTCGCCGGGACACCAGACGCGCCGCTAAGCCGCGACAACCGCCTCATAGACTCGGATCTCCGTAACCACGCCCATCACGGTGAAAGCATTCAGTCCGCTCAATAAAACTGTGGCGCTGATTCCGCCGCCCGTCAGCACCAGCGGGGTGCGCATCAGCGCATGGCACGAAATACTCAGCATCGCTTCATCCTCGAATCGAAGATTGCCAAAGCTGAATTCCAGGTCGGGAACCCCATCCACGCGATCCTGCGTTTCTATCATGTCAAAGTGAACTCTGATCCTCGTCTCTGAGCGATCTGAGAGTGTGCCTGGTTGGTTGATGATCACTCTCTTCGTCATCATCTCTCTGGCCATCACATACCCCACGCAAGTTCTCGATCAATGTCCCATACTCTACCCCGCATGAGAAATTATTTGGGTGATTTAAATCACTCAGAATTCGGTTGATATCAGCACACCCTCTGCTGACGGTCAACAGATCGAAGCTCTTTGAGCGGTCCGTGGGATTTCCGAAGGGGTGTCGATGTATCTTTTTATCTTTAGATTCTTCTACCTGGGGTGGCTCACGCTTTTTGAGTCTCTACAGGCTCGCCGCTTTGCTCAACCGCTTCCCGTTGCACCAGGTACTCGTCCACCAGCACCGCCACCAGCACCGCGGTGGGCACTGAAACCATGGCGCCTACAATTCCTTCAAGCGCCGCGCCCAGCAGCAGGGCCACCAGGATCGCCAGCCCCGGCAAATCCACGCTGCTCCTCATAATCCGCGGCACCAGGTACGAGTTCTCCACCTGCAAATAGATCACATAGAACACCAGGATGCAGATCACCGCAGTCCACGAATCAATCGCCGCCACCAGCAGCGCCAGCGAGATGCTGATTGCCGCACCCAGCACGGGAATCAGGTTCAGCATACCCGTAAGCACGCCGAGCGCATACGCATAGCGAACATGCAACGACGCGAACACAATGGTGCTGGCGACGCCCAGAATCAGCATCAGGCTGCCCTGCCCAAGCAGCCATTTGCCCATCCTTATCTCCGCCCGCCGCAGAGCCTTATCCAGCCGCTCGCGCCCCTCCGTCGGAAAAAATGACAGAAACCACTTGTAAGCCTGCTCGCCCTCCGCAATAAAGTAAACCGTCAGAATAACGCCCATCGCAATGCGAAAAAGTCCCCCGGCCCAATCCCGGATCGAAAGCACCAATTGCGTCGCCGCGTGGCTCGCCAGGTCCTCAATCTTGGTGCTCAGGTCCGCGGGATTCAACCGGTCGACAAACGGAATCCTCTGCAGCTTCGCCAGAATCTGCGGCAGCCGCGTCGGCGCTTCCTTTGTGAATTGCTCCAGATCCCGGATTACCGGCGGCAAAGCCGTAAAGCCGAACGCCGTAATCAACGCAAGCAGAACCAGCATCAGCCCCAGCACGGCCGTCTTCTTGAATGGCTGAAAACGGCCCACCTTCAACTCGGCGGTCCACCGCACCACTGGCGTCAGCACCACGGCAAACAGCCCGCTCACATACAGCAGCAGCAGCACGTCGCGCACCACCCACGCCAGCGCGCACGCAAACGCCAGCGCAAACAGGAACACGATATCGCTGCGAAGCGTGCGCTTCCTTACCCTTGTCATCCCGTCTTTCCGATAGGAAACAGCAGCCGCAGATCGCTGCCTCCCTATTCCCTCTTCCCTGTTCCCTGCTTCTACTGGTCCCCGCTAAGAATCGATCCCACAATCCCGCCCAGCAGTGCTCCCCCGGCCGCCGGTCCCGCCTGCCGTGACTCGCCGCCTCTCGGCAGATACTCACCAATCTGATGCGCAAGCCGCGAAATAGGCAGCGTCTGCAGCCAGACCCGTCCTGGCCCTGTCAGCACCGCCAGAAAGATTCCATCTCCGCCAAAGATCGCGTTCTTCAATCCCGGAACCATCGTGATCTGGAACGCCACCGACCCCTGGAACGCGCCCACGTGTCCCGGATGCACGCGCAACACTTCGCCCGGCGCCAGGTCCTTCAGAATCAGCTCACCGCTCAGTTCAAGCCACGCCGTCCCCTGCCCCGCCAATTTCTGCAGCAGGAAGCCGTTCCCGCCAAAAATTCCCGCTCCCAGCGACTGCTGAAACCCCACGCCGATCGTCACGCCATCGGTCGCGCACAGGAAGCCGTGCCGGTGAATCATGAACTCCTGCCCCGGCTGCACCTGCACCGGCACAATGTGTCCCGGCACCTTGGTGGCAAAGCTCACTTCGCCGGGATACTGGTACGCCCGGTATTCGGTCATAAACAGGCTGCCGCCGCCCGCCACCCGCTTCAGAATCCCAAACAGGCCGCCGCCCCCGCCCATCTGCGTATGCGTCGTCATCTGAATGGACGCAGTCATCCACGAAAGCTCGCCGCTCTCTGAAAACACACTCTCGTTCGGGTTAAGCTGCACATCAAGCACGGGCATGGTCGTGCCTTGTATCCGCGTTTGCATGGGTGTTCCTCCTGTGTCCCGTCAGTGTACCTGCACACCCCACCATGGTCGAGCGAAATAAGTTCTATGTAGCTAAATCTGCACGCCCCGTACAATCGGAGCCATGACCGCTCATCCTTCTCTGTCATCCCTGCTCCTGGCAGTCCTTGCCGGACTGGAGCATGCTTACGTGATGGAAGGTGCGGGCAGGCCGCCGCTTCCGCCCCTCGACCTGTGGGCCAACCTACTCCGCGTCGTCAGTCCGGCAGGCATTCACCGCAGCCATCTACCCAGCCTGCTCCGCTTGTCCAAACGCGCCTTTCGAACCCGCCTCGCCACCGCCGTACGCCACGGTTGGGTCGAAGAGCAGAAAGCTGGCCGGGGCGGGGCCGTCGTGCGCCTCACCCCTCGCGGAACCGCCATCTCTGAACGCTGGCAGCCTCTGGAGCAAGCAGCGGAAGCGCGCTGGAGCGCCGCCGTGAGCCCGGAAAGCTCTGCCAGGCTCCGCGTCGCGCTCCAGGCACTGGTCGCGGTCCTTCCCCTCGAGCATCCCCATTACCCCGCCGGCTATGGACCTGCCGACGCCAGCGTCACCGGCGGCAACGGCGACGACTGGAAGCCCGTCCCCCGCGGCACCGGCGATACGGTCTCCGGACTGCCGTTCACCGCGCTCGTTTCGCAAGCTCTCGTCGCCTTCGCCATGAACTATGAAGAGCATTCCCCCGTCGCATTTGCACTCAGCCGCGACGTCATCTGCCGCATTCCGCCTTCAGGCCTGCCGCTGCGCAATCTGGGCACCTCACCCGGCGTCTCCGCGCTTATCCGTCACGGCTTCCTGCACGTTAGCGACGTCGGCGCCAGCCAGGTCGCATCGCTCACCCCACGCGGCCTTGTAATCCACTCCGCCTACGAAGCGCGTATCAGCGCCGTCGAGGAGAGCTGGCGTCATAGATTCGGCAAAAGCCGGATGACTGAGCTTGTTCATGCTCTGGAATCCATCACCGTCAAGCATGTGCCGAGCGTCTAGAATAGTGGCTCCGTGAAAGCTCTACCCACCGCGCCGTCAGCCATCCTGCGCATAGCCCTTGCGGCCCTGCTTCTCGCCGGCTGCCACTCCGCGCCGCAACTCCTGCCAGACACCCCCCGCCAATTCCCCGGCGTCGCCATACAGGATGTCACCTTCTTCAGCCCCGCACTCAACCGCAACATGCCCTACCGTGTCTATCTCCCCGCAAAACTCATCCCCGGCAAAAAGCTCCCCGTCGTCTATCTTCTCCACGGCAGCGGCGGCAGCTACCGGAACTGGTCGAACTACTCTGACGTCGGCCACTATGCTGCCCAAGGCCTCATCCTTGTCATGGCCGATGGCGGCTCGTCGTACTATGTCAACGCTGCCCTCAAGCCCGAAGACAAGTACGAGGACTACCTGGTCCACGACCTGATCTCCGACGTCGAATCCCGTTTCCCCGCCGCGCCGGGTCGAGAAAACCGTGCCATCGTCGGCGTCTCCATGGGCGGGTTCGCCGCTGTCAAACTTGCCCTGAGCCGCCCCGATCTCTTCGTCTTCGCCGGAGCTATCTCTCCCGCCATCGACGTCCCTAGTCGCCGTTTCAGTTGGCGCCGCTGGGGACAAAGCCTGCGCTTCCGCACCCTCTTTGGCCCCGACGGCAGCCCAACCCGTAACGCCGCAGACCCATTTCAGCTGCTCCGCTCCGCCAACCCCACCGAGACTCCGTATCTATATCTAACCGCCGGACAGCAGGAACCGCTCCTCGAACCCATCCTGCGCTTCGCGAACTCGACCAATGAGCACCACTTCAACATCGAGATCCATACGCTGCCCGGCGTCCACAACTGGACCCAGTGGGACGCCCAACTCCCCGGCTGCTTCCAGAGCCTCCTCAGCCATCTCCCGCCGCAGTATTGATCCCCTTGCAACTACAGCCCGTTCACTGCCCCGTCGCAGCGCGAACCAGCACAACTTGCTGCTGATCCGCCACAGCCAGTTTCTGATAAAACTCGTGAAGATCGCCGTAATCCTTCGGATCGACAATGGTGTAGTTGTTAGCCAGGCTCCGCGTCAAATGCACTCCATCCCCATCGACCGTTGTCGTGATCGACAGCTTCGCATGGTCCGCCCATTCAACATAGCTCGCCTCCGGACTGCTCTCCACCTTGAACGAAGCCGGCAGCCTATACGTAACGTCATCGTTCTCTGACCTGGCGTATTGAACGTCCACCGATATAGTCCGCTTCTCCTGCGCTACAAACGGGTGCTTCCCCTTCGACTCAAAAAACATCCCCGGTAGAAACATGTGCTTGCCGGTAGTTGTTCCAAGACTGCCGGTAATGCGAACGAATCCCAGCAGGTTTACGTTGTAATCCTCAAGTCCGAGGAAATGGTCGAAATCGCCCTGCACTCCTTCAGGAAGATACTGCTCGATCCACTCGTTGAACTGCTTCTTCACCTCGCTCTCGTCGCTGAGAATCGCAATCTGACGCCACCGCAGCGCATCCTGGCCGCTCAGAATGATCCGCACCTGCCCCTTCACATCCCCAGCTTCATCCACCGTCAAATCCGCCACTCGCTCAACGTGATTCGACTCGTCGCTCGTGCCCGGTGTCCTCACAATCGTCGCCGATCTGTTGGCCGTAGGACGGAATCCCGACGTCAAAGTATGCCTCCACTGCAGCATGCCGAAAGGGCAAAACTTCTCGCCGGGGTCGGAATACACTTCCTTCCCGTCGAGCTTTCCCACCGCAATATAGTCGTCGAATTGTCTTGCGGAGAGAACGCCGTAATCGAAGATCGACTGGCTTCGGTCTGTAACGCGCATTGGGTCCATGTCGAGCCCAGCAGCGCGGCAGAGGGCAACATAAAGCAGCGCCAGTTCGTCGGAATTCCCGCCCTGCTCCCGCCACACATCCTGCGCGTTGTGAACGTCTTTGATCTTCTCTTTCTTTCTCTCCACCGCGGACTTCTCGCGCGTAAAATCCGTGTTCTCCAGCTTCATCACTGCCGAATAAATCTTCTGAGCCTTCTGCGTTTCCGTGTCGTTGCGGCCAACCATCCCGGCAGCGGCGCTCTTCAGCGTACTCGTGGTCTTTGTATATTCGCGGACAAACTCAGCCCAGTTCCGCTCCGCCTGATCCCAAAATGCCTGCGGCGTAGGAAAGGTCGTGCTGTAAAACCAGACCCGCCAGGTGAAAGTATTCAGCGGCGGCATCCAGTCGTCATCCGGCAAGGCGGGAATATCTGTCAGGTCCAGCGTGCAGGTACCCTTTGCATCGTGCGCCACCTTGATCGGACCACCAATACGAGATCCGTAACCGATCCCCCAGGGCCCAATAGGTTTGAAAGCATAGTGAGCCTTGTGAATGAAATACGTTTGCTGGATCTCCCATGTAGGTAGCTCCGGAGAAATTGGATAGGTTACCTTGATCCGGTATTCCAAAATGCTCCCCACCTCAACGCTCGGCAGCGTGAACACCAGTTTGTCCAATTCGAGCCGTCTGGTCTTGTAGTCCAGGACATCAGCGGGCTTTTCCACCATCGGAATAATCGTTCCGTCCGCGTGAATAGTGCGCGCCTCAATCTCGACTTTTTCCGATGCTGCATCGTATGGCATCTCAACCGTCGCCAGCTCCTTGCCCTTTTCCGTCAGCACCTTGATCCGTTCGTAGAAAGTCCGTGTACGGGCCGCCTGATCCGTCACATCTTCGCGATAGAGATAGACCGCACTCGCCCCCGGCGCCCTCTCGTCCGCCGTCATCCGGAGTTCGTCCTTGGTCGGCTCCTGAAGCTGTGCAAGCAGCGCACGCGGCGTCCACATCACAGCCGACAGTACCGCCGTGCCGCATAAGAGAATGAAGCGTCGCATAATACCATCTCGCATTTCCGTTCCTGGTTGAATGCCCTAATGTATATCACTCTCGCTTCTCTTCTGAGTTCCACACCATTTCCGCACCGCAAGGACCCCAAGTCCCAGCCTGCGTCCCTATAAGGGAATCGTAAAGATTGTGATATTGTAGGGTATCCGGCCTATTTCTCCCTGAATCAGAAGTACGATGAATCGACAGACTTCCATCCTGCTCATCGACGACGACCCCGCGCACCTGCAAATCTATCGAATGATCGTGGAAACGGCAGGCTTCCGAGGATTGCCCGTCCTTGTCTCGACCCGCGGCCTCGAATTCCCTCAGGACGAGCCGGTAGATGCCGTGCTTCTGGATTACCGCCTGGCTCCCAACATCTCCGCCTGCGACGTTGCCAGGCGTGTACGGCAACAATATCCGACGGTTCCCATTGTGCTTTTGTCCGATGTTTACGACGCTCCCCCCGATATCGCTCCCTTGGTGCAAGGCTTTGTCCGCAAAGGCAACCCCGCATTGCTGCTCTCAACCCTGCGAGAACTTACCAGGGCGTCGCGATAAAGAATTGTTTGGATGGTCAGGCAACTGGTTGAATCCCTTCAACATCGAATATCACAGTCATAACCCTGCATCCCCGGCAATTCAGATTTTGGAGCACGTCAATGGTTCGCGTATTTCCCGTTGCCCAACGGGTCTTAAGCGCATTTTTCCTGGAAGATCGGCAGTGAGATCGAGTTTGCAGGGGAGGGGTGCGCCCGGGATGTGGCTTCGCCGCGTCCGCCTGTTTTCGTGCGCCCTGTTTCCGCTCTGTGTCTCACTTCTTGGCTCGGCGGAATCTGTCGTGGCCCCCACTCCATCGGATGTCGAAGCAGCCTATCTCTATAACTTTGAGAAGTTCGTGAGTTGGCCATCCGACTCCGGCCACGACTCCGCACCCTTCGCCATTTGCATCCTTGGCGAGGACACCTTCGGCGAATCGCTCAATTCCCTCATTGCCGATGAAACCCATCAAGGGCGTAAGCTCATCGCGCGCCGATTGTCTTCCGCTGCAGCCGCAAACGACTGCCAGATCCTCTTTATCGGCCAATCCGAAGAAAGCCGGCTCGCGAAAGATCTGAACGAATTGCAGAAGAAGCCGATCCTCACCGTCAGCACCCTCCCCGGATTCCTGGAACACGGCGGGATGATTCAATTTCTCCTCCAGAACAGGAAGGTCCGATTCGCCGTCAACTTGCCCGCGGCAGAGCAGGCCGCCCTTGTACTGAGCTCACAGCTTCTCAAGGTCGCTGTCTACGTAAATACAAAACCGGCGCAGGAGGGAACGCAATGAAGCCTCTTGTTCGCCGCAGTTCCATCGCTGCCACGCTTACGTGGATGAATGTCCTCGTCAGCGGCATCGGTCTGCTTCTGGCCTATGTTTCCTTTCTCGCCTATAACCTCTATGCCTACCGCCAGGCCGCCATCAGCAGCCTTACCGGAGAGGCGCAGATCATCGGGTCAAACAGCGCATCGGCCATTATCTACAACGACGAGGTCTCGGCCCGCACCACTCTCTCGGCACTGGATAGTTCAAGCGAGGTAGTCTCCGCGGCCATCTACACCCCGTCAGGCAATCTGTTCGCTCAATACGCGCGGGGCGCCAATCCCGCGCCTCCTCCCAGAGAGATTCCCAAAGGCTCCACGCATGCCGCTTGGATCGACGGGCTGGATATCCTCGCCGGTTCGCAGATCATGCTTCAAGGCAAGGTGGCCGGCACGGTCTACATCCAGGCACGCCTTCAGGGCCTGCGCAAGCAGGCAATCCAGTACGCCACGATTGCCGGATTCGTTCTCTTCTTCTGCCTGGTCGTGGCGTTGCTGGTGGGCGCCGTATTCCGGAAGTTTCTGGCGCGGCCCATCGTTTCCCTTGCCCAGACCGCGCGCATGGTCTCGCGTTATCGCGATTACACCCTCCGCTTTACGCCGCAGCAGAGTTATGACGAACTTCAATCCCTTACCCAGGCCTTCAACGAGATGCTCACCGAAATCCAACAGCGCGACGCCGCGCTCGAGCAGGCCAAGGCAAGCCTGGAACTCCGCGTCGAAGAACGCACCGCCCAACTGCAGGCCGCCAACCGTGAGCTCGAGGCGTTCTCCTACACCGTGGCCCACGATATGCGCGCACCGCTGCAAACTCTCACCAATATCTGTTTCCTGATTGAGCAAACAGACCACGGAGAATTCGCCGGAGAGAGGGCGCCGATGCTGGTGCAGTTGAGCGCGTCCGTCGCCGCCATGTCCGCAATGATCGACGACTTGCTCGATCTCTCCCGCTCAACCAGCGCGCCCCTGCATTTGAAGCAACTCGACCTCAGCCCGCTCGCCACCTCCATTCTCGAAGGCCTCGCCGAGTCGAATCCCGACAGGCAGGTTGAAGTCGTGGTTCAAAAGAGATGCCAGGCCAATGCCGATCCGGGCCTGATGCAGATCGCATTGCAAAACCTGCTCCGCAATGCCTGGAAATTCACCGGCCTTCGCCAGTCCGCCAAAATCGAATTCGGCTGCACAAAGCGGTCCGGGAAGACTGTCTATTATGTTCGCGACAACGGCGCGGGGTTCGATCAGAATTTTGCTGACCGCCTCTTCAAACCGTTTCAAAGGCTCCACGCGGTCAGCGAGTTTCCGGGCACCGGCATTGGCTTGGCAACCGTTGAGCGCATCATTCGCCGCCACGGAGGAGAAGTCTGGGCCGAAGGCGAAGTCGACAAAGGCGCCACGTTCTATTTCACCGTGGATTCAACAAAGCCTTAGTCCCTCAGTCCTTGTCCCTCAGTCTCTGAGCACTGACCACTGTTCACTAACCACTGCCTTCACTCCACCACCAACGCCGTCTCCGCCGTAGCCAGCGAGCTTCCACCCACCCAGATCTTGAAGGTCGTCGGTTCGACCGTCCGCTGCATCTCCACGTTGTAGAAATTCAGCTCGTCGAACCCCACCGGAAACTCCACATGCTTGCTCTCGCCCGGCGCCAGTGTCACCCGCGCAAAGCCCTTTAGCTCCCGCACCGGCTGTTCCACGCTCGCGGCCGTGTTGCGGATATACATCTGGACAACCTCGGTCCCCGCCACGCTCCCGGTATTCTTCACGTCCACACCCACCGTCGCGACCGGCCCGTTCCGCGAACCCAGAATCTCCCCCACCGGAACCTCCCTGCGGCTGATCGTCGGCTGCGTGTAGCTGAACCGCGTATAGCTCAGCCCCCACCCAAACGGAAACAGCGCCGAATTCTCCTCGTCCATATACCGCGACATGAACTTCTCTTGCGCGTTTGTCGGCATGTGGCTCAGGTCTCCGTGCGCTGGCCGTCCTGTCGGTAGCTGCGCGTAGTAAAGGGGCTCCTGCCCCACCGCGCGTGGAAAACTCGACGGCAGCTTGCCCGACGGGTTTACATCGCCAAACAGAACATTGGCCAGCGCATGTCCCGCTTCCACTCCGGGGCTCCACGCCTCAAGAATCGCCGGCACATGTCCCGCCGCCCACTTCAGTTCCAGCGGACGCCCCGCCAGCACAATGAGGACCACCGGCTTGCCCGTCGCCACAACCGCCTTCAGCAGCCGCTCCTGCGCCCCCGTAAAGCCCAGATGCACACGGCTCCCCGCCTCGCCTTCCATCCAGTTCGTGGGCTCGCCCAGCGCCAGAATCGCCACATCCGCCTTCTTCGCCGTCTCCACGGCCTCCGCGATTGTCTTATCGTCATCCGGAATCGGCAAATGCTCATCCGCGCCCTCCGGCCCACCAAAATTCAGCCGTTTCAGTACGTTTGCATCTTCGCCACTCAGCAGCCCGCATCCCTCGGCATACAGCAACCTGTCTCCCAGCCGCTCCGTCAGCGCCGTCTTCAGCGTGACCGCATCTTTAGGATCGCCGTGCCCCGCCCACGCTCCCAGCATCTCCAGCTGGTTGTCGGCCAGCGGGCCAATCAAGGCCACTTTCTTTGCCTTCGCTGTCAGCGGGAGCAACGTGCCAATCCCTTCCACCGGCTCATTCTTCAGCAGCACAAACGTCTCTTCAGCAATCTTGCGCGCCGCCTCCCGCCGTTCCGGTGTCGCACTGTACAGGGGCCCCTCCGGCGCATAGGGATGCTCAAACAGCCCCATCGCAAACTTCACCCGCAGCACCCGGCGCACCGCCTCGTCCACCACACTCTCCGGAATTTTCCCGCTGCGCACTTGCTCGGCAATCACCGTGCCATAGAGGTTCCCCTCCATGTCCATCTCCACACCCGCCTCAAGCGCCTTCCGCGCCACCGTCGGCCCGTCCCCAATGGAGTGGTTCATCAGCTCCGCCACCGCGCCCCAGTCGGAAACCACAAACCCGTTGAACCCCCACTCCTTACGCAGCACCTGGTTCAAAGTAAATGGATTCGCCGTAGCCGGAACCCCGTTGATCGAGTTGAACGAGCTCATCAGCGTAGCCGCGCCCGCCTCCACCGCTGCCCGATACGGCTCCAGGTAAACCTGCCGCAGCGTGCCCTCGCCCATATCCGTCGCGTTGTAGTCGCGCCCCGCAATCGCCGCGCCATACGCCGCAAAGTGCTTCACGCACGCAGCTACGGCATCCGGCTTGGTCAGGTCATCGCCCTGGTATCCCTTAACCCACGCCCGCGCCATCGCCGACCCCAAAAAAGGGTCCTCGCCCGCCGACTCAATAATCCGTCCCCACCGCGGATCCCGCGCAATATCCACCATCGGCGAAAACACCCACCGGATCCCATCCGCCCGCGCTTCCACCGCCCCATAATGGGCCACCGTCTCGGCTGCGGAGGGATCAAAGCTCGCCGCAATCGCCAGCGGTATCGGAAACGTCGTCCGGTGCCCGTGAATCACATCCTGTCCAAAAATCAACGGAATATGCAGCCGAGACTTCTCCACGGCAATATGCTGGTAGTGGTTCGTCGCCTCCACGCCAACCACGTTTAGAAACGATCCCACTTGCCCCTTCGCGGCAAGTTCGTCATATCTCAAATTCGACGCGTTCGGTCCCGTCGCATACCCCGCTGAAAACTGCACCAGTTGCCCAATCTTCTCGTTCAGCGTCATCTGCTTCAGCAGCGCCTCAACCCGTGTGTTCACCTCTTTTGAAGCGAGCTGCGCGTTCGATGGGCCTTTGGTCTGTGCCGTGCCGCTCATACAGCCAGAGCCTACCAGAATCAACAAAGCAGTCAGGACACACAACACAGGTTTCCGCGCAATTTTGAGCATAGTTATCATGGCTCCGCCATGATAAACCGTTCGAGACGGGCGGGCAGGGGTCTGCGATAGGAACGTGCGGAGGGGTTTGCTCCCGACGATCTCGCAGGCTATTCCGCAAAGTCTGGCGAAATCGGTGGGCAGGCTCAGCGGCAATTGGGAGTTTCATCCGGCAATACTGTCGTCTGATGGAGAATCACCTATTACTTAAGTGCTAAAACCTAAGCAAATAATTGGTTACTTGTTAACCAAACATCTTGTAAATATGGTTACTGTTGTGCAAACTAATGGTCTAGCGGCTTCCCCGAGCGAACCCCCGCAGGCACCCAACCCAATCACCAGAGCCCCAGAAGGAGGGTTTTATATGGCTATGCAACGCACACTCTTAAGATGTTCGTTTCTAGCAGTACTTCTCTTCGGTTTGACACTGGCAGCGCCATGCGCGAATGCAAATGTTCTGCCGACGCTGACCATGGGCGGCCCTGTTGGAAGTTTAGTTGCCGGTCAGCCCGAGCTCTTCGGCTGCAATGCAGGAACAGGATCACTTGCCGCGGGAACGGTATATTTTTACGTGCTTGGAGCAGGCGGAGGAACCGGGGAGGCTACTAACAAAAGCGGTAGTTCATCCGTTACGTATACATTTCCGTCCCTTGGCGCTGGTACTTTTGAGGCGTACTGCCAGGATGGGTCTTCGGTCAGCGGCCTGATCCATTTCACCATTGCAGCTGCACCGACAGGCGTACAAGGTCTGCTCTATCCCAAGTACGTCGTTGTGGGCGTAACCTACGCGCCGCCAGGAATCAACAGCACTGTGCAATACACGGGTACCACCGCGGTCGGCACCACAACCACCAAGGGCAGCTCATTCTCAAATGATGTGGGCTTTGGTGTTTCGATCCAGAACAGCTTTGACATTATTCCAGCCGGAGCGACCGTAGCGACCGGAAACGTGACTTTGACTACTTCACAGTCTACGGATTATACGCAGGCCTCAAACACTTCCTCCACGGTCACACTGAGCAAATCGACAGCGGTTGCCTACACTACGAGTGGGTATCCCACGACTTACCCAATTACCTCGGGTGCCGCACCCAATACTAACCCGGCTGCTCTAACTGCTTCATCGACAATTAACCCCCATGACTGGGACGTTATCCAGGTCTGGCTGAATGCGGAACAAGCTTTCACTGCATTCCCTGCAACATCCACCACTCCGGTAACCTTCCAATACAACGGGTATGCTTATGACCCCACAGACCTGGCCGGACCGGATGTCTATCCCGTCCAGGTAGGCTGCCTCAACGGCGATTTCACAGTCGCATACTGCGCAACACAACAAGGCGTACTCAACCGTGCCTGGGTCCTGAATGAGACCTATCCCGAAATGTCGCCAACCACATCGGCGACGACCACGGCCTCGGGCTGCAGCCCGCAAACCACCGATTCCCCCTCCATTTGCCCCAATACTCAGGATGCCTACAACATCCTTGCAGCCGACCCGCTGGCATACAACCCGGGTGCTACGCCCTATACGCTGCTCGATTCATCTCCGCTTCCCACCACAACTTCGGATGGGCGCTATACGCAGTTCGCCTATCCTCCCAACCCTGTCGACTACGAGCCCGGGCAGTCTCTCGGCTATAACGTAACCCAGATGGACACCCAGACAGAGTCGAATGGAGGCTCGTCACAAGTCAATGAGAAGATCTCAGTGTCGGAGAAAATATCCGGTGGATTCTTTGACTTGTTTAAGAGTTCTATTACATTCACCCAGTCGGACACGATGATCTGGACAAGCACATGGCTGAATTCCCTTACCACAACACAAACCGTGCAAGACGCATTCACGATTAAGGGCTCCAACCCTCCGAATTATGTCCCCGGCGAGTTTATCGCCTATCAGGACAACCAGCTCGGCACGTTTATGTTCTATCCCTCGAACTGACTTGCTGCGGCGAACATCACACCTCGATGTTCTTCCCACGCCGGCCCCAGCAAACAATGCGCAGCCTATCTCTGGATCACAGATAGGCTGCGCATTTTGCTGAGATACCCGTCATCGGCGCTGTCGCGATTTCACCAACAGCGATGTAGTCTAATCAACGTTAGCTGGCCGAGTGTTATCCCTCGAATGGAACGAACCAGCAAACGGAAACCCCAATGCCCACCACCCCAATACGCCTCGAACCCCGCTGGCCCGCCATGCTTGCCCTCCTCGCCGTCGGCGGCCTCCGCCTCGCCCTCCCAGAATCGTTATCCGTAGGCCCCGATTGGCTCCTCATCACCATCGTCGCAGTCTTGATGATTCCCACCATATGGGCGCGCCGCCGCGGAATGGATCATCTCAACAAAATCCTCGGCTATGTCCTAACCTCCATCGTCACCATCGACATGGTCTGGTCACTCGGCCTGCTTGTAGCCGCGTTGCCCTCCCACAAGGAATCCCCTCAAGATCTGTTGCGCTCCGCCTCCGCCCTCTGGATCACCAACATCCTCGTATTCGCCTCATGGTACTGGCGCCTCGACGCTGGAGGCCCTCACGCCCGTGAGCGGCGCGGCGTCCATACCGATGGCGCCTTTCTCTTCCCGCAGATGACCCTCAGCCCGCAGAGAAGCCGCGATATGGGAGAGGATTCCTGGAACCCCGGCTTCGTCGATTACTTGTTTCTCGCCTTCAATACCAGCACTGCATTTTCTCCCACAGACTCCCCGGTCCTTTCCTCCTGGGCCAAGCTCCTCATGATGATCCAGGCCCTCATCTCGTTCGCCACCGTAGCCCTCCTCGCAGCCCGTGCCGTCAACATCCTCTAGCGCAGTTAGACAAGTCGGCTCGGGGCATCGCAACAGCAGCACCTCTCATCTCAACTGAGGCGTTCGCTATCCTGTACCTGCTTATGCCGGAGACTTATAACATGCTTGTGGAAACTGCATGACAGGCACCATACGCATCATTGCAACCCTGGCCATCTTCGCCGCCATGCTCGTGCTCATGATGCTGCGCCCGCGCCGCTGGAGCGAGGCTTGGTGGACAACGTTAGCGGCCATCGTCATGCTGGCCCTCGGCCTGGTCACTCCGCATCAGGCGCTAGCCGTGGTGGCCTCCGGAAAGAACACCCTGCTTTTTCTTCTCTCGCTTCTCGCCCTTTCCCAACTCATCGGCAAAAGCGGCTTCTTCGATTGGGCCGCCATCCGATGCGCACTCGTTGCCAAAGGAAATGCGCACTCGCTTTACCAAAACGCATTCGTAGCCGGCGCAATCGTCACCGCAATTCTCTCGCTCGACACAACGGCGGTCATGCTGACGCCCGTAATGCTGGCCCTCGTAAAGAGGCTCAAAGTTCCCGCCGCTCCCTACGTCCTGCTCTGCGCCTTCGTTGCAAATGTCGGTTCCCTGCTGCTCCCCATCAGCAATCTCACCAACCTGCTCTTCGCGGACGCCTTCCATCAGACATTCGCAGCTTTCGCCGCGCGAATGATCCTGCCGCAAATCGTCGCGCTCATCTCCACGTATGCCATTCTCCGCTGGCACTTCCGCCGCCAACTGCCCACCACCTTCAACACCGAGTCGCTCCCTGACCCCGTCAGCGTGGTTCCCAATCGTCCCTACTTTCTCGTCTGCATCGCCGTCCTTTTCGCCGTGCTCATTGGTTACTTTCTAGCCCCGCTCCTTGGGCTTGAGCCCTGGGTCTTCGCCTTCGCGGCCAGCGCCGTGCTACTTCTTGCCGGCATGGCGAATGGGCGCGTCCAAATCCGCTTCGTGCGCGAAATCGCATGGGACTTATTCCCCTTCGTCATCGGGCTCTTCATCGCCGTGCAAGGACTTGAGAACTTGGGAATCGTGGGCATCGCTTCCAGCCAGCTTGCAAAATTGCGCCCCGATTCGCCTCAGATGCTTCTCGCCGCAGCGGGCACCACGGCCTTCGCCTCGAACATCGTCAACAATCTTCCCGCGGCGTTGATTGCCCGCAGCGTCCTCTTAGGCGCGCACGCTCATACGGGCACCGTCCTCGCCGCTCTCATCGGTTCCAACGCGGGCCCCATGATCACTCCTTTTGGCTCACTGGCAACCATGCTGGTCCTCGCGCTTGCGCGGCGCAATGGGGAAGAAGTCCGCGCTGGCCAGTTAGTCGCGCTCGGCCTTTGGGCAGTGCCGGTCATCGTAGTGCTTACGGCGCTTTCCCTGTCCCTCACCTTCGATCTGGTTCGGTAACGATTCTGTTTGTGTTCGTGACGCTGAGTAAGTCCCGTTCCGGCTCCGGCCTCGGAAACTCCTCAATGTGCTGTTCGCCTTTCCGGCCGAAATAGATCACCCGTTTCCCGGTCAGGAACGCCCAATAGCCAATCACGCCCGCCGCGGTCGACCGCTTCACAAACTCGGGGTAACGCACCGTGTCCGCCTGCGCGCCGCGAATCGCCGCCACCAGTCCCGCATTGTCGAACTCCGGCGAGATCGTTCCAGGGTCCAGGATCATGGCCACCGTGTGCGTGGTTCCATCCGCCAGGTAGTGCGTCTTCTGTTTTGTCGCGAAATCCACAAAGTACGATTCCACTCCTACTTCGAGCAGCCCTTTGACGACCTGGGGGAAGGTCATCTTGCCTTCTTGAGTTGCAATTGCGATTTCGTGAATTACCTGATTGCTCATCTTTTCTCCTTTACTCGGTTGGTAATGTTTGCAGGCCGTGTGCCTGCACCAGCTTCTTCATCGTTGCAATCAGCGCCGCGCGTTCTTCCATTGAGAGCGGATGAAAAAAATCATCGTCGTTCTGGTCGGCCAAGGCTGCTAGTTGCGGAATCAACCGCCGCCCTGTCGCCGTCAACGCAATCGACTGGAAGCGGCGATCGTCGCTGCGGTCCCGCCGCGTAACGAACTTCTTCGCCACCAGTCGGTCGACAAGCTTCGACACGCCGCCGCGCGTCATCCCGATCCGCTCCGCCAGAACGCCCGGCGAAGTCGTCTCGTCGTCAAACATCTCCCGCATCACCACCCACTCGGCCACGGTCACACCGCTGGCCAGGAGCTTGCGCGCAAAGGAATGCGAGACGTGGTTGGACACGAACCGGAGCCAGAATCCCACGTGTTTTTTTAGGTCGCTGACGGCTTGATCGGGGGCGATTGAATTCTTCATAGACAATAGATTACGTGGAAACTGTTTCTTAGTAAACTATTTTAATGTTGCAGCCAACCACTCCGCTTGCTCAGAATGCTCTACTCTTGCCAGTGAAGCGCATGAAATCCTTCCTCGTGAATCTCCGTGACGCCATCGGTCAGGCCCTGGCCCACGACGTCATCAACACGGCCAAGGCCGCCGCCTACTCCGGAATGCTCATGCTCTTTCCCGCCGCCCTGGTTCTCACCACCCTCGTCGCTCAAATGCCCGAAGGAACCACCTTCGCCGGAGGCTTCCGCGCCACTTTCGACCAGTTTCTGCCCTCTGACACCATGGACCTGCTGCAAACTTATGTCCTCACCCGCCGCATCCATTCCGTCCAGGTCATCCTCTCCGCCACTAGCCTCAGCATCCTCGCCGGCCTTGGGGCGATGCTCTCCCTCATGGAAGGCTTCCGCCGCGCCAACGACCTCCCGCGCAATGCGTGGGGCTTTTGGCAACGCCGCTTCCGCGCTCTGCTGCTGGCTCCGCTGGCGCTCATCCCGCTCTCCCTCGCCACCATCGTTGTCGTCTTCGGTCACCAGATCGAGGACTGGATGATCGCCAATGCCGACCACGAACTGCGCTACATCGTCCTGGTCTTCTGGCGCATCGTACGCTGGTCCATCGCCGTGCTCACCAGCGTCACCGTCCTCACCGCCCTCTATCACTTCGGCACCAGCCATAAGGAACACTGGTCGCGCGTCGCCCCCGGCGCCATCGCCGCCACGTTTCTCTGGTTTCCCGCCACTCTCGCCTTCGGCTTCTACGTCACCCGCATCGCCGACTACACCATGTTCTATGGCTCGTTCGGCGCCGGAATCGCTACGCTCGTCTGGCTTTATCTAACCGCCTTCAGCGTCCTCGTCGGTGCCGAGCTCAATGGCGCCATCTACCTCAATCGCCAGTCAAAAGCAGAGGGTTTCGCGCAACGGGATTGATGAGCGCTCCGTCAGTGACACCACTCACCGACCATCGTCCTGCGCGCCGTGCATACTGAAAAAGCCGGAGATTCTCGCCCGCGAGGCCTTCACGAACCTGCCTTCGCCCTCGGGGCGAAGCCCACCCCCGTGTACAATGAAGCGGGTCCCAATCCACTCGCGTTTCATAACGATTTGAACCTTTTTTGGAGCAATCCCATGCCCTACGCCGAATACACTTTTAGCGATAACCCGTCGCAACGCCGCGCAAAAATCGTCGCCACTCTGGGACCCGCCTCCAACACCGAGCCTGTCTTCCGGGACCTCGTTCGCGCCGGTGTCGACGTGGTCCGCCTCAACTTTTCCCATGGCACCCACGAGGAGAAGCTGGCCCTCATCCAAATGATCCGCAAAGTGAGCCGCGAAGAGCGCAAGCCGCTTTGTATTCTCGGCGATCTGCAGGGCCCCAAAATCCGCACCTCCAAACTCAAAGACCATGTCCCGGTCCTGCTCAAAGCCGGTGGCCGCCTCACCATCACCCCCCGCGACGTCCCCGGCACCGCCTCCCTGGTCGGAACCACCTTCAAAACCCTCGCTGAAAACGTTGAACAAGGTTCCCGCATCCTCCTCTCCGACGGCCTGCTCGAACTCCGCGTCCACGAAGTCGACGGCGACGATGTAGTTTGCGAAATCGTTAACGGCGGCCTGCTCGGTGAAAACAAAGGAATCAATCTTCCCGGCATTCCCGTCCGCGTTCCCTCGCTCACCGAGAAAGATTCGGAAGACCTGGAATTCGCGCTCAAGAATGGTGTCGACGCCATCGCCGTCTCCTTCGTCCGCACCGCGGAGGACGTTCGCCTCGTCCGCAACCGCGTCTCCGCCTACGGCAGCGAAACCTGGATCGTCGCCAAGCTTGAAAAACCCCAGGCCATCGAGCACCTTGACAGCATTCTGCTCGCTGCCGACGCCATCATGGTCGCTCGCGGCGATCTCGGCGTGGAAGTTCCCCCGGAAAAAGTTCCCGCCATCCAGAAGCACATCATCCGTCGCGCCGCTGAGTACTCCAAGCCCGTCATCACCGCCACGCAGATGCTCGAATCCATGATTGAGAATCCGCGCCCCACCCGCGCCGAAGTCTCTGACGTGGCCAACGCCGTCTATGACGGAACTGACGCGGTCATGCTCTCCGGCGAGTCGGCCGTCGGCAAGTATCCCGTCGAAACCGTCGCCATGATGGGCCGCATCGTCACCGAAGCCGAGCGCCACATCAAGGAGCTCACCTACTCCGAGCCTCGCCAGCGTCAAAGCCGCCTCTCCATCGCCGAAACCATCTGCGAAGCTACGGCCCACGCAGCCGACGATCTCGACCTGCGCGGCATCGCACTCTTCACCGAGTCCGGAGCCACCGCCCGCCAGCTCTCCAAGTACCACCCCTCGGCGCCCATCTTCGCGCTCAGCCCGCTTGACGTTACCATCAACCGCCTCAACCTGCTCTGGGGTACCACCCCCATCCGCTGCCCCAAGGTCAACTCAACCGAGGCTCTGGTCGACGTCGCCGAGAGCCTTCTCGAGCAGCACGGCTATGTCCGGCCCCGCGAAGTCATTGCCATCGTCGCCGGAACCCGCACCAAGTCCGGTTCCACCAACTTCCTCCGCCTCCACGTCCTCGGCGAGCATAGCCAGGAAGGCGTTCGCTTCTTTGCCCCGCACGACGAGAACGCCGTCCCTGCGCCACCCGCGGAAGAGGCTCCCCCTGTCAAGGCGAAGCGCCCCACACCCACCCCCGTCAAGGCCAGCCGCCACAAGTAGCTCGTCTCAAGCAAAGCCAAAACGCCACTCCCAATCAGGAGTGGCGTTTCTCCTTTGCCTTGTAACGAAGCTGAGACTTAGCGGCCGATCTCTGGGATCGACAAACCTCTACAGATTTTTCGGGCCAGCAAAACGGCAACCTCGGTGTGGCGCGGAACCGCCTCCATTTGGCCTGTCTTTGGGTTGCACCACAAAGAGTGCGAGCCACCTTCGTGCTTCAGATAACACCCGTGAAAACGAAGGTGACGCAGCAGAGACTCCCGATTCACGAAACAGTGACCGTTTCCCGAAGAGCTTCGGCAGGAATCCCGCGAAGTCCGTCCTCGCGGCGGTCTTCCAGAATCAATTGAATGGCCGCACTCAAGCTCTTACGGCACTCCTCCAAAGTTCTGCCCTGCCCATTCGCGCCTGGGATCTCAGGAGACCAGCCAACGAACCATTCGCCGTCGCGTTCAATGATCGCAGTGAACTCATTCCGCATGAAAAGAGTATAGACCCGAACCGCCATTCGGAAGAGAAGAACGTCCGACCCGCCAAGCTTCCAAGTGACACATAGCGTTTTCGTCTAATTAACACCAGTTCCCAAAAAAAACAAACACATCCTCGGTCTCATCTCCGCGGTACTCATCCCCATCCTGTCCTCATTGGTAGGCGAATCCTATCCATGGCCACAGGCGCTAGCATTCGGCGCACTCATGACCACCGGCGGATTTGTCATCCTCGCCTTCGGCCTGCTGCTCTCAGAAATCTTCGAGGGCGAATTCACCGCCCCCGTCGCCGGACTCTGCGCCCTCACCGCCATCTTTCTCAGCTATAAAGCGCACACGCTCCACGGATGGAATGTCTTCGACGTAATGAGCGCCTCATCCAGCATCGATCCAGCAACGCAGTTACTCACCGGAGCAATCCCCTTTCCCGGCCTCGCCGTCTGCTTCATCATCGCCACCAGCCTCATAATCGCCGCCGCCGTTGTAATCCGCGCCCGCGATTTTTGATCTCCCGTTTTTTCTCCCCTCTCGGAACACCGAGGGTGCCCCTTCCTGCCGCTAGTTTCATCACGGGGGGGTGGGGCCAACTGGATAGTTCGGCACGGCAGTTCTTTCGAATGGAACACCTCACTCTAACTTATTGATAAAACATGTGCTTCCCCCGTAACATTGCTCTGAGCTAATTTATGACTAACCATAACATCCCACGCGTCGTCCAATAAGAAAACATAACTCCGGCTCAATCGATGTGCGGTCGCCTCCAATAAGGTTACCGTGGCCCAAATCGGCCTCAAACTAACATCTTCGATGCAGCCATAACCGCATTTCGCGTTCGAGGAATTCTATGAAAATTTCGATTCTTCACCTATCCCTCGCGCTGCTTGCCGCCATCGGCTTGGCGAGCGCTCTTTCAATACCCGCCTCTGGCCAGAATCCAGGTACCGCCTCTGCAGAATCACTTCTTCCCAATAACTTGAATCACGCGCCCAACGGCGGTGACGCAACGCCCCCGGCCGACTGGTCCACGCCTCTGACCGAGGAGGAGCTGCGGTTTTTGGGATTCTTTCGGGAGCTCCGAGCCTGGGACGACAATGCCGACAATCTCGATGCTTCTGGAAACTCAGATAGGTCCGAATTCTCTCGCACAAGGCTCGAGAAAGAGTCCGGCCTTACCTCCTCCGATGCTGCGGATGTAAAGAGAATCGTCTTCCAATATATTCAGGACGATCAAGACGAGAGAAAAATAATGGATGGGATTCGTAACAGAGCTATTGCAGCCTATCCAAATTCATGGAAGAGTATCGTTTATTCCGATCCAGAGTACGTCAACTTGCACAAACTCCAATCGAAACTGCTGGATCGGGCTATTGCGCAATTGGCCTCGACCCTGGGTTCAAAGCGTTTCACCAAGCTGGATGTTTACACACGGCATTACAACGATAGGACACCGGCCGCGCAAGCCAGGAAACACACGGAATCCCCCCAGTCAGGCGCGCAAATGTGAAGGGTCTACGGGTTGTGCCTGTTGCCGAAGCGAAACAGTCACCCACCAGCTTCGTCGATCCGCAGAGGATGAAACTTCGGGCACCCTACCCATCGAGCGTTTTTGCTCGATGGGTGGGAGACCACAAAGGCCAGACGTCGGCCATGGGGCTCTTCAGTCTTCCATTTTGTTTCTTTTTGGGCCCGGCTTCCGTCGATGGCTTACAAGCCCTTCGGGTCTCTGAACGCCGGGGTCTCCTCGCTGTTTTCCTCCAGGTTCACCGCAATCCCTTTCGATTTCCGGTAAACATTCGCCACCGCTATCGTCCAGAAGGGTGCCAAATCCATGCCAGGCACCAGCTTTCCCAGGAAAGACGGGAGAAACTCCCAGTGCCACCCGAGAAGGTAGAACAGGGCAGCTCCCATACCCAAATCCAGAATGTCGTCCGCAGGCGACGCAGCCCCCTCAATAAACAAGGGGAAGACGGCGATCTGCAGCACATCCGCAAGAATCGCCAATATCATCGCGGCTTGAAACCGCATACGCGGCGAAATTGTAAGCTCGTCCTGAGTCACGTAAGCCTGCTTCTTTCCTGCGCGTGCCATTCCCTCCATCTTACGATGCAACTGTTCTGCTGATGGGTAGCCCAGGTCCCGGCCCCCGGTCAGGTCTCGCTCACACAGCCCCTCCGTCCACCCTGCCTCGGACCACTCTAAATTCCTGCTCTAACCGCTCCGCCGTTCTAAATCAGCGATCGCCCGCCTACAAATCAGCAGCGGTACACTCCCAACGATTCCAAAGCTGCAATCAATCAATCGCCAGGCCACGGGGATCCCGCGCACTTGTCCAGCAATCAGCGCCAGAGGAATCACGCCGGCGCAGGCGATGAGTCCAAAGGTAATCACCCACTTGTTTCGCACCGGATCGACATACGGCCCCACAAACGCAACGGCTATCGCAAGGTGAGCGAATGCCAGCCAGTCAGTCCCATAGGCGAGGAAGGGATAACTCGCATTCGTCGCACTTACTCCTGTACTCACCCGTTCAACCCACTCCAGCAAATGCGTAGCCTCTGCAATCGGCCGCAGCCATCCTGTGTGCAACAAAATAACCAACCAGCCAAGCTCCCACTGAAGCGGAAACGCAGTAATGCCGCTCAGAACCAGCCCGACAATGAATACCGCGAGTAAGAAGCGAATGCGTCGAATCTCTTTCGATTGATCCATAGCTGTTGTTAGCTTAGCGAACCTCGCCGCCACCTACGCCGCGCCGCAATGCTCCATGCTACCCGGCACTCCACCAAAGCGCCTTTCCCTGCGCTTGAATTCAATCAGCGCGGCATCAAAGTCAGCTTCATCAAAATCCGGCCACATACGGTCCGTAAACACCAATTCCGCATAGGCGCATTCCCACAGCAGAAAATCGGAAAGGCGCTTCTCCCCTCCGGTCCGAATCAGCAGGTCCACCTCGCCGCCGTGCTCGGCCATGGTCTGCGTCAACAAGCTACAAACCAAATTAGGCGAAGGTTGCCCCAGGTTCGAGTTACAAACAATCGCCGCCGCAGCCGCTCGCGCAATCGCCTCGCGCGACGAATAGTCGATGGCAACACATACATGGATTGACCGGCCGCCGGCCGTGACGCATTCCGCTTCCTCAATCGCCCGCAGCACATTCTGCGCAAGTCGATCACGCCGGCCAATTACCTGCAACCGCGCCCCCCGCCGCATCAATCGCTTTGTCTCCAAACGCAGAAAAGCTCGTAGCAGCCAGAAGATGCTCTCGACCTCCGCGGCAGGCCGCCTCCAGTTGTCCGACGAAAACGCATAGAGCGTAAGCCGCGCAATGCCCGCGTCAAGCGCCCGCTCCACAACCCGCCGCACTGCGGCCAGCCCGGCGCGGTGGCCGGCGGCGCGAGGTAAGCCGCGCCGCAATGCCCACCGCCCATTGCCGTCCATGATGATGCCCACATGCAGCCCCTCGCCCACCGCGCCTCGCATCAGACTGTTTCTCCAGGGGCGACCGAAGGCGCTTGCATTTCCGCGGCGTCCTTTTGAGGAAGGGAACCATACCAGTCAATCCGCCGGGTGAAATACATGGCCGCTGCAACCGCAAGGAAGCTTGCAATTGCGCCCACCATTAAAGCGTCATCTTCAAGCCGTAGCAGCATGTAGATGAGAGAGTAGAGCAGGCTGAAGCAGGCGAGCGCACGGACCCCTTGCACCCGGCTGTCAAAGATCCATCCCGCATTAGCTGAGAGCAGAATCACGGTAGCCGCGCCCGCCACCAGGAAACTGAGATCGAAACCAATTCTCTCGGCAAATGAAAGCAACAGCAGGTAGAAGATGATCTGTGCCATGCCAACCAGAACATACTGCGCCGGGTGAACTCGCTTGCCTGTGGTCACTTCAAAAACAAAGTACGACAGGAACAGCAGACCGAGGAATAGAAGTACGTATTTGAGCGAACGGGTGACAGACTGGTACGGATCGGCTAACTCTGCGAATGAGACACCAAGCGCTGTTGAGTCGAGATTCGCAACCGCATAGCTGGGGCCCTCGGCCAGTATTCCACGGGCGATCCAAGGCACCGACCATTCACTCGAAAAGCCCTGAGCTGTGATGGTGTGCGTGTTGGGCAGGAAGCCGCCATCGAAGCTGGGATTGGGCCAATCGCCCTCCATCTTGAGAAGCGTCGCTTTGCCGTACGCGAGGATCGCAATCCGTTGAGCGCCTGAAAAGCGCAGTGTGGCACTTACTTGAAACTTGGCATTGGGTTGGGCAAGCTTAGGTACCATCACACCGAAGAGCGTGAGCCGCGCCCTCTGGTTTTCATTGCCGTTTGAATTCAGCGATAGGCCATCAATGCCGTCCGTCGGAACAAAACCGGCGGTTTCTCCATTGGCCGTAAGTGTGCCCCCTGCCAACGCTCCGCGCGCATCCGTGGCTCCCACCACAATCTCAGCATTGCTCCAGTCGAGCACAGCTTCCGTCGGAGCGGCCAGCGGCGCGCCTGTCAGGTCGAATGCAGCGTCGAATCGCAGGTCGGCCTCGAAGACCGGGACTTTAAAAAGCGAGCGATGTCGTTCTTCTGTGTGTGTTTTCACTGTTGCGGCGCCTTCCGCCGGAAATATTAAATAGACCCCGTGCTCGGGTTGGCGGTTTTTATTGCGTGCGGGCACCGAATAAGGAATTGCAAGCGTGGGTCCGAGGAACGTTTGCCGCCCTCCCAGGTGTTCGCTGATCTCCTTCACAACATCCGCGGCTCGACTAGTCCTCTCTTCAACCAGCCCATCAACAAAGAACGACGGGATGGTCATGAGCAGAGCGAGGACCGAGACTACGATAAGCTTCATCCCCATTGATCTGGACTTCGTTTTAATCTGCGCACCAAGTTGCATTACCGGAAAATCATTCATCTCTTTCTCCCTTGCTGTTTCTTACTTTGCATTGCAAAGTAACCTCGCAAAAAAATATCAGGCCCGTGAAGGCGCAAGTTTGTGCGCTTTCCCAGGAGCTTCCTCTTCCTTCGCCCCCTTCGCCGCATCCCGCACCACCTGCTCCAGCGTCGCAAGATACTCCAGGTACCGCGCCCGCCCTGAAGCCGTAATGCGGCAAGTCGTCAGGGGCCGATTCCGATCGGTCGTCTTCACAATCTCCACCATCCCCGCCTCCTCCAGCACCTTCAAATGCCGGTTCAAATTTCCATCCGTCAAATCGCAAAGCTGCTTCAGGTCGCCGAACGCCAACCCCTTCGGATTCGTAATCAGAGACGTCAGCACGCTCAGCCGTGCTCGCTCGTGAATCACGCGATCCAGACCCTCGTACGCGAAGCGCCCTTCAACCTGGGGAACCTCAGTCTTCATGCCTGCCCTCCCTCGTCGCGAAAAGCAGAATCCCCGCTACCAGCATCTGCCCCGCTCCATACGGAACCCCCATCCCCCACGGAGACAGCGCCCGACTATCCCCCAGCGCCAGCGAGGTCAGCCCCGTCAGCAGATACCATGCGCCCGCGGCAACCGTGGCACGCGGCAAAAAGCGGCACGACGAAAACACACCCAGGCTGAAAATCACCTGCCACATCCCCGGCAGCATCCACTCAGTCCCCGGCACAAAGCGCAGCAGGACAAATGTCACCAGTCCGCCCACGCCTACCGACGGCAGAAACTGTTCCACCGCCATCCGGATCATCTCGTCTGCCAAGCCCGTGTGAATGCGGCGCGTTCGTGCAAACATCTCTATCCCAATCAGCGCAGCTGAAACGGCGGCTGTCATGATCCAGATCGTCAGATACTCGGCAATATGATTGGCCGGGTCGGGCACATACACCGCCTGCGCCCCCGCCGCGGCCAATGCCAGCAGCCCCGTACCCGCCAGCGTGGCTGGACCGTAGCCTCGAAACTCCGTAGTATGCGCCACCTGCCTGCGAATACTGCTGATGTCGCCCAATGCCTTGTTCAGATCATTCATGGCAATTCACTTTGTAATGCAAAGTATCAGGAATGAAGAACGCTTGTCAACTCGTGCCGCGTCCCGGCTCAAACTGGATACTCACACTGCTTCTGGCAATTCTTGTTGCCAGCGGGCGGGGCCAATAGCCGATGGCACGCTACGATCCAACGCGAAGCACGATGGAAGTACGCTGAATAGGCATTCGAGAGCGCCGCTGCGAATCTTAGTTAGATTTCGGTGACGGCTTCACGCACTCATTCACTTCTTTGTTAGATGTTGTTTTTCTTGGGAATTGCGCCTGGGCGATTGAGTTCCCGGTGGCTGCGCTCTCAATGATAGCAAGCAACTGAACTGCGGATTGCATTCCCTCATAGCGCACCCCGTTCACAAAGACAGTTGGTGTTGCGTGGACGCCATTCTGCTGGCCGAGCACGATGTCCTTCGTGACGATGCAGAGGGTCAGATCCTTGTCGACGCACTTCTGAAATTGAGCCTTGTCTAGGGTTGTGCTGGCAGAGACGAAATCTGTGACCTTTTGCGCTAGGTTATCGGAAGTTAAGGACTTTTGATTGTCGAATAGAAAGCCGTGTACCCTCCAGAAGTCAGGCGTGTCCTGGAGGCCTGCGCACGATGCCATCATGGCTGCGGGCTTTGCCCAGGGATGCATGGCCAGAGGAAAGTTCTTGAACGCAAAGCTGGCCTTACCGCCCGTTTTGGGGATAACTTCCTGCTCCAGGATGTTCTTCAGCCGCTGACAATAGGGGCATTCGAAGTCCGAGAATTCTACTACGCTAACTGGTGCCCCCGCGGGGCCGAGAATCGGCGGATCGCCTGCCGACATCGCAGTCATCACAGATTCCACTTGGTTTTTTTCTTCGAGGAGTGGGTCGACGCGCAGATCGTATAGCTCAGAGGTCAGAAACGTCCGGTCGGGTGAAAGGTAAATGGTCAATAGCTTTTTCTGCTGGTCCTGGTACTCAAACTTCCAGAAGCAGGCATCGTTTGCCTTCTCGCTCCTAACCCCTTCTCGCTCCTAACCATGGTTAGATCACCTGAAGACATAGCATGATTCTTCTTGGCCATGTACTCAGCCACACTCTGTTGCTGCTGCGCAGTCGGCCCGACGCATTGGTGCGCCAACCGGTCTTGGGCCGTTGACGGCAGGATGCCGAGTGTCGTGGAAAAGCCACTAATGGCGGCCAGCCAGGGCTTGATGCGCATCTGTTATTCCTCGCTAGTGAGAATGACGTCGTAAATAACCCGGTTGACTTTGTCGCCTTTGTCGGGATTCAGACCGCCTCTGTAGCGGAACTGATTGCCGTAGGCGTCTACGCGGCGAGACTCGGTATACATGAGGCCAATGGAGTGGATTCCAATATCGTCCAGGTGGTGCAGTTCTTCCGCTTGGGAGATACCGTCATGGTTGGCATCTATCCATACCAGCAGCTTCGGCCAGACAGTATCGCCGCTGTCGATAATTCCGTCGCTGTTGCCGCCGTTCTCGGGCTCGTCGAATACTACAAGGGCGAGAAATCCGTTAGGGTAATTGGAGAGCGGTTGTGGGGTTATGTTGCCAAACAGGTCTTTCACGGTGTCTATTTCTCCCGTCCCTTTTCGATCGAGCGCTAGCCACCCATTGGTCGAGCCTTTTGCGGTCCAGGCGATCTGGATTGGCTTGCCGTTCCCGTAGAAATCGAACAAGACTCCACCAGCGGCTGAGGTCAGATGAAAGCCTGAACCATCTGTATCAATGATGATTGGGGAAGTGTCGGCAATGCATCCGCAGATTGCCGGGGAAAAGTGTTCCGATGCATCACACGTGGGTGGTATGCATCCCGTACAATCCTCTGATCCAGCCACACACGTTGGCTGGCAATCGCTGGAGTATCCCGGACAAGAAGGATCGTCGCATGGATCGCCGCATTCGCATACGGACTGGGAGATGCAAATCGGAGCGGTACACCCCCCACACACTAGTCCTCCTGGGCAGTCGTCGTCATAGGTGCAGGGCGTTCCACTTCCACATTGATATGCGTTGTAGTTCGGGCAGGACACATCGACGCACGGATTGGTGCTACAGTCATTGATCGAGCAACCGGGACCTGTAGCCGAGTAGTTAGCGCAAGCAATGTCAGTGCAGTAATCAGGGTACGAGCAGCAATGGTTGTTTGGGGTCACTGCCGTTGTAGAGACAGTTCCTGCGCAGCCTGTACTGCCTGTGCACGCATATGAAACGGGACAGAGATGGTTGGTGCCGGCACCGGTGGTCGAGCTCACTTGAGGGACTACCGGGCTGGGTGTGCAGCCCTGGTTGCAACCTTGATCCTCTGGCGAGGTAGCAAATGATTCACATGTTGTGTCCACGCATCCCTGCTGTTGCGCACGTGCAATTCCCGGATTGTTTGCTACCGATATAAACAGCCAGAGAGTTGATAGCACAAGCGTCTTTAAGTGGTACCATTCTAACTTCACAAACCGTCCCCTTTCCCTGACATTTGGCCACCCCAGTTGAGTCATTGCTGTTTGGCGCGCATATCGGCATAAAACTCGCTCGCGGGTATGACTACATATTTTCCCGGGTTCTCGGGATCGGGGCGGGAGAAAACTCCCGGGGACCATTTAGTGCCATCGCGGAAATAGACCAGGGAGAGCATCACCTGACATACGGTGGGGATCAGGCTTGGGCGGGTACGATCCCTGAGTGCTTTGGTGTTCTCATAATTCGGTCCCACTCGGATTGCAGTTAGATGCCCAGGCAGCAAAGAGAATGGTGGGTTGTCGTTGTCGTGCAGTGGCCGTCCAGATAGAGTGTGTGTTTCAGATGAGGCGACGTTGCCAATCTGAATGTGGTCTACGACGGTTGATTTGCCGTCGCCGATCTCGGGGAAATAAAGCGTGAGCCAGACTCCAACTACTTCCTTGGCAGAGCGATCGCTGACAATAACAGATGCGTCACGGAGCCATGCTTCATCAGTTGCCTGAAAAGTTTGGCCGGACGTTACAACATTGCCGTCGACTCGAAATCCTTCGATTTTGACTGGATCACTTGGATCTACACTTACCTGAATGAACTTTCTGGTTGTAGCAACGCCTTGAGCGGGAGCTAAGTGCGTACCCATCACTAGAAGCAGGATCAAAGGAAGATGCCACCGATGGAATTTAAGTCTGATGCAAGCGTGTTTCATAATGACCTTTCCTTCGGGGTTGTACACTGCTGGCTCATCGTGGGCTCCCGTTCCCTTCACCGTTTCGGGGGATGCTGTTCCTCCGTTCTGGAAGAATCTCTCGATCGGGGTAACCTGCCCAAGCACCAGGGGGAGCCACACTCAAGAATCTTTCGCCTTGCCACTTGCTTCCGTCTCCAAAATAGAAAAACCGGAAAGCGAGCCTGCTCATCCCGACGGGGCAAGTTTCGGTTTGCCCTGTATCGAAGTCAAGTAAATTTATTTAGGGGAAACTTTACCAAAGGACTAAGCGCGAGCTCAATGTAGTCCTGCGGGTGGCCCCGGTCTCCCATCACAGCGAGGGTGCCCCGGTCCCTCGCTCTTGGGGACCGGGGAGTATGGCTGCGCTTTCCCTGTCGAACGCGCAGCCGACGCCTGCTCGGGAACGATGGAAGAACCCATTCTCGTGCCCAATCGCACTGCAAACAAAATCAAAATAAAGAATGCATTATCAATAAGTTAAGCCAATAACCCGTGCAATATCAGCGCATTTTTCAAAAACGCGTTCAATTCTGAGCAACCCTTTGCTTCATTTAGTTCAATTCTCTGCAACCGAAACACATCGAAAAGGCTGCCCGCAAGGTTCATGTCGATGCGAAATGCAACCACTTGAGCAGCCTTTTCGCATGTTTTGTCACCACTTGAGCAGCCTTTTCAACTATGTAGAACAACCCTCCGAGCAGCCATTTGGCACCCGCTAACTGATCTCTGACCCCTGATCTCTGATCCCTGTTCTTCCCCCTGTCGTACCATGGAATCGGGAGCTCATCCACCCACGCATGGCCGACGCAGAGCAGCAGAAACCCAAACCGCGGGACGAAGATCCGGTCGGCAAAGTCTATGACTCGCGCCTGGTCAGCCGCCTCGGTCATTACCTGCGCCCCTACTGGTTCCAGGCCACCATCTCTGCGCTTTCCGTCACCCTCAAGTCCCTCTCCGACGTCACCGGCCCCTACCTCGTCAAAGTCGCCATCGACCGCTACCTCACCGGCAATCCCGGCCCCGCCACCAACTGGCTCACCCGCCGTCTGCCCACCGATCCCTACGCCGGAATTACTCGTCTGGCCGCCATCTACCTCGCCGCGCTGCTCTTCGCCTACCTCTTCGAATTCATCCAGGTTTACCTCATGCAGTGGACTGGCCAGAAGATGATGTTCGACCTCCGTCGAGACATCTTCCGCCACATGCAGCGCATGCACATCGGCTTCTTTGACAACCACGCTGTCGGCCGGCTCGTCACCCGTCTCACCTCCGACGTCGACGCCATCAATGAGATGTTCACCGCCGGCGTCCTCGCCATCGTCGACGACTTCTTCAACCTCACCTTCATGGCCATCGTCATGCTCAGGATCAACTGGAAGTTGGCCCTCATCGCCTTCGCCGTCCTTCCGCTGATCCTCATCGTTACGCGACTTTTCCGCGACAGCGTCCGCGAAAGTTACCGTCGCGTCCGTTCCGCCATCGCCCGCATCAACAGCTTCACCCAGGAACACATCTCCGGCATGGCCGTCGTCCAGCTCTTCAACCGCGAACAGCGCGCCTACGACGACTTTGAAGCGGTCAACAAGCTCCACATGATCGCCTTCAAAGACACCATCTTTGCTTACGCCCTCTACTACCCCGCCGTCGAAATTCTCTCCGCCATCGCCATCGCAATGGTCATCTGGCGCGGCGGCTTCGGCGTCCTCAATGGTGCCGTCACCATTGGCGTGCTCGCCATGTTCATTCAGTATTCGCAGCGCTTCTGGCGCCCCATTCAGGACCTCAGTGACAAGTTCAACATCCTGCAGTCGGCCATGGCGGCCTGCGAGCGCATCTTCAAGCTCCTCGATACCGCCCCGGAGATCGTCAACCCGGCCCATCCCATCGCAGGCAATGGCAGCAATCGCATCGAATTCCGGCATGTCTGGTTCACATACCAGGCGCTGACTGACGAACAGAAAGCCGCCGTCGCCGCGGCAGTCGAGTCAACGGAAACCACCGTGAAGCTCGGCGCTCTCAAAGACATTGAGTGGATTCTGAAAGATGTCTCGTTCACCATCGAGCCCGGCCAGACTGTTGCCATCGTGGGCCACACCGGCGCGGGGAAGACCACTCTCATCAGCCTCATGATGCGCTTCTACGACGTCACCGCCGGCCAAATCCTCCTTGACGGCGTCGACCTTCGCCAGCAGGATCTCAACGCGCTCCGCAAACACTTCGCCGTCGTCCTGCAAGATCCTTTCCTCTTCACCGGCACGCTGGCTGAGAATATCCGCCTTGGCAATGAAGAGATCACAGCCGATGGCCTGCGCCAGGCCGCCCGCGATGTCAACGTGCTCGACTTCATCGAGACCCTGCCCAACCAGTTCGACGAGCCCGTCCAGGAGCGCGGCAACTCGCTCTCCACAGGCCAGAAGCAGCTCATCAATTTCGCCCGCGCCCTGGCCTACAATCCCCGCATTTTGATCCTCGACGAGGCCACATCCAGCGTGGATACTGACACCGAACTCCGTATTCGCGGCGCGCTCGAGCGTATGGTCGAAGGCCGCACCAGCGTTCTCATCGCCCATCGGCTCTCCACCGTGCAGCGGGCCGATACCATCCTGGTCATGCACAAGGGCCAGCTGCGCGAGATGGGCACTCACCAGCAACTGCTCGCCAACCGCGGCCTCTACTGGAAGCTCTATCAGCTCCAGTATCAGGATCAGGAACAACACCTTCTCGCCTCACCCTCGCCTGAGCCCTCCGTCGCACCCGCAATCTAACCTGCGATTCGCGATTATTCCGCATCGGTGCCCAAATAAAGAATGCAGCTCAACGTGAGCTGCATTCTTGCCGTTTCATCCGGCGCGTTTGTTCAAAGGCGTACTGGGCTAGTTCCTTCGCGACCGAACAGCCTCTTTCGCTTCCGCGGGCCCCGTCGCGGGTACTTCCGGCACATCTGCCTTCACCGCGCCAATGTTCAATTTCTTCCTTAGCTCGGCATCCATCTTTGCGAAGATGTCCTTGTTGTCCTTCAGGAAAGTCCGTGTGTTCTCTCTTCCCTGCCCAATCCGTTCGCCGGAGTAGCTGTACCATGCGCCCGACTTTTCAACAATGTTGTTGGCAACCGCCAGGTCCAGAACGTCGCCTTCGCGGCTGATCCCTTCCCCGTAAAGAATGTCGAACTCGGCCTCGCGGAATGGCGCAGCCACCTTGTTCTTGACGATCTTCACCTTGGTGCGCGATCCCGTCACCACATCGCCTTCTTTTACGGCCGCAATCCGCCGAATATCCACGCGAACCGATGAATAAAACTTCAATGCCCGCCCACCCGTCGTGGTCTCCGGATTGCCGAACATCACACCGATCTTTTCGCGAATCTGGTTGATGAAAATGAGCGCCGTACGCGACTTCGACACCGAGCCTGTTAGCTTGCGCAGGGCTTGCGACATGAGACGCGCCTGAAGGCCCATGTGCGAGTCACCCATCTCGCCGTCCAGTTCGGCCTTGGGCACCAACGCGGCCACTGAGTCCACCACCAGCACATCGATCGCGCCAGACTTGACCAGCGCCTCGGTAATCTCAAGAGCTTGTTCGCCACTATCCGGCTGCGAGACCAGCAGGTTATCCACGTCCACGCCCAGCTTCTTCGCATAGCCGGGATCGAGGGCGTGCTCCGCGTCGACGAACGCCGCCAAACCCCCAAGCCGCTGCGCCTCGGCAATGATCTGCAAGGTAATGGTCGTCTTGCCCGAAGACTCCGGCCCGAACACTTCCGTCACGCGCCCACGGGGAATTCCACCTACACCAAGAGCAGCGTCGAAGCTGATGGAGCCTGTAGAGATAACCGCAATGGGCAGAAGGGCTTCCTTGGAACCAAGGCGGACGATCGAGCCCTTTCCGAACTGTTTTTCGATCTGTGCGAGGGCTAGTTCTACAGCTTTTGTGCGGTCATCTGCGATGGCCATTGGAAGGGCTCCTTCAAAAATGCTCACTTTAAACGAGTCTTTCCGGTTTCTGCACAGGAAATACGCGGCGAGCTGAAATGGTTTTCGATGGGATTGTAGCAGGCGGAAGGTGGCATTGACAGCGAAAAATGGCGAAGAAACGGAGAAAGTTCGGCGGCCGCCGGTACGCCTGTGATTCTCATGGGTTTGGCGGGTTAACAATAAACGCACCGATCCGGGTTTCACGGCTCGTGAGAGCGTCGCACGAGCGATCCAGAGACTCGTACTCCGGATCGTGCTCCCTGCGGAAAGCGCGAAAATCCTCTTCGCTGGCCCAGCGGTCAATCGTCAGGTAAGCACCCGGAATGTACGCGTCGCGCAACAACTCTGTCCCCAGATATTGAGGTGAAGTCCGGAAGAACTGGGCCCATGCGCCGGCGGGACCATAGGACGCCTCAAAATCGGCAATCTTCTCTTCGACAATCTCAAACTGCCACACGACGACGAACATGGAGTGCCCCGATTCTGTGTCTCTATGGTAGCGCAGGATAAGGAGGCAGTGCTCGGTAGACGACAACGCCGAAAACTACGAGGCTTCTTTCGCCAGGTTGTCACAATCTGCTACCGCGCAACACATATTTGCGGTGAGTACTGTGCATAAGGCCTCCTAGGCGGCGTCACGAGCCGCTCGGGGCAACGATTCGCCCAAACCTTGCATCGCATGGCTCGTATGCGGAACCTAACTCAACAGGAGCGGAGCCAGACTGGCCTATGAATGAGTTTCCCAAAAAAGCTCACATTGCGCAGAACACGCTAACGAACACGGAGCCACGGTTTGGACTTTTCGACATTGCACTTTTCGTCCTCGGCCACGCCACCGTTCGGGCGCCCCATTGCGCCACCACGACCAACCGGCGATCCGGGAACAGGATCAGTAAGGTAAAGCGGCGGAAGTCGATTCGCCTGATGATCCACCGCAGTCTTTTGCGCATGCAGAGTCGATTCCAGACCCTCTGGTCGCTGCCGCCGGTGACAATGCTTCAGTTCTCCCGCAAAGAAGCCGGTTACAATTCCAACGATTGAGGCTGCCAGGACTGATTAACGCTGCAAAAGGTCGATGGGCTGCGTGAAGTCGGTCACGCGGATGTGTCTGGCGAGGGTCGGATGCTGGCGCTCAAGGCCCAGGTACATCTCCCAGGCCACGCGCCTGTAGCTGAAGTGGCCTGCGGGGCCCGATCGAAGTTCCGAAATGTATTGGGCTTCGGCCAGGTCCATCTTGAAGAGGCTTCGAATTCTGGTAGCAAGAGGAAGCAGGTAAAGGGCGGATTGAGCCGCCTCCGGAGCGTTGCTGGACGCAATTTGCGTGCTGGTCCGGTGAGCCTCATCAATTGCGCCTTGGTAGTCGTCGAGGAGATTGGCTTCGGCCAGCAGATTAACCTCCGCCCCCAGGTCGGCATTCGTCGGGATTTCGTATCCGTGCAGGGCTGTAAATGACTGGATAATCTGCGTGCATCGCCGATGCCGATGCATATCCCGAAACCCTCCAATGTCCATAAGAATGTCGAACCGGAGAGCAGCGCCGGCATGGAATGCTCTGAGAGCTTCGTCGTGACGGCCGCGATGCCGGAGACCCAACTCGATGATCTCGGTGACCTGCGACTCGGGGAAATCAGCTACGAGGTCGCGAATCTGCCGGTAGGGGTGGTGCGAGCCGGAGTACAGAAGCGTCGCGGCGAGTTCCACTTCAAGGGATTCCGTTCGTTCGACCAGGTCGACCAGCGGGGCCTCTGCGATAGCTTGGTTCGCGAGGATCTCGGCGGCAGCCTGCGTGAGTTCAGCCCGGGTTTGTAGAAGATAGTTATTGTGCTGCGCGTATTTCACCAGGGTGGGCGCGGTTCGGACTTCGCGGGTGAGGAGTCGGCCAGCTTCAACTGCAATCTCCGGACTGAGGCTGTTGTCCCCCACAAAATCCGCGATTCTCTCCACCAGGGCAGACGCCGGTTGGGCATTCACGTTCCAGGCGGGACCCGTGGCAGCTTCACGCAGCTTCAGGCCGAGGTCGCGGATCTCGGCCATGGGGTGGGAGAGCAGCCGGGAGACCTGGGTTTCAAGAGTGCGGGCGTTCACAATCTGGCCGAGCGAGGTATTGGTGGCTAGGGGAAGCAGGTAGCGGGCCACGTCGAAGGCGCGAGCTTTCAGGGTGCGTTCGTATGCCTCGGGCTTCAGGGTCTCCGGGCAGGGAACGCGCCGGCGTAGCACCTCGAGTACGCCCGCAGTCATCCGCTGATAACTCTCGAAGAGCCTTCCTATGGTGTTGGAGAAAATCTGGGCAGAATTGGAATCCGACCCGAAATCAGGCAGATACCAGCCCGATTTGAGGAAGTTTTGATAGCGGGTCGAACGCTCCTGGCCATCCCAGCGTTGCTCGTCCACCAGCACAATGGCGGCAAGTAGAGAAAGCCGCTCCACCGCGAAGGCGATGTGAGCGAGATCGGCAATGGAGCGATGGCCATATTGGAAATAAAACGTATTGAGGAATTCCTCAGCGCGCTGCGCGCTGATTTCCGTGAGGGACTGCCGCATGGAGAGAGCGGAGCGAGAGTATTTGGCCATTGCGTAAGCCAGGACCTCGGGGTCCGCTCCGTGGACGGCATAAACATCGGTTTGATTCCGGGCGCTGGGAGACAGAAAAGTTTCGCTGGACATGAAAGAGGGCTCGCGAACAGAATACGGCATGAGGGCGATGTTGCGATTCTGCATCCTGGGAGAGACACCGCACGTCGAAAGTTCAGCAGCTCCATCTGAAGTTCGTTCGAGGACCTCGCTATGCAAGAGTATCTCGTAAGAACGTCGCACAGGCCGCGGCCATTGCCTTCAGGGCGCTGGGCTATGACCCAACGATGGAACGACCTATTGTTTGCGCACTGGCCGATGCCGGGCGGGCAAGTGGCTGCGCTTTTGCCAGACAGTTTGCAGGTGGATACCTTTCAGGGATCGGCGTGGCTCGGGGTTGTGCCCTTCTGGCTTGACCGCATCAAGATCCGTGGAGTGCCCCCGGTACCGGGAGCCCGGAGTTTCCCGGAGCTGAACCTGCGCACGTATGTAATCGACCCAAGAACTCGCACTCGGGGTGTATATTTCTTCTCGCTCGACGCGAGCAATCTGCTGGCGGTAGCGGCAGCGCGCGCCTTTTATCATCTGCCCTACTACTGGGCGGAGATGCGCCTGGACCAGCGGTCGGAGCGGGAATTCGCGTTCTACAGCCGCCGCCTTTGGAGCAACAAGCCCGTAATTTTCAAGGCAAGATACCGAGGGTTGGGCCCAACCCGCAGGCTAGTGGAGTGCCAGGCCGGGACCCTGGAATATTTCTTGACCGAGCGCTATTGCCTGTTTACCCAAAACCGGGCTGGTGAGACCGTTCGCGCAAACATCCACCACGTTCCCTGGCCTCTTGAAGAGGCCGAGGCGGAGATCGAGTGTAACAGTCTGGCGGACGCAATCGGGATCCAATTGCCGGACACAGAGCCGGTGCTGCATTACTCTCGCCGGCTTGCGGTGTATGTCTGGCCGGCAGAATTACTCCGCCCGGTAATGGCCAGGAGGCCGGTCGCGGCGGCAGTTACCCCTTACGGATCGGTGATCCGGTAAAAACTTATTTACAGAAAACTTCCCCTCTGCCAAAGGGGTGCGTGAAGGCGCCGTCGGCAGATTCCACATGCGTTTCTCCGAAAACAAGTCTCAAGGCCGTTTTAGGTCGTCCCGGACAATAGATATAAGCTGGAAATGAATATGGCTCTCTCTCCCCAGACAGCGCCAAGGCGCGGCATGGAGGCTTTTGCCTCTCGTGACTTCAAGAGATACCAATTGGCCCGCGTCACGGCAATTCTGGGTGCCGAGGCGCAGACAGTGGCCGTCGCGTGGCAGGTGTACTCCATCACGCACCGCGCTCTGGACCTCGGATTTACAGGCTTGGCGCTGTTCTTGCCCGGCCTGCTTTTCCTTTTGCCCGCGGGACACGTCGCCGACCGCTTCGATCGCCGGGAGATTATCCTGGTTTGCTACGCGTTGCAGGTCGTGGCCACCACAGCGCTCCTGCTGTTAACGCGCTTCGGGGCCAACGGCGTATTCCCCATCTACGTGGTTCTGTTCTTCATCGGTACCGCAAGAGCTTTCTCAGGACCCGCAAGTTCGGCGCTGATGCCACACTTGGTTCCGGAAAAGCATTTTGTGAATGCCGTTACCTGGGGCGGGGCCATCTGGCAATTCAGCAACATCGCCGGCCCGGCCCTCGGCGGATTGCTCTTCACCCTTCCCCTTCTCAATTGGCTTCCCAACACAAAATTGCAGGGAGCGGGCATCGTGTATGTCTTCAACCTGGCGACGCTCGGTTGGTTCCTGGTGCTGATTGCAAGCCTTCACGTACGCCCGGGCAGAATGGAACACCGCGCCGCCTCCATCAAGGTGGTCCTCGCTGGCTTCCATTACATGCGCCGTTCGTCTCTCCTTCTCGGAGCCAGTTCGCTGGACTTGTTCGTCGTCCTTCTGGGCGGCGCAACGGCCCTGATGCCCATCTTTGCGCACGACATTTTGCATCAGGGACCACGTGGGTTGGGCATCCTGCGTGCCGCGCCGGCGGCCGGAGCCTTGTCCGTGAGCCTGCTCATGGCGCGATTCCCCTTCAAACGCCGTGCCGGTCTGCGGTTATTTGTATGTGTGGCCATTTTTGGTGCTTCCACCGTAGTCTTCGGGCTGTCGCGCAACCTTTGGCTCTCGCTGGCAGCATTGATGGTGGCCGGCGGGGCCGACGCCATCAGCGTCATCATCCGCGGGTCCCTGTTGCAACTGGGAACACCGCCCGAGATGCGAGGCCGAGTGAGCGCGGTCAACTCCCTTTTCATTGGAGCATCGAACGAGCTGGGTGAATTTGAGAGCGGATTGACCGCTCAATGGTGGGGTGCGGTGCGCGCCACGGTTGCGGGTGGCATTGGCGCGCTGGCAGTGGCAGGCATTTGGGCAGCGCTCTTTCCCAGTTTGCGGCAGGCCGACGAACTGACGGCGGACGCTTTGCGATCGCAGGTGCCGCTGGATGAATTTCCGCGGAGTGCGGCGGGCGAATAGACCTCGTTCTCTTTGCATCCAATCTGTTTTGAGATAGGCTCGGATGTTTGTGTCGAATGTGTTTGTAACTGACTTGTAAACAAATGCCGTTTTCAATCGCGGAAGGAGAATCCATGAAGACCCTGAAGTTAATGGTGATCGTCACCTTGATCACACTGGCCATCGGCGGCATTTATTTGTACGTTGTATTCAAGCATCGGCAGGATCCCGGCGCGGTCCGGAAAACCGATTCCAGTGAAACGCTAAGTAAGGACGATCTGGCCGTTGTCCGCTCCTTCTTTCCTGCTCATTTTGAGGACACGCAGCGTCTCGAAGGCACAAGTGTCTGGATGAAGAACGGCTACACCATCCCCTACTTCGCGTACTCCGGCGGAAAAGTGGATTTCTCCAAGCGGATTGAGCTGATTCCGGCCGATGCACAACTCGAGGTCAAGAAGATCGTGAAGGCAGCCGTCCCGGCCAAGGTGGACGACGGAATAGAACACGGCAGCCGCCAGGCATTCGCCATCTTCACCCTGCCGGGAGGCAAAGACCAGTTTGCCACTCCAATCGGCTACATGGAAGGCGATCAGGAAGCGTATTACACCGATCTGCTCTTCTACTACGACGACCCGCATAAGATTTACGATTATTGGCCTGCGGACGTATGGGCCGCCATTGATGCGCACCAGGTGAAGCAGGGCATGAGCGAGCTGGAAACCCGCATGTCGATTGGCCAGAAAATGCATCCGGATGGCGAGAAGGAAGGCGACCGCACCGTGACTTACGATCAGGATGGGAAGCAGTACACGATTACCTATGTCAAGAATCGGGCGACAAACATTGTCACCGCAGCGGCGCCGCCTGACTCCGCAAACGCCTCCAAATAGGACCGTGCCGGCTCAATGCGGATTAGAAATTCAGCCACAAAAAAGAAATCGGGCGGCGCCAGTGGCGCCGCCCGGAAGTGAATCTTAAAACTTAAATCATGAGACCATTCAGGAGGTCACACTCAGAGTATCGCGAGCCCAATGGCGCGTCTTGGGCCATTGGAGTGAGCCTGGCATCCATCAAAGGGTGGAGATCAGCCTCCAGTTGAGTGCGTTAGTCTGGTCGCACCACCGTGCATACCCTGAAGTTCCCGGCTAAAGTTGTGATGTGCGGCTTTTCCGCACCGTTTCCCGGCTAAAGGAAGTTAACCACGTTTCAGTGGACCAATATCATGCCAATTCGAACAACACAGGAGCGGTAAGCATCCGGCGCACGACCATGCATCTTGAAGCCACGCTAGGGTGGCCTAGCCTGCACGCTGTGCTTGCGGTAATGATGCTCAGTTGCGCAATCGCAGCCCCGGCGCTTGAGCCTTCCACCCCGCTTGCCAACTACGCCCGCCAGGCCTGGGGTTTGGAGAACGGCCTTCCGCAAAACACCGTTCAGGCACTGGTGCAAACGCAAGATGGCTTTGTTTGGCTTGGCACCGAAGTCGGCTTGGTTCGATTCGATGGAAACGCCTTCCAAGTCTTCGACAAGAGCTCCCAACCAGCGCTACCTGGCAATGATGTGCGCTGCCTGCTGTCAAGCAAGGACGGCTCGCTGTGGATCGGAACCAGCGAGGGGTTAACGCGGTGGAAAGATGGAACTGACACAACGTTCACGACCAAAGATGGCCTGCCAGGAAACGGGATTCGTGGATTGGGAGAGGATCAACTCGGCCAATTCTGGGTGTGGACAAACGAGGCGCAAGCACGACTTGATGGAGGCCGGTTTGTCGCCTTCTGGACGGTGACCACTGGCGTAGGGGGAGGAGGCGCCAGTCCTTCCGTAGGGGAGATACCCGTAGCGGGATGGCTACCCCAACCCTCGCCCTCTGGCGAATTGGTCTTGGCTAACAAAAGCGCAGTTCAAGTGCTGAGCGGAACCACTGTCCTCGCAAGCTTGGCCGTTGGCCATGAGCTCCCGGGAAGCCGCATTCAGATTGTTTTCGCGGATCGCGAAGGCGCGTTGTGGATCGGCACCAACGTCGGCCTCGCCCGCTGGGCCGATGGCAAATTGCAAACCCTACCCGTGACCGACCCTCTGGCCCATGCCTCCGTCCTCACCATCATGGAAGACCACGAAGGCAACCTCTGGGTTGGCACCGAAGCCGACGGCCTCCACATTCTGCGCGACCAGCGCTTCAAAACCATTGGCGCCCGCGAAGGGCTAACGACCGATGCGACCACCACCGTGGTGGAGGACCACTCCGGAAAACTCTGGGTTGGAACCAGCGGGGGCGGCCTGAACGTTGTACGGCGCACTGTAATTGCACCAGGCTCCGCGAGCACCTATGCGGTACCCGATGTCCTCTTGAGCAATGTGATTCTCTCCCTGGCCTCCGCGCCAAACGGTGACCTCTGGGTTGGCACACCCGACGGCCTCAACCGCATTCGCGGCAGCGCGGTGGACTCATTCACCTCGGCCGATGGTCTCCCGGACGACTTCATCCGATCGCTGCTGGCGGATGCGGATGGGTCTCTATGGATAGGCACCCGGCGGGGACTCGCGCACTGGGTATTCACGAATGGCAAAATGGGCACGAATCTTTCCGGGGTACATGTAGACACCTTCACGCAAGCCAACGGCCTCGGCAGCGACCTGGTAGGCGCCATGACGCGAGACAAAAACGGCGACCTGTGGGTGGCTACCTTTGCTGGCTTATCGCGCCTGCGCGGCAGCAAGATTCAGAACTACACCACTGCCAACGGGCTATCGAGCAACGTGGTAACAGCGCTGCTGGCGCGACGCGATGGGACGCTGCTGATTGGAACACAAGACCACGGATGGAATGTGTGGAATGGAAAGAAATTTGCCGCAGCCAACGGCGATGGGCTGGGCCAGACAATGATTCACGCGATTCTTGACGATGGTATCGGGCATTTGTGGTTTGCGACGGGCAATGGGATTGCGCGGTGTGATTGCAACATGGCTGGCGGCTGCTCGCGCTGGATCGACTTCGGCGCAGGCGATGGCTTAAGGAGCCGCGAAACAGCCACCAATAGCCATCCTTCGGCTTGGCGCTCGCAGGACGGTCACTTGTGGTTTGCCACGCCGAAGGGATTGGTTGAAGTCGATCCCGCGCACTTCCCCATAAATGGCGTTCCACCCCCTGTCTCATTGGAGCGCGTCGCCGTTGACGACATTCCTCAAACTCTGAGGGGCGCAGCCACTTCGGTAAGAATCCCCGCCGGCCATGTTCACTTCGAGTTCGATTACGCGGGACTGAGCTTCGTGGCTCCGCAAAAAATCCGCTACCGCTACAAGCTTGAAGGCTTCGACCACAATTGGACCGATGCTGGGTCGCGCCGCACCGCGTACTACACCAACATTCCACCGGGGCACTACACCTTCAGAGTGCAGGCCGCGAATAACGACGGGGTTTGGAATACAGATGGGGCACAACTCACCTTCGAGCTGAGCCCCCATTTCTATCAGACAATCTGGTTCTACGCGCTGCTTGTTGCGTTGGCCGTGGGCATGATCGTGCTAGTCCAGAAGCGGCGGTTGATGAGGGCAGAACGAGAATTCAATGCTGTGCTGGCTGAGCGCAACCGCATAGCACGCGAAATCCATGACACACTGGCGCAGGGCTACGTTGGAATCAGCGTCCAGCTCGAGGTGCTGTCAGAGTTGCTGCGGCTCAACAAGGCAGAAGCCGCGGCAAAGCATTTGGATATGACCCGCGGCTTCGTCCGCGAGGGGCTGGCGGATGCACGGCAATCCATCTGGGCGCTCCGATCGCAGGACTCCGGCGAAACGACGTTGCCAGTCCGCCTCCGGCGAATCGTCGAAGCCGAAGATGGACATGGGCTCGAAGCCACGTTCAGCATCTTCGGAGCCTACAGGTCGCTCTCGCCCGGAACAGAACAGGAGATTCTGCGGATTGCCCAGGAAGCAATTCAGAACGTCAAGAAGCACGCCGGCGCAGAACACTTGTTTGTCCAGTTGGAATATGGTCCAAACGCGATTGCGCTGGATGTGCGTGACGATGGGCGAGGGTTTGTGCAGTCCGCCGTCTCCACCGCAGATCATTATGGATTGACCGGCATGCGCGAGCGCGCCGCCGCAATCCGCGGCACAATTGAGGTGACGAGTGAGCCAGGAACTGGAACCACGGTACGGCTGCGCGCAGAACCGGGCGAGCGAAAGAATGCCTGAGCGCTTTGGGTTCTGGTGCTTTGGGCAAGGAATGCGGAACGATACGCAGCGCGGCATGATGAGACGGAATGGCGCTGACCGGACAGGAGAGCAATGGTGACCAGGGAATCGATTCGCGTGCTGGTGGTTGAAGACCATCACGTTGTAAGGCAAGGGCTGGTGGCACTGCTGAACGTGGCGGAAGGCCTCGAGGTTGTGGGCGAAGCTGCCGACGGCGTAGAGGCCATTACACAGTTCAGGAAGCATCTGCCGGATATCACGCTCGTGGATTTACGGCTGCCTCGGATGGGTGGAGTAGACGTCATCCAGCGGCTCAGGATGGAAACGCCGCATGCGCGTTTTATTGTCTTGACCACCTACGACGGCGATGAAGACATTTATCGCGCCCTTCAGGCCGGCGCTCGCGCGTATCTCCTGAAGGGCATGACCAGCGAGGAACTGATTTCGACGATTCGAGCCGTTCATGCCGGTAAATCACATATCCCTCCCGCGATTGCCCAAAAACTGGCCGAGCGCATGGGCACCGAAGAACTCACTCCGCGCGAGTTCGATGTGCTGGAGCAGATTGTGCATGGAAAGAGCAATAAGGACATCGGTACGGAACTCGAAATCTCAGAAGCAACCGTGAAGACGCACATCAACAGTTTGCTCGGCAAATTGGGCGTGACAGACCGGACGCAGGCTGCTACAGCGGCAATACAACGCGGAATTGTTCCGCTCGAGTCCTTGAGGAAACCAAAGCAATGAAATTGCTGACCGGTCTTGCAGTCGCCCTGTTAATGGCATCGACGTTCGCACACGCGCAGAAAACTGCATGGCGGCAGGCGACGGATGCCGAACTCGCTTCCCTGCTGCCGGCACGCGCGCCGGTGGAAAAGGAACACATCGAAACCGAGATGAGAACCGCATCAGGCATCGTGAATAGCCGCGGCCGCTTTATCGCGGGCGTCGTGCTACTCACCGCCGGCTATTCGGCAGATGGAAAGTATTCGCACTATCTGCTCGTGCAAGTTCCGGTAAAAATTGGCGGAATTCCGCTAAAGCCGGGCGAGTATGTGTTTGGATGGACACGGGCGCAGATGAACGAAGTACTCAACGTGCACTTCCACGTGGCCGCTACCGGTGAGCTGGTAGGAACCACGGATGCGCATCTGATTCCAGGCTCGAACCGAATCACAAGCCTGCATATCTGGCCGCCGGAAAGCAAAGGCATGATTCAAATCGGAAGGTTTGGAATTCCGTACGAAATTGGGGAAGAGTAGCGGGCGGCATCACTTGCTGAGATATTTCATCCCGGTGTCGCACATGATGGTGACAACGGTCGCGCCGGAACCGAGTTGCTCGGCTAGCCTCAGAGCGGCAATCACGTTGGCGCCCGTGGAGGTTCCCGCAAACACGCCTTCCTCCTTTGCCAGCCGCAAAGTCATGGCTACCGCTTCCTCAGTCGAAACCAGCTCGATCTGATCGGCAATACCTGGGTCCCAGAGCGGCACGACGTAACCTGCCCCGATGCCATCAATCTTGTGAGCCCCTGACTGGCCGCCCGACAATACCGGGGACTCGGAGGGCTCGACAGCAACGATCTTGATTTGCTGGCCGCGGCTACGCAGCGCTTCGCCGGTACCCCGCAGCGAGGCCGCTGTGCCTACGCTTTGCACAAAACCATCGATGTTGCCACCGGTCTGAGCCCAAATCTCCTCAGCGAGTCGATGATAGGCCGCGAACTGGTCCGTGTTATTCATCTGATCGGTCCAGAAGGCTCCCGTTTTCTCTGCGACAATGCGGGCTGCTTCAATCATTTCGCGAGTCAGTTTCTCTGTCATTCGGCCACTCTCGCTTGGCACGATTTGAAGATTGGCTCCCAGGACCCTCATATGCTGAAGTTTTTCGCGGGCGAACGCATCAGATGTGACGAGATGGAGGCAATAGCCCTTCACAGCGCAGACGAGAGACAGAGACACGCCGGTGCTGCCGCCGGTGTATTCAACAACTGAGCCATTCGTGGTAAGACGTCCGTCTGCCTCCGCAGCCTCAATCATGGCAAGCGCCATACGGTCCTTCATGCTGCCAGTGGGATTCTCACTTTCAATCTTGAGCAGAATGCGGGCGCCACACGCGGGCACGATGTTGCGCAAGGCCACCAGAGAGGTGTTGCCTATGCAATGAAGAATGGTCGGCTCTAGTTTTTTCATGATGTTGATCTACTCTTCAGATGCAGTCAGAGGTGCCCGGTCGCAATTTCCAGTCGCGGGTCCTCACTCGATCAGGAGAAGAGCTTCACGTTCTCAAGAAAAGCAGCAGCCCGCGATGCGAGACTTTGCGATTTAAGGAGGGCTGCGCGGAAGGATAGGTCTATTTCCGCGCCGCCAGCAGGGGTTTTGCGGCTTGGGGGTTTACCTGCGCATTCAGGAAATTTGCGAGGTCCTCAACATCCTGTTTGCTGCCCACCATCGGCGGCATGAAGCGCCGATAGGGAGAGTAGGTCTGGTTTTCATGCAGCATGGCGATGAAGTTGCCGATGTTCGCGCGATCACGGCCCGCAAGCAGATTGTTCAACGAGCGATAGCCTTGCAGCGTGTGGCAGGAACCGCACTCACCACGGAAGATCGCTTCGCCACGAGAGTAGCTTGAAGCCGGCGCTAGGACGCCCGCTCCGGATTCATGCCAGACCCATTCCGACTTTGTCAGGTAACCCCGCTCGTTCAGATGTGCAACGTTGTTCACGCGTACTCCGTTTGAGTACATCCAGCGGCCAATGACGTAGGGCTTGCGGAGCATCTCACGGGCGTATTCGCCGGACCCGGTAGCCATAAGAGCCAGCAACAGCACCGCCAGCGCGTGCGACAGGTTGAAGTCTCTCGGGCTGCGATAGGCCAGAAAATAGGCGACTCCAACAATGGTGGCCGAAGTGACAATGATAATCAGCGCAATGCGCGTGATGATGGAAAATGTGCCGGCGCCAATGGTATCGATTCCCAGGGAGAGCAGCGCGCGTTGCGATTCCGGAACCATCCACAGATACCAGATCATGAGGAACGGTATGGCGACGAAGGACGGAACCAGCCACTTGACGCTCCACTTGACCAGCGAGGTCTTGAGAGCCGTGTGCTTATCACCATCGATGCGGCTGGCAGTGATGAGCGCCCAGATTCCAGCCAGCGAGGTGCAAACACACACCCGCAAAAAGAGGCTCGGCCAGTACGTGGGATTGAAGAAGGCAAACCAGAACTTACTCGCTTCATGTCCAGTGCCGGCAACAGCAAGCCATGTGTCGCCGGGGGTCAGCATGAAAGTCAGAATGCCATTGATGATGATGAGCGTGCATATTGAAGCACCGGCATAGACCCACCCGACAACCAGGTGCAGCTTCTCGTCAATCCGGTTCCATGTGTAGTAATAAACCGCGGCGGTTGTGAGCTCCACCATGAAGAAGACCCACTCAATGGCCCAGCCGAAAACAAAGTTATGAATCAGTGTGCTGGTCGCCTCAGGATGAGTGAGCCCGATTGCAAACCAAATCCCCACGCCTGAAACCGTGCCGAAAACTCCCGTAAGAATCAGAAAGAACTTTGAGTGCTTCACCAACTGCTCGAACCAGACAAACCGCATCTTCGGGTCGGTCATGTGCAAGGCCTTGCGCTCAGCCAGTGGCAGATAAAAGCCCCCGCCCACGGCAAACTGCGAAATCATCACGTGGAAGATCGCGATGATGCCGATCACCCAACCCGACCCGAGATAGGGAATATTCCAGAATGGATAGTTCATCGTTTTTCTCTCTCTCGCTTCCTACCGGATCGTCCAATACCCAATGACTGTCGTGGCCAACAACGCAAAAATCGCCAGAAGGCCAAAGTAGTGCGCCGCGCGTGCTCGTTGGCCCGATTCCTTCTTGATGTCGTAGAACGGAATCAAAACCCAAAGCCCGATGCCGAGAGTGAACAGTAGAATTCCCGCAATTTCACCGGACTCGCCGGGCAACACATTCCCCAGAAGTTTGAGCATTTCAAACGGGCTCATAAAATACCATTCGGGATGAATCCCCGCCGGCGCGGGCACCAGCGAATCTGCCTGTTTACCTAGAGCCCACGGAAACACCGATGCCAGCAGCGCGAGCACGTTGAGCGAGATCAGCCACATGGCCAGATCCTTGCGCAGGAAATTGGGCATGAACGGAATACTTTTGCGCTCATATTTCGGCTTCGCTTCTTCGCTCGGCGGCAATGCGTTGCCATAACGTTGAACAAGCCAAAGGTGAAAGCCAAGTAACGGAAGAAACAAGGCCGGCAGCACAACAACGTGCAGAGCGAAAAACCGCTGCACCGTAAACTCGCTCACCTCAGGTCCGCCGCGCAACATGCTGGCAACAACCGGCCCGATCCATGGAATCGCCATCGGAATCTGCAACCCGACCTTGGTCGCAAAGTAACTCAGCTCATCCATCGGCAGCAGGTATCCTGAAAAGCCGAAAACCGAAGCCACCCCAAGTAACGCCATCCCGCTGAGCCAGCCAAGTTCGCGTGGTTTTCTGTAGGCCTTCATGAAGTAAACCGAGAACATGTGCACCAGGATCGCAAAGATCATGAGGTTGGCTGACCAGGCATGAGCCGAGCGGATAAGCCATCCAAAGTGCATCACAAACGTGATCTGGCGAACTGACTCGTAGGCTTCCACACCAGGCCGGTAATAAACCAGAAGAAGGACACCTGTAAAGCACTGGACGAGGAAGAGGAACAGAGAGATTCCGCCCCAGTAGTACCAGAAAGACTGCGCGTGGACGGGAACTTTCTTGTGGCGCGCAAATTCAGCCAGTTCGCTCAGTCCCAGCCGCTCATCAACCCAATCGTAGATGGCGCCGGCTCGGGTCTTCGGGGCGGCAATGGTTTTGGTCGTCATTCGGCAATCCTTTTCGAGAGGACAACTTGGAGATAAATGTTCTGCTTTATGCGCGTGACACTTGCACACCGGTATCGTTGACTGCGACCTTGAACAGGGTCAGCGGCTTCGGCGGCGGCCCGCTGACATTGGCGCCCGTATAGGCGTTGTAGACCCCGCCGTGGCAAGCGCAGTGAATCCGATCGGCCTGGGGCTCATATTGCACAGTGCAGCCCAGGTGCGTGCAAACCGCGCTCAGTCCTACCCACCGGCCATCCTCGTGATGAATGAGCATCGACGGGGCCGGACCAAACCGGAACATCAGCACCGATCCCAGCGGGAGCTTCTGCGCGTCCTTCAATGTCACCTCGGTAATGGCTGTTGCGCTCAGCGCCATTTCTTCCGGCGATGCAAGATAACGGTAGATGGGATAGGCGAGAGCCCCGGTGTACAACAGTCCCGCCGCGCCAGCCGCTGCCAGGAATGCCCGGCGCGTATTTCGCTCGCCGGCTCCCTCGGGCGTGGGTGCAAGTTTGCCTTCATCCACTAAAACAACCTGATCGCTCATTGCAGATTCTCCAGGGGGGATTGCGGTACGCCTTCCATTGTTTTTTGTGCGCGCGCCACGACGGATATGAGCCATCCAACAACACCCAGGCTTGCAACAAACAGGACAAGAAACAGCCCAACCACGCTCCAGTTGGTCACCACAATCCGATCCCAAACGTCGTAGCCCTTGCTTAGCAGGGTCAGGTCGCGCACCCCGTCGCGGTAAACGGTGAATGTGATCTCCACCAGTACTCCAAGCAAAACGGCGGACCATGCGAGCCATCCTGATAACCCCGCAGAAACTTTGGCGAAGCCGGCAAATGCCGCCAGAAGCACGGCAACCAGCACCAGGATTCCCCAACCGTAGCCCGCGAATCCAGCGAATTTATAAAGCGGATGCGCCACAAGTCCGGCCTTCACAGCATCCGGTTGAACTGAGGCCGCCCAGAGTCCTGCCGCTAGATACACCAGCCCAAACGCGGCTGCAATTTTGCCGCCCAGGCCGGCGACAAACTGCTTTTCATCTGCCGTGAAGGTGCTGCGTCCGGCCAGATAAACCAGCCAGAGTCCGCCAACGAACAGTCCCCCGGCCATCATCAGAAGCCAGCGCGGAGTCAGCGTGGGATCGCCCGTGGGCAGATACGCGCCCATCGAGGAAGCGGAGTACATCTCGCGCCAGACTTCAGGCCGCAGCATCAGGGTCATGTTGGTCGAAAGCAACCGCGCCACACTGCCCGCAAGAAGCCACGCAATCAGTCCCACCCACCAGGCGGATTTGCCTTCCTCAAGCCGCGCGGAAAACCGGTAAAGCAGCCAGTACGCAAGCATCAGGATTCCAATGATCGAAATCCAGTAGATCCCGATAAGAATGCTGCTCGTATAAAGCGCGCGGCCGTAAAGCACCTGGGCGAACAGTAGCGGAGGAACACCAAGATTGATCACATAGGTCATTACGATAGTGAGCCGCCGGGCTAATGCGCGCGCAGTGACTGTTGCCAGCGGCGATTTGCTGAATAGGCTCAGCACAACCGCCAGAAGCAGCCCACCAAGCAGCATTTCAACCGCAACAAAATGCAATGACAGCGTAACGATATGGAGCAGCTTGAACAGCCAGATCGGGGCCGGCAGCGGAATTGGATCGACAGCAGGGTAAAGATGCATGGCGCTCTAAGAGTTCCTTTCGCTCTCCAGGTGAACCAAGGGGGACGGAGGCATTTTGGACTGTTTTTCTCCAATTTCGATTCGAAGAAAAAAGTTAACGTTTTGGCCGATTAGCGGTCTGTGACGGGAAACACATTCGCTCGTGACACACTCCGCTACTCTGCTGGCGAGCGCCCGTATCTTTTCAGCAGGACCATCCCATGAAAAGAACCAATTCGTCGATGCAACTCACCCGCGCTGCCGACTACGCGGTTCGAGTCATGATTCATCTGGCGACGCTGCCCGCCCATGATCGCGCATCTCTCCCTGCGCTGGCCCAGGCCACGGGGGCTCCAGAAAGCTTCCTGTCAAAGGTCTTGCAGGCCTTGTCGAGAGCCGGGCTCATTACATCCCTGCGCGGTCAGGCTGGAGGATTCAAGATCTTGCCGGCCGGCCGCCATGCTTCCATGCGCCAGGTAATAGAAGCCATCGATGGTCCTATCCATCTCAATGTCTGCCTCATCTCGCAACGGTCCTGCGGCCGATCGAGAAGATGCCCGGCGCATCAGGTTTGGGCAGAGGCTCAGCGAGCAATGCTCGATGTTCTGTCCAATGCGGTCATTGCCGAGATGGCGATGCACAAACCTGCGCAATCGCCGGCCTGCGCATCCTCTCCATTTACACAACTGAAGACCACAAGTAGCTTATGCGGTCCCGCGCCACGGTTGGCCTGAACTCCACCTTTTGGTCGATACTTATGCCAACCCTGCCCCGTATACTGCTCCCTATGTTTCAGGTGCTGCGTACCATCACTTTCCTTGGACTGCTGGCAGCGGGAATGCCCGTCTTTGTTTCCGCGCAAGCTGCAGGTTCAGACGCTCTTCCTCCAGTCCAGCAAGGCGGCAAGCCCGCCAGCGGCTCGGAGACAGGCGCGCCGCATCTTCCGCTTTTTGATGCGCAGCACAGGCCTATTACGGCGGGCGGATTCGTAAAGACCGGGCCAATTGTTTTCGACGACATCAGCGAAAAAGCGGGACTGACCCACTGGACCCATAAGATGGGCACCCCGGCCAAGAGCTACATTGTCGAGACCAAGGGCTCAGGCGTCGGCCTCATCGACTACGACCACAGCGGCTGGCTCTCCATTTACATGGTCAACGGCTCCACTGTCGACGCCCTCACGGGCAAGGCCACTCCGCCGCATGCGGCACTGTTTCGCAACAATCACGACGGCACGTTTACTGACATCGCTGCGCAAGCCGGTGTTACGAACGATCGCTGGGGCACAGGCGTGGCCATTGCTGACTATGACAACGATGGCTGGCCCGACATTTTTGTATCCAACGTAGGCAAAAACCGCCTCTACCACAACAATCACGACGGAACATTCACTGACGTTGCGGAAAAGGCCGGTGTGCAATTGGGCAACTGGTCCAGCGGAGCAACCTGGGGTGATTACGATGGCGACGGGCGCCTCGACCTTTTTGTCGCCGGCTACCTTCACTGGGACTGGAACAACCTGCCCGACAGCAAGGAAAGCGGCGGCAACAACGCGTTCTGCACCTTCCGCGGCGAGTCGGTTGCCTGCGGACCAAGAGGACTCAAAGGTGAGCCGGACCATCTGTTTCACAACAACGGCGATGGAACCTTTACCGATGTCAGCGTCAAGGCCGGTGTCGACGACAAGCCCGGGTACTATGGCCTCGGCGCAGTGTTCGTCGACATCAACAACGACGGCAAGGTTGACCTGCTGGTAGGCAACGACTCGACTCCAAATTACATGTACATCAACAAAGGCGATGGAACTTTCGAGGACGTAAGCTACGCCTCCGGATTCGCGTTGAACCAGGCGGGACGCGAAACAGCCTCCATGGGCATTGCCGTTGGCGACTACCAGAACAACGGGCAACTGGCCGTCTTCGACACCACTTTTTCCGACGACTACAAGCCGTTCTACCGCAACGAAGGTGACGGCAATCTCACCGACATCAGCTACCAGTTGGGAATCGCCGAGGTTTCCGTTCCCTTCCTCAGTTGGGGCGACGCATTCATCGACTACGACAACGATGGCTGGAAAGATCTCCTCATGTCAGACGGGCATGTCTATCCTGAAGCGGACAAGTATAACTGGGGCACCAGTTGGGCCGAGCGGCCCATGCTCTTCCATAACATCGAGGGCAAAAAGTTTGAGGCGGTTCCGGCAGTCGAGGGTTCGGGACTTGCCGATGTGATTGCCGGTCGCGGCATGGCCGTAGGCGATCTCTTCAACGACGGCAAAATCGATGCGGTGATCAACGTGGAAGATGGACATCCGGTGCTACTGCGGAATGTGAACCCCGACCACAACCATTGGCTTGAACTAAAGTTTGTCGGTGGGCCAAGGAGCCCGCGGGACGCAGTGGGAACCACAGTGTATGTAACTGCCAGCGGCGTGAAGCAGCGCGGCGATGTAATCAGCGGAGGAAGTTATCTCTCGACCAACGATCCCCGCCCTCACTTCGGTTTGGGACAAGCCACAAAAGTGGACGCGATCGAGGTGCACTGGCCGAGCGGCAAGGTAGAGAACTTTACCGTCCCCGGTGTGGATCGGATTGTCACAATTACGGAAGGGACCGGAAAATAAGTCGGGCGATTCGACCCGTTAGCGCAACCTGAGCCGGCCCGCATTTGCAGATGATTTCCCCTTGATGGCGCATGATTGTCGCAGGAGAAACCTCATGCATACCTCGGGCCAACCTCACCTCATTCAGAACACGCCCCGGCTTAAAATGTCAGAAATGTGGCCGGTTTATGCGAAATACCCCACCCCCTCCCCCCCAAAGCCCATGCTTTCCTCACCAAGTATTCGCCTTGGCAATTCGCGTAAGGCCACTTGATTCATAGTTTTATCTCCGATGCTCGAGCAGTGCCACTGTTATCCATGTGGTAAACAAAGACCCTCGAAAACAGGGCTTTTTCAGCACAAAACAGGCCCTTTGGGGTCGACTTTGTGTGCAATGAGCACCATAAAAAGCCGCCTTTCACTCAGGCTCACCGAGCGTCATCCGGCAAAAGATTCACGCCGGCTTGGTTTGCAAAATCCTCCGCGGAGTGTTTCAATCTCATTATTGAAACAGGGGTGCTCCACAAGGTGGGGCTGAGAAATACCCTCGAACCCGATCCGGATAATACCGGCGTGGGAAGTTTCGGAAGCGAAGCAGCTTTCCTTTTCGATTCGTGGCGCTCATTCTCCTGTTTCCTTTGAGATAAAAACAGGGGAACGCTATGCCAGAAGCCGCTGCCGCCGTCACTTACCATCGCCCATTCCAACATTTCCTTCCCGTCTACCTGCGGGGGATCAGCCAGCACACGCGCGCGGCGAATTGCACACGCAGGTTGAGACGCGGCACGGCGACCGCGTGGATTGCCGCGCTGAGCTGCGCGTTGCCCGCTGCGGCCTATGGCCAGGCTCCGGCTCAACCACACGAAGCACAGAAGCCGGCCGCAACGAACGCGGCGGGACAGCAGGTTCCGCGCGTAACGACGACCGTGGAGGTGCGCGGCGAGGATAAGGACAACTATCTTCCCGATACCGTGGGGGTGGGGACCCTGGATGGAGGGACGCTCAAAGAGACGCCCCTCTCGGCAACCGTGGTGACGCGCGATTTGCTGAACGACCAGGTTTCGCGGTTACTGTCAGACGTAGTGAAGAACGACGCGTCGGTGGACGACGATTATGTGCCGGTGGGCTACTACGGATGGTATGAGATTCGCGGCTTTGCCATCGACCTGGCGACAGGATTGGAAATCAATGGGATGACCATCGCCGGGGAGCAGGACGTTCCGCTCGAAAACAAGGCGCGCGTCGAGATTCTCAAGGGCATTGCCGGGGTGGAGAGCGGAGTGGCCGCGGCAGGCGGCCTCATCGACTTCGTCACCAAAAGGCCGGCGGCGGTCAAAGCGGTCGACTTAGCCACCGATCATCGCGGAACCGCTTATGGCGCCATCGATCTTGGTTCTCTATTCGGAACACAAAAGCAGGTCGGATTACGCTTCAATCTCGGCGGTGAACGGATTGCAAGCTATATGAACGACACCAACGGATGGCGCGCCGTGGGCACAGCCGCGGCTGACTGGCGCCTCAGCCCCAAGGCCATTTGGAAGGGCGATTTCGAGTATCAGCACAAGGTGGAACGCGACGGCAGCGGCTATCAACTGCTGGGTGGCAATACCGTGCCGGACATTGACAACATCTACCCTTCGACGATGCTTGGTGATCAGCCCTGGGGTCCGCCCGACACTTACAACACTTTCAACAGCAGCACGCGTCTTGACTACACTCTGCCGCATAACTGGGCCGCGTTTGCCTCGGCGAGTTACAGTCATTCGCTCATCGAAGACAATGTCATCTACGCCTACGGCACGCCGTTCGATGCGAACGGGAACGTCAGTTGCCCCAATGCTCCGGATGCACCTGCCTATTTCTTTTGCCCCGACGGCAGTTATGGCATCTACGACTACCGCGATCCGGGCGAACTGCGCAAGGACGAAGTGGCGGAAGCCATCCTGACCGGGCATGTGAAGACCGGGGCTATTAGGCACGATGTTGCCGCGGGCGGCGAAGTGTTCTTGCGCAGCGTGCAGCAGCCCGGCTTTTACACCGTCGACAACCCTTCGACATCTACCATCGCCGACGGCGCGGCCTATGCCTATGTCGGCGCCGAGAACATCTATCAGCCGATGACAACCTTTGCCCCTCCGGGCAATCCTGACTCGCTTGAATATCCATCCGTGGCTGCCGGGCCGCGCAGGCTTTGGGAAGACAGCCACCAGGCCTCCGCTATTCTCCAAGACCGAATCCATCTTCCCGGCCGCGTTCAACTCATTGCCGGCGGCCGATTCGATTCCCTGCACGACCATAACTATTCGGCCTTTGCCAGTTGCTCGGACTTCACTGTCTCTGGTCTCTGCACACCCACCATGACTAACCAGACGATCTGGCTGCCGTTCTATGCGGCTACTTACTCGCCGTCAAATAGCCTCACCCTCTATGGCAACTACGCCGAGTTGCTTTCGCTCGGTCTGCAAGCTCCATGGTGGGCCGACAACGCCAATCAGTTCCTGAACCCGTTTCGCACCCGCCAAACCGAAGTTGGTGCAAAGTACGCTCCAGGTCAGCGTGTTCTGCTCACTACGGCGTTCTTCCGCATGAGGGAACCGTTCTTCTATCCGGAAAGCGATGGGGCCGGGGGCTTCACTTTTGTTTCGCAGGGCCGCGAGACGCACGACGGAGTCGAGCTAAACGCGCAGGGCAAGGCTGCAAGCTGGCTGCGCCTGACCGCTTCGGCAGCGATAATGAATGCGATCTCGGATGATACAGGCACTCCGGCGTTCGATGGCAAACAGGTGATCAACGTGCCGCATCTGCACGCCACCGCATTTGCGGATCTGGCCGTGCCGCATCTGCGCGCATTGCACCTGATGCCCGGCTGGAGTTACTCCGGACGCAAGGAAGCGACGCGCGACGACACGGTAAGCGTGCCGAGGGTCAACCTCTTCAACCTGGGCGCTCGGTACACGCCCGGTAGCGAGCAGGGCCGCGTCACTTTCCGCGTGTACGCCAACAATATAGGCGACAAACGGTATTGGAGCGACACCGGGACGAACGCGGGCGACTCATTCCTCTGGCTCGGCGCACCAACCACAGTAAGACTCTCGGCACATTACACGTTTTAGGCATCATGGGTTCAAGAAAGGCAATTGCAGAATTGAGCACCACTGCGATCACGCACGGCATGGACGGCACGTTAGTGGAACCCGATTGGGTGCCTCTGACACTGGCCGAGGTGCGTCATTTGCTGCAGCAATTCTCCGCCCTCGGTAAGCCCATCGAGATTCTATCAACCAGCCCACGGCCTTTCTCCGCGGCGAGCGTGGTTCGAACCAGTAGTCGGCGAGTGTTTATCAAGCGCCATCATCGGGCGGTGCGAGACAAAGAAGGATTACTTGAGGAACATCGATTCCTCGCCCACCTGCTTGCGCATGGAGCGCCCGTGCCACGAGTATTTGAGAGCTCTTCCGGAGAAACAGCGATCGAGATCGGCGAGTGGACCTACGAGGTGCACGAGGCGCCATCGGGGGTGGACCTTTATGGGAAAGCAATCTCGTGGACACCTTTCCGAAACGTCGCGCACGCTAAGTCCGCAGGACAGCAATTGGCGCGCCTGCATCTCTCTTCAGTAGGCTTTGGTGCACAGCAGCGCAAACCTCGCTCCCTCGTGGCAAGCTTCACCATCTTTGCCGCGCAGGATGCGGTTGCCGCATTGCGTCACTATCTGGCCGCTCGCCCGGCCCTGGCTGAAAGTGCGATCGTACTTAGCCGCTGCAACGAAGCTTTAGAGCTGCTGTCCCCGTTTCATGCGGATTTATGTCCGCTGTTGCCTGCGCTGGAGCCACTGTGGACTCATAACGATCTCCATGCTTCAAATATGCTGTGGAGCGATTCCAGCGACAACGCGAACGCAAAGGCGATCATCGACTTTGGCCTCGCCGACCGTACCAATGCTGTGCATGACTTGGCCCACGCCATCGAACGCAATATTGTGGAGTGGCTTCTCCTGGCTCAGAATATGGCCCACCCTGAGCTAGTCCCGATCCATGTCGATCACTTCAAGGCACTGATGGCCGGCTATGAATCGGTACGTCCGCTCAGTGATGTAGAAGTGGCGGCACTCGCACCAATGACAGCATTGTGCCACGCGGAGTTTGCGCTGTCTGAGACAGATTACTTCCTAGGCATATTGCACTCGGAAGAGAAGACGCAAATGGCCTGCGACGGCTGGCTGGTTAACCACGCACGATGGTTCCGCGATGCGGCCGGCAACAAGCTGCTCAATGCGATTCGGCGATGGGCCGATCATCGCGGACACCGCGCTGAGGGAGTTCAGCGGCCATGAACTGGAATGCCATTTCAAACTATGTGGACGCGCACTGGGTTGAGTTGGCTGGATTTCTCACCACGTGGGTGGGCATCTGGCTCACAACGCGGCGCATGCTCCTCTGCTGGCCAATCGTGTTGGCCGCAGATATTCTCTATCTTGCTGTTTTTTATCAGGCCAGACTCTTTTCCGACGCACTCCTGCAAGTGTTCTTTGTCGTCTTCACACTGTACGGCTGGTGGCATTGGTGGCGCGGCGTGCGTGCGGAGGGCGAGGTGCGTGTGGTTCCGCTCAGTGTGCAGGGATGGATTGCTGGACTGATTGCTGGCGCGGTCGGAGCCGTCGCGCTTGGATGGGGCATGGTGAAGCTGGGTGCGGCGTTGCCTCATCTGGATGCGGCGCTGACCAGCTACAGCCTGGTGGCAAGCTGGTGGCAGGCACGCAAACACACTGCCAACTGGTGGTTGTGGATTGTGATCGACGGCGTATACGTCGGCGAGTATGCCTACAAGGATTTGTGGCTGACAGCGGTGCTTTCCATCGGACTGGTAGCGCTGGCCCTTCTCGGCTTGAGGGATTGGCGGCGTGCGGCAGCCCAGGTCCAAAGCACAGAACCTGCGGCAACCAATCCTGTCATCTAAATGGCGGCCCGTACGACGTTGTGGAGCGGCTCGCCGGCGATGTAACGCCGCAACTCGGCGGCAGCGGTACACACGGCACGGGGCGCAAATTGCGGCGTTGAGCCCGCTACGTGAGGCGTGATGAGCAGGTTAGGGCAGTTCCACAAAGGGTGGCCTTCAGGAAGAGGCTCCGGATCGGTTACATCGAGCGCCGCGCGGATATGGCCCGATTGGAGCGCGGCGACCAATGCGTCCGTCTGCACGATGGGGCCACGCGCGGCATTAACCAGGAGCGCCCCCTGGGGTAACAAAGCAAGCTGGCGCGCACCGATGAGGCCGTGCGATTCAGGCGTGTCAGGCAGTATGAGAACCACGATCTCGGCTTGCGGCAACAGGCTTTCGATTTCGCTGACGGCGTAGACCTGAGGATTGGCGCGAGCAGTGCGGGCAATGCGAATCAATTCGACGTTGAAGGGGGCGAGCATACGCTCGATCTCCTTGCCGATTTCGCCATAACCCACCATGAGCACGCGCTTGCCAGTCAGCTCTTCAAGCATCACGGGCGGATAAAGAGGGCGCCTATCTCCGGTAATGGCGGCGTAACGGGCGCTAGCTTCGAAACGGAGCTTCCACTTTTCCTGACGCTGCACATCGAGGTAGAACGGGAAATACTTAAGCATGGCGAGCATGGAGCTGACGGTCCACTCCGCGGTGGAAATATTGTGCGCGCCGTGAGCGTTGCAGATGGCGACGTGCGGACCAACCATTCCGGGAATCCATTCGGTGCCTGCCATGAGCGCCAGGACGAGGCGCACGCCGCGCAGATGCGGCCAGATCTTCTTTGCCTGGCCTGCGTAAGGGTCTGGAAGCCAGACATCGATGTTGACCTCGTGGTCTAGTGAATTGGGCAGAGGAATCAGCTCAACTTCTTCAGGAAAATCCCAAAATAACTCCGCGGCGAGGACTGCTGGGTATCCAACTCGTAGCATGGGTTCCGCCATCCCGCAGGGTGCGGGCGATATGAGCTAATGTTAAACGGACTGGATGACACGAGATGTGTTTCAGCTCACAAAGAACTGGTAGCCTTGAGTAGGCAGCTCGAGCGACACCCGTGAGACTGGTCACGGTCCATACGGACCCAGCTAGGCCATCCTGTGTCAATGAGAACCTTCGACCGCGAGCTACATCGATGCGCCTAAAAGCAGACAAAACGTGGTCTCAGCAACTGTTGGAGCTGAAACAACGGATAGAGCCCGCGAGTGAGTCAGCGATTCTTTCCTGGGAGCGTCAGCGGATGCTGATCCACAGTGCAAAAACCGCACTGGCAGCAGCTCTTTGCTGGTGGCTGGCGCTGCGTTTTGGACTGCATGACGGCTACTGGGGATCGATCAGCGCCATCATTGTGTTGCAATCGAACATGGGTGCAACGGTTACCGCATCGCGGGACCGATTTATTGGCACATTGATCGGCGGAGTATTTGGATTCTCTTTTTCTTTGTTCGGCGTACTTCCGTGGAATTATGTTTTCGCAGTCCTCGCGGCGCTGATCGTCTGCGCCTTGGCGGGGCTGCGCGCAAGCTCGCGGCTGGCAGCGGTCACCATCACCATCATCATGCTGGTGCAGAAGCCAGGCTCGCGGTGGGGCCTCGCTCTCGACCGCGTGAGCGAAGTAGTGCTGGGCATTGTCGTCGCCCTCGCGGTAACCACGCTGGTCCTGCCAGACCGCGCACGCCTGCGGCTGCGTGATGGGCTGGCCCAGGAGTTCCTCGTGCTGGGCGCCTTCTTCGAGGCGATTCTGCAGGGGTTTCGCGGTGTCCCCGCTGAAAACCTTACCGCGCTGCGCGAAGATGCGTTGGCCATGCTGCGCGGGAACAACCAGCTGCTGGAAGCCGCGCGCAATGAACCATCTGGCGGCCCGGGCTGGCGTGAGGGGTTGTCCACACTTTCGCAATTCGGCCGCTCGCTCTTCGACGCGCTTGTTGCGCTGGAGTTCTCGGTGCAGGGCACCAACGAGTTTGATTTCGCGCGGAAGTTGGAGCCCGCATTTGAGAGATTAGTCTCGGATATTCACACGGGTTTTCTCCACGTCGCGGGGCGCATTCACGACTGGCGATTCAACGTTCCGCCGTCATCAATGAATTTAGAAGAGGACATTGCCCAACTGGAAAATCGAATGACTGAAGTGCGACCGACCGGCATCGGCTTTTCCCAAACCGAGATTCTACGTGCCTATGCCGTTCAACTCCACCTCAAGCAAATTGCACGGCTCCTGCGTGCATCACGAGTTGAGACCAGCCGCGCGGTTGGAGAAATACAAGACTGATGCAACTGCGGGCGAGTCGCTAACGCGCGAAGAACCTGTGCAACGCCTCCACGCAGTTTTCTATTTCTTTCGGTGCGATGGCGTATCCAAATCGCAAATGGCCCTCGCCCTGTGCACCGAAGACGGAACCGGGAATCGTGGCGATGTGTGCCTTCTCAAGGAGGATTTGCGCGGCTGTCTTGCTTATCTTGTGAATCTTCTCGACGTTCGGAAAAGCATAAAAGGCACCGGCTGGCGACGCGCATTCGAGCCCCACTGCATTCAAGCCCGCCACCAGCAAATCGCGTCTCTTGCGATACTCCTCTCGAATGCGCGCAATCTCGGATTCTGGCGTAGTGAGCGCCTGGATCATAGCGTACTGCACCGGAGTAGCCACCCCATTGGTGGAATAGAGCACAATCTTGCGCAATGCCGTCATGAAAGGTTCTTTGGCCACCGCGTACCCCGCGCGCCAGCCGGTCATGCCATAGGTCTTCGAGAATGTGAATGAAGTAATCGTTCGCTCGGCCATCCCCGGCAATGACGCAATCGATACATGTTCCCCGTCATACACCAGGTCCTCATACGCCTCGTCGGCAATCACAATCAGGTCGCGGTCAATCGCAAACGCGGCAACCTCTTCGGCCTCGGAGCGTGTGAACACAAGGCCGCTCGGATTCTGCGGTGTGTTGTAGTAGATGGCACGGGTCTGTGGCGTCGAAAACTGTTCCAGAGTATTTCGAATTCCATTACGCCGCGCAGTAGTGGTGGGCACCAGTAAGGGCCGCGCCTGCGCTCCCGTAACCAGGTCGCCAATCGGCGTCCAATATGGCGAGAAAACAAGCGCATCATCTCCCGGATCCAGGACGCTTTGGAACGCCCCATACAGTCCCTGCGACCCGCCCACTGTAGCGATCACTTCGTCAGCCGTAACGCGGATGCCATTCTTCGCGGCAAGCTTCTCCACCAGCGCCTTGCGCAGCGGCAACACACCCGAGGATGCCGCGTAGTGGGTCTGGTTCTCTACGAGCGCTTTGATCGCCGCGTACTTGATCTCTTCCGGCGTCTCAAAGAAGGGCTCGCCCCCGTGCAACATGTGCACTTGGAGTCCCTCCGCGCGCAGTTCCATCACTTTGTTGCGGATTTGCACAATGTCGGAAAAGCCAACTTCGTCCAGGCGCCTTGCCAACCGTATGCCGCTCTGCCTTGCCATCATGATTCCGTATCCCTTCGAAGAGTATTAGGGAAGCCGTTCTTCCAGCATAGCTGATGTAGCGTGAGCACCCTCCATTACACCGCGAGCAGCTCCGTGTAAACAGCCATTCCAACCACGGCGTCCGCGCCAAGCGCATCCAGAGCGTCCACCTCCTGCCGGCTGCGAATTCCGCCGGCCACGATCAGCTGGCGCTGGGTAAGTCTGCGCAGCCGTGCGGCCGTCGCAATGGGAAACCCCTGCATCAGACCCTCGCCATCCACATGCGTGTACAGGAATGCGGCCACGTGCGGCTCCAGTTGAGGAATTACCTCATCAGGAGTGAGTGCGACTTGCGCCTTCCAGCCTTTCACCGCGATGCGGCCATTCTTTGTGTCGATTCCGGCTACGACGCAAGCGGGCGTAATGGCATCGGCCAGTTTGGATGCGAATTCGCTGTTCACCGTTCCCTGTTCAGAGAAAAGCGCAGAGCCAATAATCACGCGCGTCGCGCCAGCGTCGAGCACCTCACGCGCCTGCTCAATCGAACGAATTCCTCCTCCGACTTGGACGGGCAACCGCTTCGCGATTTGTGCGACCAACACGGAGTTGTCCCCCTGGCGCATTGCGGCGTCAAGATCGATCAACTGGACTAAAGGAAACTTCGAGAACTTCTCGATCCAGTATTCAAAGTCGTCGAATGCAAGGCGAAGCTTTTCGCCCTGCACGAGCTGCACAATGCGGCCGCCCATTAAGTCGATAGAAGGGATCAGCATGGAAGCCTCACGGAAATACCCTCGCGAGCAAGTTCTTCTTTGAGCAAACGCGCACTCGAGATGCCAAAGTGGAAGATGCTTGCAGCCAGCGCGGCATCGGCCTTACCGCGCGCGAAGACATCGGTGAAATGCGATACGGTTCCTGCTCCGCCAGAGGCAATCACGGGAATGCCGACAGCCTCGCTGACGGCCGCGGTAAGTTCGCAATCGAAACCGGCACGCGTTCCATCGGAGTCCATCGATGTCAGTAGGATCTCGCCTGCGCCGCGTGCCTCGGCTTCCCGTGCCCACTCAACCACTCGACGTCCCACGGGCTTTCTTCCACCCTGCACAAAGACCTCCGCATCACGGACCGGATCTTCAGCATTGGGATCGCGTCGAGCGTCGATAGCCACGACGACAGCCTGTGCGCCGAAGCTACGGCCAATCGCATCGATCAAATTCGGGTCCGCGAGCGCAGCCGAATTAACGCTGACCTTGTCCGCCCCGGCCTCGAAGACCTGCGCCGCATCGCCGGCTGTCCGTATGCCGCCCCCGACGCAGAATGGGACGAAGAGTCCGCACGCCGTACGGCGGACCGTGTCAAGGAGCGTGGCCCGGCCCTCGTGGGTCGCGGTAATGTCGAGAAGCACAATTTCGTCCGCGCCTTCGCCTGCGTGACGTGCGGCTTGCGTGGCTGGGTCACCGGCATCGATGAGGTCGACAAACTGTACGCCTTTCACGACTCGCCCGCCATGCACATCCAGGCATGCAATAATCCGCTTGGTTATCAAGCCATTCCCTGCCTTTCCCAAGCGAGAAAGTTGCGGAGAATCTTTAGCCCCGTTTCGCCTGACTTTTCTGGGTGAAATTGGACGCCCATCACATTTTCTCTCTCAACCGCGGACGCGAAGGGTTCGATGTACTGCGTGATCGCCGCGGTGTCAGCACTAACGGGAGCCTTGTAAGAGTGCGTGAAGTAGACAAACTCGCCTAGCTTAACCCCAGCGAGCAATCGTGAGCTTGCCTTCGCTTCAAGCGAGTTCCATCCCACGTGCGGCACCTTTTCATGGCTGTCAGAAAAGCGGGCGCATTGCTCCGGAAAATGGCCGAGTCCGGCCTGATCGGGTGCTTCGGTCGATCCCGCGTAAAGCCACTGCATTCCAACGCAAATGCCAAGGAACGGAACACCCCGCCCGATTGCCTCGTGGATCGCTGCCGCTAATCCAGTCGAATCGAGATACTGCGTCGCCGCAAAATGACCGACGCCGGGAAGCACAATGCGCTCGGCAGACGCAATGGGCGCGAGGTCTGCGTCGCTAACCTCGACTTCCGCGCCAAGGTGTCGCAGTGCCTTGAGCACCGATGTGAGATTTCCCGCTTTGTAGTCAATCACGGTAACGCGCATTACAGCAGTCCTTTGGTGCTCGGCAGCATGTCACCGAGCTGTTTGTCGCGTGAACAGGCAACGCGGAGAGCGCGCGCGAAAGCTTTGAAGATGGCTTCGACCTTGTGATGATTCGATCGTCCGTACATGGTCTTCACGTGGATGTTGGCGCGCGCGCCGCGAGCGAAGCCCTCGAAGAAATCTGTGACGAGCTCTGTTTGTAGATCGCCGACCATGCGTGTTCGCACCTTTGTGTCAACAGCGAAAGCCGTCCGGCCGCTCAAGTCGACTGCGGCAATCGCGAGCGTCTCGTCCATGGGCATCAGGAAATACCCGGCGCGAATAATCCCACGCTTGTCGCCCAGTGCGCGATCAAAGGCTTCGCCAAGCGCGATGCCCACATCCTCGACCGTGTGATGCTGATCCACATCCAGGTCGCCATCGCACTTAAGCTCAAGATCGAAGGCTCCGTGCCGCGTGAACAATTCCAGCATGTGATCGAAGAAGCGGATTCCGGTGGAGACTTTGTATTGGCCTTGACCCTCGATGGTGAGATGGAGAAAAATGCGCGTCTCCGCAGTATTGCGCTCGACAACGGAGGTGCGCGCTGTCGATTGTGATTTGGGCGCGGTCTGCTTAGCGCTTGTCATAGCGTCTTCCTTCCCAGGTTCAGCGCTGTCACAGCTTCATTCATTGCAACTATTGCAAGCTGCATCTGCTCTCTCGTCCCAATGGTGATACGGACGCGGCCATCGCAACCTGGGTCGGCAGAGCGATCACGAACAAGTACTCCCGCAGCACGCATGACGCCGACAAACTCCGCATGCTGGGAACCGATGTCGACCAGAATGAAGTTGGCTCGGCTAGGCCAACGGTGAAGGCCGGCGGCGTCAAGCGCGTCCTCAAATTCTCTCCGCGCCGCGAGCACTTCGCCGACATACCAATCGAGATACGCTGTGTCTTCAAGCGCCGGGGGCAGGCACGCGAGTGCAAGCGAGTTGACGCTGTAAGGCGATAAGACGCGGCGAATCCAACGCATGGATTCAACCGGTCCGGCAAGAGCACCAAGCCGCAATCCAGCCAGGCCGTATGCCTTTGAAAATGTTCGCGCGACAAAAAGATTGGGCACCATGCCGATGAGATCGATCACCGTCTCGCCGTAAAAGTGGAAGTAGGCTTCGTCAACCAATACCACGGCGTGAGGTGCGCGACTGGCAATCTCTATCAATTGCTCACGAGTAGCCACGCTGCCGGACGGGCTGTTGGGATTGGCAATGGCGATGATCTTGGTGCGCGTCGTCATGGCCGCGAGCAAGCGCTCGAAAGGAAACCGCAAGTCGTCGCCAGCGAGCACCGGGACAATGCTTGCATCTGTGGCTGAGGCGTAGACCTCGCACATGGTGTAGGTCGGAACGGGCAGCAAAAGCTCGTCACCCGCCTCGAGGAAAGTTTGAAACAGGACGTGAATGGCTTCGTCAACCCCATTGGTGAGCGCCAATTGCGGAGCCGCAAGACCGAGGTGTGCAGCTACGAAAGCCTCTACAGGTTCGCGCTCAGGGTATTTGGTGAGAGCGCGGGTAGATATTTGGGCTAACGCCTCTCTAACCTTGGGCGAGCAGGCGAGCGTATTCTCGTTGAAGTCGAGACGCAGCTGATCGCGATCGCCAAGGGGAGGGTGATACTCCTTCATAGCCTGCACGCGGACGCGCGCAGCCGGAAACACGGATGCTTCTAGTTCAGCCACGGGACCTCCTACTGAATCGCAAACGAATAGCTTCTGCGTGCCCATGCAGGCCCTCGGCCTCAGCCAGCAGAGCCGCCGGTGGTCCAAGTGTCCGAATTCCGCTTACGGTGTACTGCTGCACCGTGATGAGTTTGACGAAGTCGTTCACGCTGAGTCCCCCGCGCACGCGCGCCATGCCTCCCGTAGGCAAGGTGTGATTCGGCCCGGATATGTAATCGCCCATAGGTTGCGCCGACCATCGACCCACAAAAACAGATCCGGCATTTTGAATCCAGTCGAGATCGCTGAGAGCATCAACTGTCAGGTGCTCAGGAGCCAGGCGATTCGTGATCTGACGCGCTTCGTCCAGTGTGGATGCAACTATCACCAGACCGTTCCTGTCCAGCGCCTTGCGCGCAATAGCGTTGCCACGACTTTGCCGCTGTGATTCCGCGGCGACATCTTTTGCAAGATCGCCATGCGTAGTAATAAAGATGGCGAGCGCCTCGGGATCGTGTTCGGCTTGGGCAACCAGATCGGAAGCGATGTCGGCTGCGTTTCCGCGCTCGCTGGTGACCACAATCTCCGTTGGACCCGCGAGCATGTCGATAGAGCAGTCGAAGGCCACCAGGCGCTTGGCCGCCGTGACATAGAGATTGCCGGGGCCAACGATCTTGTCGACGCGTGGAATAGTTGCGGTCCCGTAAGCAAGTGCGGCAATTGCATGTGCGCCACCCAGCCGATAGAATTCCGTGATGCCCAGGAGGTGAGCAGCCGCGAGAGCTTCCGGAGCTGGGCGAGGAGAAACAACCATGATGCGCTGAACACCTGCCACCTGTGCCGGAATTGCAGTCATCAGCAATGTGGATGGCAACGGATGACGCCCACTGGGAACATAGCAGCCGACCGACGCGAGCGGGCGAACTAGTTGACCGGTAGTAAGGCCGGCAATTGGAGATTCGTTCCAAGAACCAGGGAGTTGGCGTTGCGCAAACCCTCGGATCTGTTCAGCTGCAGTGGAGAGTGCGTGGCGCAACGCCGGAGAAGTAGCTTCCCACGCAGCAGCCATTTCATCTGCCGCGATGTGTACGCTCGCTGCATCCTTCAGCCCATCAAATTGCGCAGCGTAGCTCTGTAGTGCACGGTCGCCCCTCTTGCGCACGTTGGACACAATGCGCTTCACAGCGGGGAGAACCGAGTCCAGCGCATTGCCACCGCGGCTTTCAAGCGCAGCAAGAATCTCTGCTGTGCTATTGGAGCCGCGGCCTTTCGTCCGGATTATTCTCATCGCTGTCTCCGGTTACAACACGACTTTGTTCAGCGGGTACTCGACGATCCCAGTAGCTCTGGCAGCCTTCAGCTTGGGGATTACGTCACGGGCAACGCGTTCATCAACAATGGTGTTCACTGCAACCCACTCCGAATCGCTCAATTGCGAAACTGTCGGCGAGTTCAATGCTGGCAGAACCGCGAGCACTGCCGCCAAGTCATCGCGCTTGACGTTCAGCATTAGGCCGACCTGCGCTTGGGCGTCAATGGCACCCCGCAGCATTAAGGCGATCTGGCCAATCTTCTCCTTCTTCCATGGATCGGCGAGTGCCGCCTTGCCGGCGATCAGATGGGTTTCGCTTTCCATCACGGTGTCAATGATTTTCAGGTGGTTGGCCTTAAGCGAACTGCCGGTCTCCGTGACTTCGACAATGGCGTCCGCAAGCGTGGGCGGCTTAACTTCCGTGGCACCCCAGCTGAACTCCACTTTCACGTTTACACCCTTCCCGGCAAAGTAGCGCTTGGTTACTTCAACCAGTTCGGTGGCAACAATCTTTCCCTCCAGGTCTTCAGCCTTTTCAAAGCCACTACCTTCGGGAACTGCAAGAACCCAGCGCACTTTGCGGCGGCTCTGCTTGGCGTATGTGAGGGTGGTTACAGAGGTGACATCGAGCCCGCTTTCAATCACCCAGTCGATGCCGGTCAATCCTGCATCAAGCACGCCGTGGTCGACATAACGCGCCATCTCTTGTGCGCGAATCAACATGCACTCAATCTCGCCGTCGTCGATCGAAGGAAAGTACGAGCGGCCGTCGGCGTAAATGTTCCAACCTGCGCGTTTGAACAGAGCGATGGTCGCATCCTGCAAGCTGCCTTTAGGAATGCCTAGTCTGAGTTTGTTAGCCACGTGCTTCCTCTTTTTCATCCACGTTCTTATTGGAGTTGCCAATCGGAAGCGCCCTGGTGAAGCAACTGACCGTGCCCTCATGGCACACAAGGCCGTCGCCTTCCACCTCAACACGAAACAACAACGTATCGTTGTCGCAGTCAGTTGCAGCGGAGATGACGCGAAGGCGATTTCCGCTGGTCTCGCCTTTCATCCACAGCTTTTGGCGGGTGCGGCTCCAGAAAGTAACAAAGCCGGTCTCAAGGGTTTTGGCATAGCTGACGGAATTTAGAAATCCCAGCATCAGCACTTCGCCTGTGCGCGCATCCTGCACAATGCCGGGCGCCAGGCCATCCATTTTGTCGAAGTCGATTGTCGGTGTCTCGTTGCTCATCGTTTTCCTGATCTTGGTTTGGTTATTTGTTTGAACACAAAAAAGCCCGCCAGCTTAGTCGCCGGCGGGCTTGGTATCTTTCTGATCTGGATGGCCGCTTAGTTCAAGCCATAGCAGTCCGCCGGCATGGAGGTCCCGTGATGATGGTGGTGACCGTGATGGCGGAGGCTCTGCATCTGCTTCAAAAGCTAAGGGAAAACCCCGCGTCTTGTCAAATTCAGCGTTTTCAATGAGCGCGACTCGCCGCCAAAACAGATTGGTCCCTTACTTATTCCCCACTTCCCGCGCCCGTTCCGTCGGAAATGGGGATTCCTGCTTCTGCAACAGATCGACAACGTGCTGGTACAAGCGATTGCGCAGATCGAATCGCTCCGATGCGCGCGTCACATAGCGCACTTGGATGTCGATATTGGAACCTGAAGGCCGCAGATTCACCACCGGCGTCGCGCTGAACCGGCTCAAACCGTCGCCACGGGTTCCACGTTTCCACTCCTGTTCCGCCACACCGGCGTTCTCTCCAGTCTCCTCCACCACCGCCTTTTGGATGCTTTCGATGATCTCCTGGGTGTTTGAAGACGCGGGAACGGGAACGGTGATTTCATCCCACATCCATTGGCCATTCGTGGAAAAATTGAAGAACTGACCGCGGATTGCAAAACTGTTAATGAACGTGATGCGGCGGCCCGTCGGATGTCCCTTATCCGCCAGACCGCCCGTCTCCAGAAGAGTGGTATAAATCATGCCGATCTCGGTCACCTCACCGCCTACGCCATTGATTTCAACCCAATCTCCCAGACGCATACCGTTTTTGCCCATCAGAGCGAACCAGCCGAAAAACGCGAGAATGAAATCCTGCAAGGCGATGGTGATGCCGGCAGTGGCAAGACCCAAGACCGTGGAGATTTGTTGCGGCGCCCCGAAAAGAACAAACAGAATCAAAAGTACGCCAAGTGCCTGCACACTGACCTCAAGAATGGTGCGTATCGTGTGCATGCGCTTCCGGTCGAGCGCCGGATCATCCATCACCCGTCGGACAAGCGCATCGGAAAGGATCATACCGATGAAAATCAAAGCGATCAGTGCCGACGACTGCAGTATTAGATGGAGCACGATGCGGTGTTGAAGAAGCACTTGTGCGGACCATTTGCCATACAACGTTGCGAGCTGCTGCTCGGTCTGAATTCGGTCGTCGAAGATGCTCAGAAGCTGGCGTTGCTCACGCCTGCCTTGGAGCTCGGCGAGTTTCCCCGCACTGCCCTCGCCTACTTTTGCGGCTGCCCTCGCGTTGGCTTTGGCTTCAAGATCGTTGTGATCCGTGGTTAGTGAAACGACATCTGATTGTGCTTGTCCCAATGCCTGCTGGATCAACTGGTAACGATCGCGCTGATCGAACCACGCTTTGAGCCTTCCTGCAAGCGTACCGTGTTGCCTTGCGGATAGAACCGCAACCTGGGCAGCGCTGTTCAATTGGTTGTTGTACTTGTGCATCGCCGCTTGGTGCGCGGTCAATTCACTTTGAATCTCGGCTCGATTGTCACCCGATGCGCGGTCAAGATCCCGCTGCGCGTCGGCCATTTCATCTGAGTCAAGGCCGAACTGGGCCTTGGCAACCTCAAGACCATCTCCCGCTGCTTCAGGCTGAGGGGCTCCCTTCACCGCAATCGCCGGGGAGGCAGATTTCGATGTGAGGCTGTCAACCAACGCCTGGTCTTGAACCACCACTTGTTGAAGGCTCGCCACCTTCTGCGAGAGCGCTGACGCTTCACCGGTCAGGACGCGATGTTGTGCCTGTTCGCTCGCTACCCGCAACGCCGAGTCGAAAGCCTGGTCCACTTCGTGATCGGCAAGCCGCAAGGCTTCTCGTGCATACTCCGCCTCTTCAGCACTCACTGCCAATGGAGCCAGCGCCTGGGCCGTTTGCCAAGGGCGTTGATCGACAAGCGTTTTTTGGCCTCCTAAAATCCCTTGTCCCTTACCCTGCAGGAAGGGAAGGTGCGCCATGGCGTCACGCGTGGTCCAGGCAAAGCTCAGGCATACCAGAAAAAGGCCAGACAGCGATAGAAGAAGAAGGAGTCTGGTCCGGCCGAAGATGTGCGAATGGACTACGTCCGCGGGGACCGGAGTAAGGGGAGACATAACCATTCTTTTATTGTCACAGATCGGAGACGCAGCGTGCTTGCAGCCCCTGCACGACAAAGCAGAGAATAGAGTGATGCGGGCCAGGACGCGATTCACGGTTTGGGCGATTGCAATTGCTTGTATGGGTCTGCCTGGCATCGCGCAGTACGACCGAGATTCTAGCGGCGCACCGAAGACTTCTCAAAATGCGCCGCCCCCTGAAGCGCGAATCGATATTAACCACGCCACCGAAGATCAGTTGCTGAAGGTTCCCGGCATGACGCGCAGTTGGGCAGGACGCATTATTCGCTTTAGACCCTACCGCGTCAAAGGGGACCTGATGGAAATGGGCGTAGTCCCCGACTACTTCTTCGACCGCATCAAAGACTACATAATTGCCCACCATGAAAAACAGTGAGCTCCGATCTTATGCCACCACAGTGGGCTCCGCGGCAGCTTCGTCTCCGCGGCTTAGCAACCGGCTAAGAATCACGTAAAGCACTGGGATGAAGATCAGGTTCAGCACTGTGGAGAGCAGCATCCCGCCAACAATGGTCGTGCCCACCGAGCGTCGCCCCAGCGCGCCGGCGCCTGTGGCGAACACCAGCGGCAACACACCCAGGATAAAGGCGGTCGAGGTCATCAAAATGGGTCGCAGTCGCAGCTCGCAGGCCTCAATCGCGGCTTCTGCAATCGAACGGCCCTTACGTCGCAGTTGTTCCGCAAATTCGACGATAAGAATCGAGTTCTTCGCCGAAAGTCCAATCAACATCACTAGGCCGATTTGGCAATAGACATCGTTGTATTGGTGGCGCCAAGCCACAAGACCAAGAGCGCCAAGAACCGCCATGGGGACGGCCAGCAGGATGATGAATGGTAGCGCGAAGCTCTCATACTGCGCTGACAGCGTGAGATAGACGACCAATAAGCCCAGGCCAAAGATGATGATCGCTTTCCCGCTTGATTCAAGTTCGTCCAAGGTGAGACCCGTCCACTCATAGGACATGCCGGGCATCATGTTCTGTTTGGCTAAAGCTTCCATGGAAGCGATTCCCTGGCCGGAACTAAAGCCCGGTGCCGGAGAACCGTCAATCTCCACCGCGCGGAAGAGGTTGTAATGCGTAATCACTGGCGGCCCGGAACTCTCCACAACTGTAGTCAGGTTGTCGAGCGGTACCATTTGCCCGCTGTCTGAACGAACGTAGTAGTTATGGAGATCTTTCGCGTTCATGCGAAACGGCTGGTCAGCCTGAACGAAAACTCGATAGGTGCGGTTGTTGTAGTCAAAGTCATTGATATACTCCGACCCCATGAACACTCCGAGCGTGGTGGTGATCTGGGAGAGCGGAATATTCAGGGACTTGGCTTTTTCACGATCGATGGTTACCAGCTCCTGGGGATCGTTGGCGGAAAATGTAGTGGTAAGCCCCGTCAAATCCTTGCTGCCGCGGCTGGCATTCACAATCTGGTGGGCAATGCGGTCCAGGTCGCTGAGCGTGTTCCCACCCTGGTCCTGCAGCATGAATTGGAAGCCGCCGAAACTGCCAACACCCTGCACAGCGGGAGGCTGGAACATGGCTACCAGGCCGCCATTGGGAGCAAACAGCAGGCTCTGCAATTTCGGCGAAAGGTCGGCCACAATATCAGCGGCGGAGTGGCCTTTACCGCGCCGCTGATCCGCGGGTCTGGTACTCACAAACATCAAGCCGGCGTTGGAAGAACCGCCTGAAAAGCCGAAGCCCATCACCGAAAAGGAGCCGGCGATATCGGGGTTTGTCGCCAGGATCGCTTCTGCCCGGTCTGCCAACGCCGTTGTGTAAGTAAGCGACGAGCCCGGAGGCGCCTGCACGATCACAAAGAGGTAGCCCTGGTCCTCCTGCGGAATGAAACCGGTGGGAACGCGCTGGTAGACAAACACTGTAGCCCAGAGACCCGCAAAGAAAACAAGCAGCAACAAGTAGCGTAACCGCAGGGCCACGTGGACAACTCGTCCATACGTGCGTCCCACCCAACTCACCGTCGCATCGGCGCCATGGACGAAACCCGCAAAGGCGCGGGAAACTGGGCGAATATGAAGGAAGTCCAACTGTTTGGGGCGATCTTCCTCGCCGCGCAGGAACATCGCTGACAACGCTGGCGAGAGCGTCAGTGCATTGAAAGCCGAAATCGCGATGGCAAACGCGATTGTCAGCGAGAACTGCCGGTAGAGAATTCCCGTTGTACCGGGGAAAAACGAGACCGGCACAAATACCGCAACAAGCACAAGCGATGTGGCGATCACGGCGCTGGTAACCTCGCCCATGGCACGCGATGTAGCCACGTGTGGATCGGAGTGCTCCATCGCAATGTGGCGCTGCACGTTCTCAATGACCACGATAGCATCGTCCACCACGAGACCTGTGGCGAGAGTAATGCCGAAGAGCGTCAGCGAGTTGATTGAAAAGCCGAAGAGCTTGATGAAAGCAAAGGTACCGATCAACGAAACTGGAATGGTGACCGCGGGTATGATCGTGGCCCGCCAATCCAGCAGGAAAAGGAAGATCACCGCAATGACAATGAAGATGGCTTCGGCCAGTGTCACCATCACTTCGCGAATCGAATCGCCGATCACGGTCGTCGAGTCAAAGGCAATCGCGTACTCAAGGCCCGGAGGAAAACTCTTCGAGAGTTCGACGAGCCTGGCCTTCGCCAAACGGTCTACTTCCAGCGCATTTGCATTCGAAAGCAGCTGGACGCCGATGCCCATTGCATCGTGTCCTGAGTATTTCAGCGAAGTACTGTAGTCCTCTGCGCCCACTTCCGAGTGGCCCACGTCTTTGAGCAACACCAGGCCGTTGGCAGAATTCTTCACGATGATCTTGTCGAATTCAGCTGGGCTCGTGAGGCGTCCCACCACGCGCACCGGAACCTGGAAGGCCTGCTTGGAATCTGATGGAGGCTGGCCAAGTTGACCCGCGGGAATCTCCACGTTCTGCTCCACCAGGGCGTTCACCACGTCAGTGGCCGTAAGCGAGCGGGCGGCCAGGCGCGCCGGATCAAGCCACACGCGCATGGCGTACTTGCGCTCGCCGAAAATCAATACATCGCCCACACCGGGCACGCGCTTAATTGCATCCTTGACATATACGTCGAGATAGTTCGAGATGAACTCCTCGGAATAACGCCCATCTTTCGTATAGAAGCCGGCGGCAAACACAAAGTTATTGTTGGTCTTGGTAATGCTTACGCCCGTTGCATTCACTGCCGATGGCAGGCGCCCGGTCACGCTGGCCACGCGATTCTGCACATCGACCGCCGCGATGTCGAGGTCGTATCCGGTCTTGAATGTCGCCACAATGGAACTGGTTCCGCTATTTGTGCTCGACGAACTGATGTACCGCATCCCCTCAACGCCGTTGATGGCCTCTTCCAGAGGAATAGTTACAGCCTTCTCGACCGTGTCGGCATTGGCCCCCACGTAATTGGTGGCCACCGCCACCTGTGGAGGCGTTAGCGTGGGATACATGGCAATCGGAAGATTGGGAATACACACCGCACCCGCCAGAATGATTAGCAGCGCGCAAACGGTGGCAAAAACGGGCCGATGAATAAAGAAATCGACAAACAAGGGTTGCCTTCCTTTTCAGTTGGTACGGAACCGTCGTTGCCGGGTCCGATGTGCGCTCTCCGCCATTGGCTGGGACGCGTTGTCAGCTTGTCTTCAGGCGCCTGGCAGTTGCATAACCGGCATTCCGTTCAACAGGAACTGCGTGCTCGACACCACCACTTGGTCGCCGACATTCAGCCCTGATAGGACGGAATAGCTGTTGCCAACCGTATCGCCGAGAGTCACCGCCGTCTGTTGAGCTATAAGGTGTCCATCTTGTTGCTTCGCCACAAACACAAAGCTCTGTCCGCCCTGGCGCTTCACCGCCAAGATGGGAACCACCGCCATGGGAGTCGAACTCCAGATGATGCGCGCCGTCACCAGTTGCGCGTTGCGCAAAACCGCCAGACTTGAATGAACCGGGGCCTTCACCAGAATCCCCTGCAACGTGCTATCCACCTGGGGCGATACAAAATCGATCCGGGACTTCTCCAGAACCTTTCCGGTATTGTCCACCAAATCCACCATGAGCCCCTGCTTCACCTGAGCCGAGCGCTCCGTGGGAACGTAGATGTACGCCTCAAGATCTTTGTTCTCATCCACGGTCGTCAACATGGTAGTAGGCGAAACATAGTCGCCAACATGGACTGGAATGTCCCCTACCACGCCGTCAAACGGGGCACGCACTGTGTAGTACGCCAGTTGCTCTTCCTGGGTCTTGGTCATGGCCACGGCCGACTGGTAATCTGCCTTGCTGTTTTCAAAAGACTGTTGTGCCTGCTCGTAGACGTCCCGACTGGTCACGCCCGCTTCAAACAGCTTTCGCTGCCGCTCAATCTCCGATACGTTGTAATCGTAGAGCGCCTTCTTCTGTCGCTCCGTTGCACGCTGCGACTCGACCGACGCCGTCTGATGCAGCGGATCAATCTCCATTAGCTTGTCGCCGGCCTTCACATAATCCCCCGACCGCACGTTGATCCCCGTCAGCCTTCCATCCACCTGGGGCTGCAGCGTAGCCGAGCGCCGCGATTTGATGGTGGCCTCGTAATCGCTGCTCTGCGCCACGGGAGACAGCGAAACCGCCATGGTCCGCACCGGCATAGCCTGCATCCCTGCGCCCGCCGGTGGTGTCGCTTGCTTTTTCTGGCAGCCTGTCACTGCCAGACCCATCAGAAAAATACAACCTACGCTAAGAATGCATTTCAACGCGCTTTTCCTCACTGGTTGATTCCCTTATTCATGCTCGACCAGCGTCGACTTCCGCGCTCCGGGAGCCCGCAACCGGAAACTGGAGGATCGCGCCTGATCTCGATACGTTCCCTCACGCAGAGTGGTTCCGGCTTTTGGCCATCGCGGCAAGAAGACGAAGTGTTTTGAAAACAAAGCCTTTTTCTATCTGACGCGTCACGGCCGCCCATCGACGCAAAAAATGCGGGTCGGACATTCGAATTGACGTTCATCCCGCGCGCTGGCAGCGTTTCAAGCAAAACGGCCATGACATCCGCAAGCCGGGATCGCGCTTTTTTGACACGACCCACTCAAGTTGGTAGCCTTCAGAAGGGCGCTCGCGGTCGATTCTGACCGATTCTGGCCCTTTAAGCGTCCCCGTCGTCTAGCCCGGCCTAGGACACCGCCCTTTCACGGCGATAACACGGGTTCGAATCCCGTCGGGGACGCCAACAAAACAAAAGACTTAGAGAGAATCGAACCAAACCCCGGGGGTTTGAAAGGGTTCGATAAGAAAAAGCCGCTTTCAGGCATCATCTTCGTCCTCCTTCTTTTCCCCCATGATCTGCCGTGCAACGCGACTGTGCGCAGTGCGTTTCACATCCGTTACAGCTTGCGTATACACATCCATCGTCACCTTGAAGTTGGCGTGGCGGAGAAGTTCCTGGATGGTCTTGATGTCCTCTCCGTTGGCCTTCATCAGGGTTCCGAAGCTGTGCCGGAGGGTGTGCCAGCCCACGGGCTCCGTGATGCCGGCGGCCTCTAGCGCTGGCTTGAGATAGACCCGATAGAGCGAACTCGGCCAGTACGGCTGTTTGCCTTTGCCGTGCGGGCTTGCGAACACCCAGTCGTCCTGCTGGTTGTAGGCGCAGCGAAGCCGCCACGACCACAGCGATTCTGCTAGTTCCGCATCGATGGGAATTGCCTTCTTCGAGGCTTCCGTCTTGCATCGCTCGATCCGCTGCTTGACCACATCGCGGATGACACAGATTTCCAACTTCTCGAAGTCGATGTCCGACCACTTGAGGCCCAGCAATTCTCCGACCCGCAGTCCGGTCAATGCACCAAGGAGCACCGCCGTCTTTGCCGGGTCCACCAGGTTTGCCAGAAATCCCTTCAGTTCATCTGG
>JBEKUP010000003.1:0-233665 GCA_049514915.1 Occallatibacter sp. | reverse complement strand
CGCTCTGAATTATCTTGCCTTGCTCTTTCCCTTCGTATACCTTCACTCACGGCGGCGCCTAGACACGCTTTGTGCCGTCTTCTACTACGCAGCGGCCACTTGGAGTGTCATTCCCGGCGCTCAGGGCTTCTTTCGGACGGGCCACAACTTCGTTTTGCCCCTCGCCATCTGGGCTGCTCTAGTCGCGCTCGGCTCGGCTCCCTGGCTGGGCTTCTACAGCCGCCGTTACCTTCCGGTCTCCGCAATCGCCGCTCTCACGGCGTTGGCGCTGCCTCCGTTGAGCCTTGTAACCGTCGCCCATCCGCTCATCGCGGCGGGCCACTGGTTTCCCGGAACCCGCTGGTTCGGTCTATGTATGGGCATTATATTGATAGCGGCGTACAGGCGGTTCGGCGCGACTATGACGCTTGCCGTTCTCATTGCGGCATCCATCGCAACCCACGCTCGATTCCATCATCCAGTTCACGATCCACATATTCTTGCCGTCAACACCAACTTTGGCGGAGAGCCAACTCACGACAATCTTGACTCTCGGCTGGAGTTTCAGGAGCGGACGATCCAGCAAATAGCGCTCGCCCATCCCGACACGTTGCTTGTCTTCCCTGAGTCGATCATTCCAAGTTGGAATGGAGTGCACGAGGCGCGCTGGGCTTCCACCTTCGCGCAACTCAAGCTACAGCGCACCGGCCTGCTGATCGGCACCACAATCCCGATCACGAACACGGAAGCCAATCGCAATGTTCTCCTCTCCCGCGGCTATACGGAGCGACTGTCTTACGCTCAACGTGTGCCTGTGCCGCTTGGTATGTGGCACGTCGGAGACCAGGGCAATGGATACCCGCTGATGCTTCGCTTTCCGTCAACCATCCGTATTTGGAATCGGCGAGCCGGAATATTGGTCTGTTACGAGCAACTCTCTTTCTGGCCAGCCATCCAGACACTTGCGCACAACCCCGACATGCTGCTAGCGCCCTCCAATGTCTACTGGGCGGCCAACACGCCGATCCCAGCGATTCAGCATGTGGCCGCGCAAGATTGGGCCGACCTCTGGGCCATTCCACTCTACGAGGCAAGCAACCGATGAGAATCCTGACCGCAGTTTTCTTGGTCTGTATTACTGCGAATCTCCCCGGCCAACGACTAGACATTGCTGCTCTCCAATCGCGCTGCCTCCCGGCAGTGCCGCTCACCACGCTCAGCGCCATCATCAGCGTTGAATCCGGCGGCAATCCAAATGCCATGCAGATCGACTTTCCGAGGGCGCTCCTAAAGCAATGGCATCTACCGGAGGGTACATTGCGACTCAAGCGCCAGGCCGTCACCCAACGCGAAGCGTTGGACTGGCTCGACTACTTCAAGCGCCGCGGTATCTTCGTTGACTTGGGCCTCATGCAGGTCAGTACAGCGGAGGCCCAGCGTCGTGGGCTTTCTGTCGAGTCGCTATTGGACCCATGCTTCAATCTTCGCGCCGGTTGGCAGATTCTCGATAGTGCATACCAGCTTGAAGTCAAAACCTACGGACCCGGCCAGGAAGCGCTCCGGCACGCCATTTCTCGCTACAACACCGGCGACACCCAACGCGGCATTGATAACGGCTATCTGGGGCGGGTCATTGCGGCGCTCAGGCAATCACCCGCGACAACTTCCCCAGCGCGAGGAGACAACCGAAGATGATCGACTCAACCGACTTCACAATCCCCGGCACTGGCGTACTCAGAAACAAGCTCGGCATCACGGACCCTGTCACTCTCTCCAGAGCGGCGACGGATGCTACGGTTATTCGCGTTGCTGAGCTTCACGGAACGCCTCTTCGAGGCGGCTTTGACTCCACCCACCTTCAGGCGATCCACCACCATATCTATCAAGACCTCTACGATTGGGCCGGAGAACTGCGCTCCATCGACGCCGGCAACGTGCCCGCGTCTCAGGTGGAGAAATCCCTCAACAGCGTCTTGGATCGCTTGAGCCGCGAGAACCACCTGAAAGGCTTGAGCGCCGAAGAGTGGGCAGGTAGCGCCTCGGCATACCTCTACGACCTCGGGACGATACAGCCGTTTTTGGCGGGAAACGAAGTCGCTCTCCAGGAATTTGCCGTCGAGCTTGCACGCAAGAACAACCTGGGTCTGCATTGGGACGCGACACCCGGCATCGCTTCCGGTCCAATGGCGCTCCTCAGCCAGGCTGAGCAATCCGCAAACCTGCGGCGCCTCATCATGCTGGCGATGGATACCGACCCCATTGTGCAGCCTTCCAACAGCGGTCATCGCATCGAGCGCGATATGGATTCTGTCCTGACAATCGTCAATCTCCTTCTGTGAACTGGCCCTGAGGCGCAATCCTCGTTACCAAAGTTGGTGTTCTGCAAGGCACATTTCATTTCCCAGACGGTCTAACTTGATGATCGTCCTCATGCGTGAAATGTTCCGGCCGCGTACCGCTCGATTTGCGCTTTTCGTCAAGCTGGCATCAGTTCTGTGTCTCGGCGGCTCACCCTGGTTGGCAGAGTGCACCATCGCGGCCCGACAGCAACATAAAGTCTCCAGCCGTGTTCGTAAATACTTATACGAAAAGAGCGGCTGCATCGGGAATCTTGGGCGGGCGAAAGAAAACATGAATTCGCTTGAGCGGATTCTGAGTGTGATCCGTCTTACTGAGACTGCGGTCCCAGTCGAAAAAGGGAAAAGGAGGCTACCACGATCACCGTGATAACGATGTCACACCTCACTCCTTGTTGGGCTATCGACGATGCGTGTCGCGTAGCCGACCAGAGTTTCCAGGAAAGATTGAAAGTGGAAAGTACAAACGCTTTCAATTTTCCCTTCCACCGACCGCAACGACGCCCATCTCATACGCGTCGCCCCAAACATGCAACTGGCCGAAACGAATGTTCGAGCAGGCTGAGTTGCGATAGGAGTACGAGCGCATGGGCCACCTTATCGAGCGTACTGCACAGAATCTCTTTATCACCGCATCCTCTGTAAAAGAGAACGGCAAGAAGCGCAAGATTGTCATTGAAAGCCGACCCGAGTTCGCCATCATCAAGCTCACTGGGTCAAGCGAGAGATTCCCACTGTCATGGGAAACGATCTACCAGATTGCAAAACAGCACCACGCAAATAACTTGCGATTGGAAGCCGAGGCCGAGAACGCACACAGCTCGCGCAAGAGGAAAGCAAATCAAACGCGCTCTTGAAAACGCCCCACGTGCTGCTTGCCGAATAATGCTGACTCTGTGCGTGGACCCAGTCACCGCAGATTGAAGTTATGCGCTCTTTTTTCGACGCTGCGCCGCTTCTTCGATGCGTGCGACAAGATCCTCAGTGCGCAAATGTGTGTATCGCTTCAACATTTGCATGCTTTTGTGACCGCTGATCGCGGAGACCTCTTGATCGGAAAAACCAGCCTCCACAAATCGACTCACAGCTTCATGGCGTAGATCGTGAAAGCGAAAGTCCTTCAGACCTTGTTTGCGCTTGATTGCCTGCCACATCCGATCGAACTGATAAGGTCTCCGAACACCGTCTCGGCCAGGTGCTCCAGAGAAAATCAGATCCGTATCATCAGGGCGAACGGGGTTCGCAATCGCCTTGCGGAACATTTCGACAGCCGATAGAGTCAGGGGAACGGTGCGCGGCTGAGTGTTCTTTGTCTTCAGCAGTCGAACAATCCGGCGTTTGAGATCCACCTGCGATTCGCGGAGAGTCAGTATTTCCGACCACCGCATACCAGTCTCAAGAGCGATCCGAACAATCCAACCCATCATCGGGTTTGAGTGCTGGTCAACGGCAGCCAAAAGGCGTGATTCTTCCTCTTGCGATAGCCTACGATTCCTGCCGGCCCCAGGTGCTGGACGCCTGATATTTGTGACCGGGTTGGCCGGCAAGTTCACGCCCCACTCTTTAATAGCAATGGTCAGCAAATGGCCAAGAAGGGCTAGATCGAGACGAACGGTACTGTTGGACCTCGGTATTGGGTTTCCGTCCGCATCCTTCCGATCTTCCCCGGCTAAGCGCATATCCCTAAATCGGGCAATGACCTCTGGCGTTAGAGAGGTCAGGGAATACTTCCCGAGATGTTTCACGAGAATCTTAGATCGCTTTTGGTCGGCAACCTGTGTTGTCGGCCGCTTCGAAGGCACTACATCTGCCAGGTAGCGCTTCATCGCAGCCGCTACCGTCAAACGGTCGCCAGCAGCCCGCTGGATAAATGCTCCCCGGACCATGTCGTCTTCGGTACGACGAGCCCAGTCTCCGGCGTCTCGCTGGGTCCGAAACGTCTTGACTGTCATCGGCCAACCGGCCCTGCGAATGATCGCCTTCCACTTGCCGGATGGGGTTTTTACGAGAGTGGCCATCGGGGTCTCCAGGGAGTGCGTTTGTACCTCGTTTGTACCCGCTGTACCCGCACTGTACCTGAAATTGTACCCGAACAGCAATGTACTATTCAACACCCGATATTTCAATGCCCCAGCATAATCCTGAGATTGCACCTATTTATCTCATTTTGTTGGGCTTATTTCTTTATTATTTGGTGCCGGGAGGGGGGGTCGAACCCCCACGACCTTGCGGTCGGCGGATTTTGAGTCCGCTGCGTCTGCCAGTTCCGCCATCCCGGCTCGGGTGGGAATCTGCTCTCAAAGTATCGCACAGCCCTCATTTCGGCGCTAGAGCACGGTTGCGATCCGTAGAATCCAATGCCAGCCCGGGATGTACCCACTCAGACCTGATGCAAGAGCTCAGGTATACGCCACGCTTTCCACAAGGGCGGACCTTTTTCCGCGGGCGCGCGGGCTAAAGGAGTCTGCCGCGGTAGAAGCGGCATGCGACAATGGAGGCAACAGTGATGACCACCTCCTCCTCTGCCGTCGTTCCTTCGCCGGTTACGGTAACTCCGCAGGTGCTGGCCACTCACAGCATCACTGCGGACGAGTACAGCCGCATATTGGATGCTCTGGGCCGCGTTCCTTCTCTAACTGAGCTCGGAATCTTCAGCGTGATGTGGAGTGAGCACTGCTCGTACAAATCGAGCCGTGTGCACCTCCGGCGTCTGCCCACAGAGAGTGCGCGCGTTGTCCAGGGACCGGGTGAAAACGCCGGCATTATCGACGTAGGCGATGGATGGGCCTGCGCCTTCAAGATCGAGTCGCACAACCACCCGAGCTATATCGAGCCATTTCAAGGCGCGGCTACGGGAGTGGGCGGAATTCTGCGGGACATTTTCACCATGGGCGCCCGGCCGCTGGCCGTTATGGATTCTCTCCGCTTCGGATCCATCACAAGGGAGGCCGACCAGACCGCGGAAGAGCAGAAGCTGGTTTCCCGCAACCACTCGGTCGTCGAGGGCGTGATTAGCGGGATCGCCGGTTACGGCAATTGCTTCGGCGTACCCAACCTGGGGGGCGAAACCAAATTCGAGGCTTGCTACAGTGGTAATCCGCTGGTGAACGCCTTCGCTCTTGGCCTGGTCCGCATCGACGAGATCTTTTACGCGAAAGCCACGGGAACCGGCAACCCCGTCATCTATGTCGGCGCAAAAACCGGGCGCGACGGGATCCACGGAGCCACCATGGCCTCAGAAGAGTTCCACGAGGGCACGGAAGCCAAGCGACCTAACGTCCAGGTGGGCGACCCATTCATGGAGAAACTGCTGCTGGAAGCGTGTCTGGAAGCCATGCGGACAGGGGCGATCGTCGGCATTCAGGATATGGGAGCGGCTGGTCTTACCTGTTCCACGTGCGAAATGGGTGCGCGCGGCGGTGTCGGACTCGACGTTGAACTCGACCTCGTTCCGCAGCGCGAGACCGGGATGACGGCGTACGAGATCATGCTTTCCGAGAGCCAGGAGCGCATGTTGCTGGTCGCCATCAAGGGCCGGGAAGATGAGGTTCTTCGCGTCTTTGAAAAATGGGGCTTGGACGCAGTCATCGTCGGAACCGTTCGCCCCGAGCCGCGTCTCCGCATCCGTCACCATGGAGAACTTGTAGCGGACATTCCAAACCAGTCTCTCACTGACGACGCACCCCTCTACCATCGGCCTCTAGGCACATGGAAAGCTCCGGTTTCGATGGATCCGTCCGATGAGGTTCTGGCTGAGCTGGCCGAGGACCGCGACTACACCGCCGACCTGAAGAAACTCCTGGCCAGTTCCAACATCTGCTCCAAGCGGTGGGTTTTCGAGCAATACGACACTATGGTGCAAACCAACACCGTGATCGGGCCTGGCGGAGAGGCCAGTGTGATGCGCATCAAGGGTACGGCAAGGCCGGACGCACTTGAAGGTCCAATTGGAGAGATCGGTCTCGCCATGGCTCTCGACGGCAACGGCCGCTGGTGTTATCTCGATCCCAAGCTTGGCGCGATGCACGCCGTCGCTGAAGCTGCCCGCAAGGTTGCCATGACTGGCGCAGTCCCGGTGGCCGCGACGAACTGCCTGAATTTTGGCAACCCTGAAAAGCCCGAAATCATGGCCCAGCTCTCTGCGGCCATCGACGGCATCGCCGAAGCCTGCACAGCCCTCAAGACCCCAATTACAGGCGGCAACGTTTCTCTTTACAACGAGACACGCGGGGAAGGCATCTATCCCACGCCGGTTCTGGGTATTGTCGGCATTCTTGACGACGCGAACAAGGCGGTTCCGGCCGAGTTCCAGAAGGCGGGAGACGCGATTCTACTGCTCTGGCCGGTTCCGAGGGGTGAAGAGCCAAATCCGGAACTCGAAGTTCCCTTCAAGCCTTTGCCGATGAGCCCCTACGTCATGCTTCCTGTTACGCTGCCTCCGCCTTTTCCCATCGCATCTCCAATCCCTGACCCGGTTCCCGATGCTCTGGAAGACACAACGGAAACCGTTGCCAGTGAGGTCGCGGAGTTCGGCAGTTCGGAATACGCTAAAGTGGTTTTTGGCGAGCTGTGGGGTACGCCGCCCTCGCTCGACCTCGAGGCCGAAGCCGGCCTTTATAAGCTGTTGGCCGCGCTGGCCGAGCAGGGTCTTCTCCGCTCCGCCCGCGACATCTCCGACGGCGGTATCGCAGTTGCCTTGGCGCAAGCGGCTTTCCCAAAGGGAGTCGGGGCTACCGTCGAGCAGGAGCAATCGCTCATGGTCCATCCCCTCTTCGGCCTCTTCGCCGAGCCGGCTTCTACCGTGCTGGTCAGTACTCATCCATCGAACGTCTCTGAAATAGAAAATCTGGCTGGTAAACACAGCTTCTTAGTCGCACGGATTGGCACAACCGGCGGAGAAAACCTTCAAATCTCGGTCGACGGTGAGCCCTTCATTTCCGCTACGTTGGCCAGCTTGCGCGGGCCCTGGGCCGAATCCCTGCAGGCCACGCTCCACGATGAGGTCCCCGCATGACCCGCACCCTCTACCAGGGAGTCGAAGGCGTCACCGATACAACAGTTCTCAAGGCTCCGGATCCCGCTTCTGAAGTTCGCGATTTGTCTCGCAGAAATCTGGAAGATGACCCAAAGCTTCGCGAAGAATGTGGTGTAGTCGCAATCCACGGCCATCCTGATGCAGCACGCCAGGCCTACCTGGGTCTTTACGCCCTCCAGCATCGCGGCCAGGAGTCAGCCGGCATTGCCAGCGCAGATGGCCAGAGACTCGCCAACATCAAGGGCATGGGACTCGTCTCTGAAATCTTCACCGACGACGTCCTCGCCAAGCTGCCTGGCTCCATGGCCATTGGCCACACCCGATATTCCACCACCGGAGACTCGGCTCTTCTCAACGCGCAGCCAATCCGCGTTGACTCCACCAAGGGCCTCATCGCGATCGCTCACAACGGCAACCTCGTGAATCTCGGTAATGCGCGTGCTCGTCTGGAACGGGACGGCGCCTACTTCCAGACCACATCTGATTCAGAAATCATCGTCCAGCTCATTGCCCATTCACGAGCAAACTCGCTGGTTGACGCCATCGCCGGCTCCCTTGCGCAGGTTGAAGGGGCATTCTCCATTGTGATGATGACCCGTGACCGCATCTTCGCGGCCCGCGATCCACGCGGATTCCGGCCCCTCTCCATGGGGCGCATCCGCAATCCTGACGGCCCGGACACCATTGTCTTCGCCTCCGAAACTTGCGCGTTCGACCTGCTCCGCGCCGAATACCTCCGCGATGTCCTCCCCGGCGAATTGGTCATGGTCTCAGAGGACGGCGTTACCAGCCGCCAGTACGCAACCGGGGTTCCGCAAACCAGTTGCATCTTTGAACACGTTTACTTCGCTCGTCCTGACAGCCGGATCTTCGGTCGCTGGGTGCAGGAAAGCCGCGACCAGATGGGCCGCCAGTTAGCGCGCGAATCCTTCGTTCCCGCCGATGTTGTGGTTCCGGTTCCCGATTCCGGCGTAACCGCGGCCCTCGGATACGCCGAGGAGGCTGACCTTCCTTTCCGCATGGGCCTCATCCGCAACCACTACGTCGGCAGAACCTTCATTGAGCCCGAACAGCGCGTCCGCGATTTCGGCGTTCGCCTCAAGCTCAATCCCGTGCACAATTTGTTGGACGGCAAGCGCGTAATCTTAATTGACGACTCCATTATTCGCGGCACCACGAGCCGGAAGATCGTGCGGATGGTGCGCGGCGCGGGCGCGAGGGAAGTGCATCTGCGCATCAGCTGCCCGCCTACCATATCGCCCTGCTTCTACGGCGTAGACACCCCCAGCAAGCGCGACCTGATCGCTGCGAACAAATCCGTAGAAGAGATCCGTCAATTCATTGAGGCAGACTCGTTGGCCTATTTATCTCTCGAAGGACTTTTGAGGAGCTGTGACGGCGAGGAGCATACCGGATATTGCACTGCCTGCTATACCGGGGACTACCCTACCCAATGGGTCGATGTGGAGGATATCCTGCCCGCCGCGGTGAGTATCTAATCCTCTTTTGACATTCCAAGGGGTGCTGGCAGACCATCATCTCACCGCATCCCGCTCACAGCACATCCTGAACCGAAGGAGATCCTGGCTCCGATGACACTTCATGGTAGTTTACGCAGGGCGCCTTTTCTCATCGGTGTTTTTCTTATCTCGTTTTCATCGTTGGTATTTCAGATTCTGCAGACCCGTATCCTGTCCGTGATCGCCTGGTATTACCTGGCATTTTTTGCAATCAGCGTAGCCATGCTGGGTATGACGGTCGGCGCCGTCTGGGTCTATCTTCAGCGTGAAAAACTCCAGGCCGCAACCCTTCCCGAGACCTTGTCGAGGTTCGCACTTTTCACCGCTGTTGCTATGCCCGCTTCGGTCGTTGTGCAGTTTTGCCTCATCACTGTCACACCGTTTTCGCTTACTACGGTGATTGCGTGGACCCTTTTGTTTGCGGTCATGGCCATCCCCTATGTGTTTTCCGGCGTGGTGGTGAGTCTGGCGCTAACTCGCAGTCCGTTCCCGGCTGGACAGGTGTATGGCGTGGACCTGGTCGGCGCGGCCTTGGGATGCTTCGCAGTGATTGGCTTGCTGAATGTTCTGGCCGCGCCGACCGCTGTAGTTCTGGCCGGTGCAATTGCTGCCATGTCCGCGTTGGCCTTTTCCATCAGTGGTGGCGAAGAACAAGTGCGCCAACTTAAATCCTTGCCGTGGTGGCGCCATCCGGGCAAAGTCATGTTCCTGCTTCTGGGGCTGGTGTATTTCAATGCCATGTCAGGAATCGACTTCCGCCCCATCATGGTAAAGGGGTTGTTCGAGCCGTCAAACACAAGAGGTGTGCACGAAAAGTGGAATACATATTCCCGCGTCGAATGGTTTCCGCCCAGCGTACGGTTTCCTCAAATGTGGGCTGCCTCCCCCAGGATGCCGGCGGATACGGCCGTTCCTATCGCGGCGTTGAACATCGATGGCTCAGCCGGCACCTCTATCTTCCACTATGACGGCACTCCCGCATCCATTGCCTTCCTCCAATACGACCTGGTGAGTCTGGCCTATCGTCTTCCTGGAATCCACAAGTCCGCTGTGATCGGCGTTGGCGGCGGCCGCGACGTGTTGACTGCTCATTACTTCGGCGTATCTGACATCACCGGCGTGGAACTGAATCCCATTTTCGTCAATCTGCTTACAAAGGATCCCTATTACAAGGATTTTTCGAATATCACGGCTGTGCCGAATTTGAAGCTGCACGTAGATGATGCGCGCAGCTGGTTTGCTTCGACGCACGAAAGATTCGATCTTGTGCAGATGAGCATGGTCGACACGTGGGCGGCGACCGGCGCAGGTGCACTCAGCCTCAGCGAAAATGGCCTTTATACTCTCGAGGGTTGGCGGGCGTTTCTGAACACCATCAACAGCAATGGCTTCTTCACTGTTAGCCGCTGGTACGGCGGCAGCGACATGAATGAGACTGGACGTATGATCGGGCTGGCTACGGCTGCGTTGCTGGATGCTGGAGTCAAGGATCCGAAAGCCCATCTTTTTGTCGCGTGCAACAACAACCTTGCCACCCTTGTGCTGGCCAAGGCTCCGTTTACGGAGGAACAGTTGCGCACGCTGCATGCTGCGGTGCGCGATGGCGGCTTCACCGAGTTGGTTGCGCCAGACCGTCTGTCTGACTCCGCACTGCTGCGGCAGATCGTAGACAGTCATGATCCAGTCACCCTGAATCGAGTACTCGATTCGACTTATCTCAACCTGACCGCGCCCACTGATGCGAGGCCATTCTTTTTCAATCAGCTTCGCTTGTTCGACGTCCCGAGCCTGATCAAGGTGGTGCAACACAGCGGTATGGGCGGAATCGCTTCCGGCAATCTTGCGGCTTCCCTTGTCCTGATGTTGATCCTTTGTCTATCTATCATCGCCGTTATCACCACAATCCTTGTGCCCCTAAAGAGTACAGCGCGCGAATGCACGCGCGCGCTGGCTCTGGCAGGCAGCTTCTATTTTTTGTTGATCGGCATGGGTTTCATGATGGCGGAGATCGCGCTGTTGCAGTTCTTCAGTGTCTATCTTGGTCACCCTATCTACTCTCTCGGCGTGTGCCTGTTCAGCCTGATTCTCGCTTCGGGCGTGGGTAGCATGACTTCGGATTCGCTCAAGCTGGGCAACCGCGGAAGACTGCTGGTATGGGGAACACTGGTTGTGGCTTACCTGGTGGCGATGCAGTTGGCTCTGCCCTCTATTTTTCAGGCCACGGCCGGCCAGGAACGCATTGTGCGCATTGCAGTTTCGCTGGCGGCAATCATGCCTTTGGGCTTTCTGCTGGGCTTTGGCTTTCCCACCGGGATGCGGCTGGTCGAAGCAATCGACAGCCAGCCGACTCCGTGGTTCTGGGGGGTCAATGGCGCTACCGGGGTGCTGGCGTCTGTGCTGGCGGTCATCACCAGCATCTCGTTTGGTATCAATGTGACCATGATGATTGCGGCTGCATGCTATCTCCTGGTAATCCCGGCGAGCTTTGCCCTTTTGGCCCAGCGCCCCCAAGAGGTTCAGTAGGGACTTCGGCTGTTTCGGCGGCCTGTGGCTGACCTCCGCTGTTCACTAACAGTCGGTCGGCGGATGAAGCGGAACCTTGCAATTGGCGCTCGTGTTCCAAGTCACAGGACGTTCACAGTCCGGCTGTGATAGCATCCGCTTCTTAGCAGAAAGCGCCTTGCGGATTCATCTTCCGTTCATCTGCAGGACGCCGGCCCGAGGCCCTCTTTAATGGACGAGGCAGACGGCAGACCGGGACACGTGGCCCTCCAATCCGGCCACTTGGACGCCCCAGCGGACGCCCCGAATCCCTCCCTGTGCCTCCCGCATTCACTCCCAAAGAATTGTCATCCTGAGCGCAACGAAGTGAAGCCGAAGGACCTGGTTTTCGGCTTCGCTTGCGTCGACGCTCATTCGAAGCTCGCGCAGTACAGGAGAACACCATGAAAACGTATCAGGGAAGTGAGATCCGCAACGTAGCTGTAGTGGGGCATGCGCATAGCGGCAAGACCACGTTGATTGCCGCACTGCTGCATGCCGCGAAAATGACACCAACTCAGGGGCGTGTCGCCGATGGCTCGGCGGTGACCGCTTATGACGAAGAAGAGGTTGCTCGTGCAACCACAATGCAGAACGCGGTTGCGTTTGCGGAGTGGCAAGGGGTGAAAGTCAATTTCATTGATACGCCCGGCTTCCATATGTTCAGTCACGAGGCGCGCGCCGCGCTACTGCCCGTGGAGGCCGCTATCGTGATTGTGAACGCTCAGAACGGCGTGGAAGCGGTGACGGAGCGGGTTTGGAAATATGCCGAGGAAGCGAATGTTCCGCGCGTGGTTGTGGTCAACCAGATGGACCATCCCAAGGCGGGCGGTGGCGGCGGACTCAATGCGCTGATCGACGACCTAGTAGACCGTTGGGGACGGAACTGTGTTCCGGTACAGCTTCCCATATCCGACGCCCAGGGTTTTCACGGCGTCGTAGACCTGGTGACGATGGAAGCTTTCTCTTACACCGCCGGGGGCGACGGTCGAGGCAAGCTTGTTGAAATGCCGAACAGCCTGGCGGCTGACGCGAAGGCACGGCATGAGGCTCTGGTGGAGCTGGTGGCTGAAGGCAAAGACGAATTGATGGAAGAATATTTCGAAAAGGGCACCATTCCCGAGGAGCACCTGATCGCAGCTCTGCATGAGGCGATCCGCGAAGATCGAATTTTTCCAGTTTTGTTTACCAGCGGACTGGCCAACATGGCCACTGACCACCTGTTGGACTTCCTGAAGGTTTACGCTCCAGCCGCCAATGAGCGAGCGCCCATCGCGGTGAGCGCTCAAGTGTCTGTTGGCGCCGGCGGTGGCACCGGACTGCCCGACGAAGCGGGAATGACGTTTCGCTCGGTTGAAGATTCGGGACCAGCCGGCATGGTGGTCTTCAAGACCATGACTGATCCGTTTTCAGGGCGCATCACGTTTTTCAAAGTCATCAGCGGCGTTGTCCGGAACGATGTGACGGTGGAGAATTACACGCGCCGTGGCCAGGAGCGGCTCTCTCATTTGAGCGTGATGCAGGGTCGCAAGGCGGTGGAAGTGCTTGAGTTACATGCCGGCGACCTGGGTGCAGTGGCCAAACTGCGCGACACACTTACTGGCGACACGCTGGGACAAAAGGGCGCCGAGATTCAGGTGGACATCGTGCCGTTCCCCGAACCGGCCATGACCTATGCTATTGAGCCTAAAAGCCGCGCGGACGAAGACAAACTCGCGCCGGCGATTCACAAATTGATGGAAGAGGACCGGCTGATTCGTTTTTATCGCGATCCGATGACGAACGAGTTTCTGATTGCGGGGGCGGGGCAGCCGCACATTGAAGCCATTGTGAGCCGGCTCAAGAAGCGTTACCACGCGGAAGTTACGCTGAAAGCGCCCAAGGTGCCGTACCGCGAGACCATTCGCGGCAAGGCGGAGGCGCAAGGGCGGCACAAGAAACAGACGGGCGGACATGGGCAGTTTGGGGACTGCAAAATCCGCATGGAACCGCTGCCGCGGGGTGGCGGATTTGAGTTTGGCAATGAGGTCTTTGGCGGGGCGGTGCCTCGTAACTTCATTCCTGCCATAGAGAAAGGGATTGTGGAGTCGGCGGCGCGCGGGTACCTGGCGGGCTTCCCGGTGGTGGACTTCAAGGCGACTGTTTTTGACGGCAGCTACCACGACGTGGACTCGAACGAAATGAGCTTCAAGATGGCGGGAAGGCTGGCGTTCCGGAAGGCGATGGAGTCATGCAAGCCGTGTTTACTGGAGCCGGTGATGAAGGTGGAGATTGAGGCGCCGGACGAGTTTGCCGGGGCGCTGATGGGCGACCTGAACGGACGGCGTGGACGGGTGCAAGGTATGGAATCCAAAGGACGTACGACGGTGATCAACGCCGAAGTGCCGATGGCTGAAATGCTGACCTATGGAACCATTCTGACCTCGATGACGCAGGGCAAAGGCAGCTACAGGATGGAGATGAACCACTACGATATCGTCCCGCAACTGGTAGCGGAGAAGATCCTGGCCAACGCGAAACGGCCAGTGGAGGAGGAAGAGGAATAGCCGTTTTGCAGTTATCAGTTTTCAGTTGTCAGTGGCCAGTCTCCGGCGGTCAAATGGCTGCTCGGAGAGTTGTGCTACATAGGGTAAAAGGTTGCTTGCAGGGTTGCAAACAGGGGCAAACGGCTGCTCGGAGGGTTGGGATTCTTTGCGACATGAACCTACCGGGCAGCCCGCGCACGCGATTCGGGTTGCTGAGAATTGAACTAATCGAGACAATAGGTTGTTGAGAATTGGACATTTTTTTGGAATTTGCGCTGATTTTGCATGGGGCAGCGGCTTAACTTATTGATATTGCGTTATTTATCTCGATTTTTGTTTTCTGTGCAATTGCACTTCAAAGCATGAGCACTTGAGATAACGCGAGGGTGGTATAAGGTCTCAGATTTCTTCCGGGCCCTCTCAAATTCAGCGAGCGGCAGAGTTGGCTTTGCGGTTCTGCGTACGCGTGAGCGCCCAGCGGATGGTTCCTTCCAGGGCTTGCTTGGCCGATGCATAGTCTTCGCCGTTGATGATGCCCCGCATGCGATCGGACTCAAGCTGGAAGAGGCCGTCTTTTAGAGCATCGACCAGATGAACCGCTGAATGAAGCGCGGGGCGGTGCGATGGCGCAACCAAGGCGAGCGCAGAGCGGCGCAAACGGCGGCGCGGCCAGCGGAGAAACACGTACACCGCCAGTGCGAGGGAGGAAAGGCCCAAGACCCACCACCAGGCGGTTGAGGAATGCATGGTCTTGCGGGGTGCGGGAAAAGTGACACTGGCGGCTTTCGGTGTTGGCGAGACAGTGATTGCCGGCGCAGAGGCTGTTGCAGGCGCCGCAGGGTGATTCGGCGATGCGTGGCTTTGCGCCTGCACCGCTGGAAGCTCACCGCTCCCCGAGATTTCAAACTCCAGCGCGGTTCCCGCTTTGACGTTTTCAGCCGCTTCTACTCGATAGCGATCGGCACCTACTGGAAGGGGCTGAAATGCGGAAGAACGTGAAGCAAAGGTCATGGTGGGCGGAATCATTACTGCCAACTGTTTAAAGGGATAAACGGTTCTGGCGCGAAACTTCGTATTGCCGTTGTAGGGCAGGTCGTAATTGAAGGCGAACTTGGTGGCTCCGGGAAGCAGGGGGAAGTTGACGGTGTAGTGGCCTGGTTCGCCGGGGACGAGTGTGGCCGAAATGGACGTGGCCGTGTTTTCAGTGCCGGCAGCCAGAATCGAGCTAATGGTGGTGCCGGACGGCAGATAGACCTCAAAACTCCGCGCGCCTGCCTGGGTCACGGGCGGATTGGACTGATTCCAGATCTCAATCATGTCGGAGACGTGGAGAGCGCTGCCACGTGTACCTATACGCATAATCTCGATGCTGCCGGTAACGCCCTGCACCTTGGATGCTGCGTCGAAAACGTCGATGGATATTGCGCCGGCATCCGCAATATGCCTGTCGTAGTTGACGCCCTGATGAACCACCCGGACGATGTGAGGAGCCGCGGGATCCTGTAGATCGAAGGTGAATTGTCCCGATGCATCGATTCTGGTACGCGCCTCCTCATGCGGGCTGCGGTCGAGACGCAGCAGAATCACTTCGTCGCCGGCGGCGGGCTGTCCGCTGGTTCGATTCCGAACCAGGCCAGTGATGAGTCCGGCTGCACAAGCAATCTGAGATGCGCAGAACAGGATCGCCGCGCACGGAACGATCGCAAGATACAAACGCCTGGCAGTACCTGCTTTCATCGGCATCAGTCCTTCCTTTTGTGCCCTCGGGCAGCTCAGCATATTCCGTACGACTTTCGCGCACTTCAAATAGGCTTCCGCTTTTTTACGGCTGCAGGCGCATAGCTCACCATGCCGAAACGCGCCGTCTCACAGTTGCAGTTTGCGGCGCTGCGGCCGCCTTTCCGAACTGAATGCCTGTTTCCACCTCTACCGGTTGTCCATCCTTCAGGTACGGTTTAAAGGTCCATTGATTGAGTGCGTCGGTGATGGCTTTTGCCTGGTCGGGAAATGCACTGATCAAATGAATGTGCTTCACCTTGCCGTCTTTGCCGATGATGATGCGCACCGGGATTGCGTTGTAGCGGCGCTGGGAAAAGACCGGATCGACGCGGCTGATGACATTCGCGCCGGTCGCATAATCCTTGACGCATACCGGTACGGTGTCGCCGTCGGCCAGAGCATCTTCGGGCGGAAAGGTTATCGCATTCAAATCCTGGATCAGATTCTGGATGAGTTTGGTATCGCTGCTGCTCACCACGATCTGGACTGCATGGCAGCGGATCTGCGTGCTGAATACATACCAATGCAGCTCGGCCGCCGGAGACCAGTAAGCGAAGGACCGGAACGATCTTTTCCCTATGGTTACCTGCGTGGGTGGCCGCTCCACTTTGTATACCTTTGCCAGATTCGTCTTGCTGTAATCGACAAGCTCTTCCCCGCGCGTGACCGGCAACGGAGTAAAGAACAGATCGTCGGCGGTAATCAACACACTTCCGCGCGACGATTCCGTGTAGGTGTCGGCAGGAACGATATTCGCGAGCACATAGCGGCCCTGATCCGATGGAGGCGGGCCTTCGTATTTCTGTGTCCAATCCTGAGGAAGTTTCCAATCGATGCCGAAGTAGGGATTGCGATAGGCGTTGTCCGCAACCTTCCCCGTTTCGGGCAGAGGCGTGACGGAGTCGCTTGCGCTCCACCACGCACCTTTTACGAGAAGAACTCCCTTGGGAACGGCGCCTGAGGCGACTTGGGATTTACCAGCATCAGGCATAGCGGTTGCGGGAGTTGCCTGCGCCCACGCCAGTGAGCATGTCAATAGCGCATTCACAGCCAAACAGGTGAACCATCGCGTAACCATGGGATTGTCCTCGAAGCAAAGTCGAACGCGAGTGCGCGCATCCCCGGCGGTTGCGCACATCCCGATGAAGCGGAACGAACCGGCGAGACGCGTGTATGCGCCTCGCCGGGTAGAGCCAGGCTCACCAGAGAGAGCGCAGGCTAGAGAGACCGCAGGAAGTCGATCAGTTCCTGCTTAGAGGTTGCACTGAGGTTGTTGTAGTTGGTGATTACGGTGTTGGCTTCGCTGCCGTTGCTCATATGATTCTGGATGGCCGCCGGGACGCTCTGGTCGCGGCCATCGTGATCGAGGAAGATGCGCTGCCCGAGGCCCCACAACGGAGCGGAGCGGAACTCGTCGCCGCCCGCGTTGCCCTGGCTGACGTTATCCGCAAAGCCCGAGCCCATGTGGTGCACTTCGAAGTCAGAGTAGGGATGGAAGGTTTGCCCGCTCAGCGCAGGAACCAGGTTCGAGGTCTGCGTGGGTCCGAGGTTAGCGTTGTGGCAAGTGGCGCAGCCAATGGAAGTGAACACCGCCGCTCCGGCTGAAATGGTCGCCGCGGGTACTGGCGACCCGTTGAGGATGACCGTTCCGGGAGGTGGCGGCGCCAGGAAGCGAGTGAAGTTGGCAAACGCTGACACGTCATCCAGAACCGCGGCGTTGGGCGTCGAGGTCGGATTGGAGGCGTCTTCCGGATATCCAGTACCAGTCAGGTTGACGCAGTCCGTCGGAAGTCCTGTTGCATTCTCTTCTTCAGGAAGCGGGCGTTCGGTGTTGAACAGCAAGTTGGTGATACCCATCTCCACGTTGTAGGCCTCGCCGGCGAAGATATGCCCCGATTTGTTCTGTGCCTTCCAGCCAAAACGAGTGATCGTACCGTCGTTGCCGTTGGTGTTGAAGGTGCCTGCAATGCCAAAACTGTTGTTGAGATTTGTTCTGCGATTCTCGAGTAGCGTTCCGTCGTCAACATTTTCGACCAGCCCCATACCGAACAAAGGCGTGGGAATTCTGAAGATCACGTTGCCCAGGCTGACGGCTTGAGCGAAGTTAGGCTGGGCAGCACTGCAGGGGCTGCCACCGTCGGGGCGCCCGGCCACTGTGAACAGATCTTCCACGCCGCCATTCGGAGCGCTGGTGTTCACCGTGCCGTTGCTGTTAAGGAAGAATGGGAAGCGGGCTTCCCGCGTGGGACCGGTGGAGGTGATGAAGGATGGAATCGTATTGGTGTTGCTGCAAGCTACGGTTCCTTTCTGTGCGGGCGTGGGCGCGGAGTGGCTGGGCTGGATGACGGTGACCGCCGCTTCGGATAAATTGCTTTCGCTGGCGCAGCTACCGACGCCGGCAAACTGCGGATTCACAGCCGGGCCCGTGCCGCCGACGGCCGGTTGCGCGTGGCAGGCGGCGCATTGATTCGAGTTGAACCTGGGACCAAGCCCGTTGTTGCCGTCGACGTTATTGGCGACGCCTTCGACGTCTTGAAAGCGGAGCATACCGTCGTTAAAGAATGCGGTGAAACCGTTGGGGTCGTTGCTGGGATTGATAAGCGTGGTTCCGGTACTGGTTGTTGTGCCATCGAATGTTCCGGTACGAACCCCGGTCTGAACTCCAGGGTCCTGTTGAGCCGATGCTGCTGCGGCAAAGACGACCGCCGAAGCAATAACCGTTGCGAGCGTTACTAGTTTTGTCACGATATCTCCTCTCGGACGAATGGGGGGACTCGGAATTTCCGATCCGTTTTGACGTAGGGATATCCTCTGGCTGCAGAATGCACTCTGCAGACACGGGACACGACTCTGCACCTCACTACGCGAAACCAGAGCAAACACGCCCCTGCAAGAGGTATGCGAGGCGGCCTTTACTTCCGCCCCAGCGACGAAGATCCGTCGCTGGGGGCCGGGTAAGGAAAAAGCCACTTGGCGTCCAGTATGCGGGATACGTTTACTCTTTTTCGCTGTAACGCAGAACCGCCCACTCAATTGCTAATTCGACTGTGGTGAGCTTGAGCTAATCCGGGGAAAACTTACACGTGAAATGGAGCAGTTTTGGATTGGACCAAGGCGGGGAAGGCTTGCAAGATCGCAGTTTCTACCTATCCATCCGTGAAAACAAAGACCGACGGGGAAAATGCGGGATTGGTCCGCTGCTAAGACTCGGGACCTTTCGCGAATGAAACTACCCGATATTTATAATGTAGTCAACTGATAAATTTAATTTCCTTCGAATGAAAACGTTACAGGTGGCGCGAGGTTCGTAGATTCGTTTTTCGCTGCACTCGACTTCGACAATTCAGAGACAAGAGATAGCTCCAGCGGCACTCGACTTCAACAATTCAGAGACAAAAAACAGCTTCAATCGCGCACAGACCCCATACGTATCCATCGATTAATCCAAGGAATTCCTTCGGACCCGTAGCGCATGGGAAACGACGTTTCGTAGACCTCAGCGGAGTTCCGAACCCTCAAAATCCGGGAGTAACCCCCGATTGACGGCAGCAGGGTGAGAATGCATCCGGGGGCACTGCGTGCTTGCGACACTCTCTGCGATCAAGCTTTTGGCAAACGGCGTTGGGAACTGGAGTGCCGAATCATCCTGGGTGGTGTGATTTGGATCTGCTGCCGGTGTAAGGACTTTCATGCGTCGTGGTTGCGCTTTTGTAAGGGTATGGCGGAAACTAAAGGTATGTTGCAATCCCCCCGCAATATACTCATTCTATTCCTGTCTATTTTTTTGTTCGCGCCGGCTTTTTCATATGCGCAGAACTCAACGCGATCGAAGATAGCGGACTACCTTTCGAGGAAGTCGTATGCAATCAGCTACTCGATCTTTCAAGGGCAGCCCGCACCCCCACAGGGCCTGATGCCTCTGCTGGCGCACCAGGCCAAGTGGGACGCAATGGCGCGAGGCGACCTGAATTCGCAGGCGCCGTACCTGCACTTCGAGAAGATTGACAGCTCGGCGAGCGAGGGAGGCGGTGGTGTGGCGAGATACCGCGTGGTTGCCGCAGGCGTCCCTGAAAACAAGGTGTTTGCCTTTGGGCTGTGGCCGGCGAAGAGTTTTGTGCTGGACCCGGCCTCTGCCTATGCGAAAGAGGACGCGGCGGGCCAACGCGATATTTATGTGAATGCGCAAGGGCTGTTGATGACTCGCAAGCCGAAACCGGTTGAGGAGGAAAGCTTAAAAGCAGCGGATGAGTTAGAGGTAATGCCTGCAACCGCAAGAGCCGAACCTGTGCGGTACTTACTGGAGAGCAAGGACGGAGAGGTGCAGGCTTTCGGAACGCTGGTTCCGCATCCGGCGATGGAGGAAGACAGGGGATGCAGGATTGAGGCGAGGATTGCGCAGCCGGCTTCAACGGCACTCCTGCTTATCATGGATGGGTTTCCGGCAAAGTCGAAGGTTTCCGTGGTGGTGGAGTCGGAGGGGGAAGTGGCCAACGCGGCGCTGACTGCCGACGCGAATGGGCACGTGGTGATGGCCGATTTTCCGTATGTGGCGGGCAAGGCGCAGGGTGTGGTGAAGGCGACCGCGGAGGGCCGTAATTGCCTGCCTTCAGTGGAAGTGCCGTGGGGCCCGGCCGCGCAGCCCGCTGCGAAAACGCCCTAGGGTTCGTTCCTGATAGCGGATGCGAACCCTGGGCGTTCTGGGGGCATTTTGCGGGCGGCGTTGGCTACTCTGACCGGAGCGCGTTGACGGGGTTGATGGTGGCGGCGCGTCGGGAGGGTAGATAGCAGGCGAGGTATGCCGTGGCTACCAGGCCGGCGGTGATGACGATGTAGGTGAGCGGATCGACGGGGCTCACATTGAAGAGAATGGCGGACATGAGTCGCATGGTGACGAAGGCGACGATGAGGCCGCAGGCAGCGCCGATGGCGGTGAGGACGAGTCCCTGGCGAACGAAGAGGCCGGTGAGCTGGTTGCGCTGCGCGCCGAGGGCCATGCGGATGCCGATTTCGCGGGTGCGCTGCGAGACGGTGTACGCGATGACTCCGTAGATGCCGACGACGCCGAGGAGCAACGCCATGGCTCCGGCTACACAAAGCAGGACCAGGGTAAAGGACGTGCGGGCCATGGACTTTGTGTAGAGCTCGCCGAGGGTGGTTGGATCGGCGAGGGGCACGGCGGAATTGACGGACCAGACCTGCTGCTGGACCTCATTCATGAAGGCCTGGGAACCGGCGCGTGGGGAGCGGATGGCGAAGGCGACTCCGCGGCGGAGTTCGGTCTTCTGTCCCTCGAAGTTATCCATCATGACGGGCCAGTAGACGGTGGATTGCGCGGGCTGATCTACGCCATCTTCATGGACATCCTGAACAACGCCGATGACTTCGCGCCAAGGATCGGTGGAGGCGACGCGGATCATTTTGCCGATGGCGGATTGCGGGCTGTGCCAGTATTCCTTGGCAAAGTTTTCGGAGATGAGGGCGACGGGATGCTTGCCGTAGGTGTCGTCCCAGGTGATGTCGCGGCCGGTAACGAGGTGCGTGCCGAGCGTGGCGAGATAGCCGGGAGAGATGAATTTGAAGCGGCGGATGGGTGGGATTTCCTTTTCGCCTATCGCGTGATCCTGGGCGTAGAGGATGTCGTTGGTGTCGTAGCCATCGAGGGGGACGGCATTGGAGAAGCTGACGGAGGAGACGCCGGGAATTGCGGCGAGTTTGTTGAGGATTTCCTGTTGCTGGTGGACGACGCGGTCGGGCTGGGTGTCGGGTATCTGCGTTTCGGGGATGTAGAAGCGGAAGGTCTCTAGCGAGTCGGGTCCGGTGAAACCTGGATCGACGTGCATGAGGGCCTGGAAGGTGCGGATCATGAGGCCGGAGCAGATGAGCAGCACGAGGGCGAGCGCGACCTGAACGATGACGAGTGCTTTGCGGGCGCGATGACGCTCGCGGCTTTGCGAGTGGGCGCGGCCACCTTCACGAAGGCCGGTGGTGGCTTTGACTCCCGCGTATTTGAAGACGGGGATGGCACCGATCAAGAGGCTGGTGAAGAGGGCGAGGCCGAGGGTGAATAGGAGGACGTTTAGGTCGATGCCGATTTCGTGAATGCGGGGAAGGCCGGTGGGCGCGGCGGCAACGAGCGCGCGCAGGGCGGCATAGGCGAGGCCGAGACCGATGAGGCTGCCGGAGAGGCCGATGACGAGACTTTCGAAGAGAAGTTCACCGGCGGTGCGCTTCCACGGGGCACCGAGGGCGGCGCGGATGGCGAGTTCCTGGCGGCGGCCTTCCACGCGAACGAGCAGCAGATTGGCGACGTTGGCGCAGGCCACGAGAAGGACCATGGCGATGGAACCCATGAGAACCCAGAGGACTTTGTCGACATCGCCGACGACGTCCTTCTTGAGCGGGCGAAGGTTGGGAGAGATGTGGGCCTTCTCAAAGAGGGCGGGGCTGAAACCGTCGGGCGCGGGAAAGCTGCGGAAGGTGATGGGCAGGAGGCGCGCCATGTCGGCGCTGGCTTGTTCCATGGTGACGCCGGGCTTGAGACGGGCGAGGGCGCGCTGACTGAAGTTGCCGAGCTTGGTCTTGCTTCGGTCCCACTGGAAGGGCATTACGATGGCCGCGTCAGGATAGTCGAGGAAGTGGAAGTTGCGGGGGAGGACGCCGATGATCTGACGGGTTCGGCCATCGATGTTGATGGAACTGCCGATGACGGAGGATGCGCCGCCGAATTTCTGTTGCCAATAGGCGTAGGAGATGAGGACGGTTTCGGGAGATCCGGCTGTGTCGTCTTTGCGGGTGAAGAGGCGGCCGAGGGCGGGGGTAACGCCGAGAATGGGCAATGTGCCGTCGGTGACGTCGAGGCCGCGGACGTGCTCCGGCTGACCTGTGCCGGTGATGCTAACGGCGTCGCCATCGTAAGCGCCAATGTCCTGGAGCGTGGTGCTTTGCTCGCGGTCGATGAAGTAAATGGACGGGCACATGTTGAGGTCTTTGATGTTGATGCCCGGGGCAGTGTGCCAGACTCCGATCAACTGGTCGGAATGGGGATAGGGCAATGGCTTGAGCAGGACGCCCTCGATGACGCTGAAGATGACCGTGTTGGCGCCTACGCCGATGGCCAGGGTGAGAAGCGTGATGGCCGTAAACATGGGTGCGCGGCCGAGACGACGCAGAGCCTGCTTGAGTTGACTGATGAACATTGCCATTTACCTGACCTCCAGGATTCAAGTGCGACTACGCCGAGTGGGAATGCGGATTTGTGCGGCGTACCCCGGTGCAGTGTCATACGCGGTTGGGGCGCCGATGGTTCAAATGCGGCCGGTGCAACCTGTTTGATTGAGAGCATTCCTGATACCAATTCTCGGTGCGGGATTCGGCGGGAAAGACGGGGATTTGTGGGCGTATAAGCAGGTTTGGCTGAGAAGGCCGTTCGATTCTGGAAAATGGTGTGCGATTTCGAACAGCAGAGAGGGTGGGGCAGGTTGCAAAATGAGGGCTATCAATCAGATGGATGGGCGGAGCGGGCCTGCGGTTTATAAGCATATGAATTTAATCATTGAATTAGTAACTGCATGTATTTTTCATTGACATTCACCAGGATGGTTGCTATGTTGGCTGCCAACGATGTAACTGGATCCCCGCTGCCCTTGCCTTTGCATCGCGTTCTCCCCTTGCGCCTTAGTGCGCGCACTGCATTGTTTCGCGTGATCCCGTGCCGGATCGATAGTCACTTCCGGCGCCTCCCCTGCTCTGAAGACACATCGAGTGCATTCGCACGCGGTGTTACGGAATCCTCTGTCCTCGCTCGCAGTGCACGGATCTGATCCGTCTCGAGCGCGGATCGCACGAATCAGGAGACCCATTCCCCATGGACTTCATCGAGAAGGTATTTCACATCGCTCCCGATGGTGGAACCGGCGTGACCGAACTTGCATTCTTCATTGTTCTTGTATTGGCAATGGGGCTCGTGGTGCGGCGAAGAGAGCAGAAACACGCACGTAAACGTTAGAAGCTTCCCGACTGACTGCCTGCAAATGCAAGAGCGCCGGTTTCATCCGGGCGCAGCCCTCCTCCGTTTCCGCCTGTGGCGTTGAAAGGAACTGCCATGTTCAAGAACCTGATCTGGTTTATCAAAGCGCTCATCCTCGCCTTCGTGAAAGACTTTATTCCGGCGATCGTTGGGCTCATTGTTGCCCTCTGGACGGCCTTTGTTGCTTTTCTGAGATGGCTCTTCGGAAAGAAAAAGAGAGACGCGCAGCCTTTCACGCTCTTTCAATGCGTGCCGATCTCGCATCCCAACTTCAAGCGGCCTGATCCGCTGATCTACGACCAGTATTACCTGATGAGCCTTGGCCTGGCGGTAACATGGCAGAATCCCGACATCGAAATTCTCCAGGGCGGAGTCAAGGTAGGTTCAACCTTCGAGTTACAACCGGCGACAACTTATACAGTCAGGGCACAAATCTGGAATGGGTCCACATCCGGGGTTTGCGGAGACATGCCAGTTACCTTCTCTTATCTCAGTTTTGGCGCGGGAACCCAGTCGCATCCCATCGGCACCACCGCGGTGAATCTCGGTGTAAAGGGCTCTGCGAGTTGCCCTGCTTACGCAACGATGGATTGGACGACTCCGGCAGTCCCCGGTCACTACTGCATCCAGGTTTCGTTCTTCTGGCCGGACGATCTGAATCCTTTCAACAACCTCGGCCAGCAGAATACGCAGGTGGTGCCGGCGATGTCGCCGGGCGTGTTCAGCTTTGCGCTGCGCAATGCTGACGCCACGCGCAAGGCCTACACGTTCGCCGCGGACACATTCACGATTGGCCCGCAGCCGCTTTGCTCAAGCGACCGCGCCGCGGGCAACAGCAACCCACCCAAACGCGGTGTCTCTTCGCTGACCAGGGCTCGCAACTCGCGTGCGGACAATCCGCTGCCCGCCGGTTGGACCGTGACATACAACCCTCCTGCTCCGGTGCTTGATCCCGGCGAGCAGATCGATGTCCAGGTTACTGTGACGCCGCTTGATACCTTCCACGGCCAGCAGCCCATCAACTTCCACGTGTTTTCCGGCAACACCTTGATCGGCGGCATCACCATTTCGCTGCAACGTCCCTGACAGGAGATTCGTATGCCCTTTAATCAACACACTGAATGCGTAGCTCCCAGTAACTACTCTGGCCCGTTTCTGGGTAGCTCTGGAATGACGGCCGCAATTGTCGGCATGATCATCGCAGCGATTCTGGATCCGGGCGCGGTGGCGCTGGTGGCGATTCTGGGCGCGATTGGCTATTGCCAGTGGTGGCTCTTTGGACGGCTGGTTTGCCTGGGCGGCAATCGCTGCGTGATCGGCCTGGCGATGGGAGTCTACGACCAGTCGAACCAGGTTGGTTTCCTGGGAAAATTCGACACCGATTTCAGCGCGGATCTGCTGCTGGCGCCGAGCCTACTGACCGACTCGATCCAGGATGTGGCCGCAAAGAATACGGTTCAGGGTCACATGATCCAGGATCAGCGCTTCTGCACCAATCCTGTGAATCCGCTGCAGGGCGACATCGTCACCATGTACAACAATTTCTCCAACCTTTCCTTCACCGGTGAGTTCGAATCGCCCGCCGACATTGTCGGCGCTGCCGGACAAATCGACCAGGGCGATACGTTTAACATTGGCGGCCAGGGCGTGTTGACTCCTGAGCAGGCCGACTCGCTGGGCCTAGTTGCGCCCGGGTCTCTGAACGCGCAGGGGCTGGTGGTTCCCAATGAGTGGCAGGCGAACACCTTTCACAATCCCGGCGATCAAATCTCTGACAGTAACGGCAACCTACAACAGTGCACGCCCTTCAGCAACGGCCTTTCCGGCGCCAACCAACCCACGTGGACCGGGCTCATCAATATCACCAAATGGGCTGCGACTTCCACACCGACATCGTTCGTGTTCACGGCCAACAACTCCAACAAGGTTGGCGATGCCATCATTCTCTCCGGCTTCCGCAACAGCCTCTTCTTCAACAACCAGTCCGCCTTGGTGACTGCCGTTACCGGCACGACGATCACAGCAACGGTGACGCCGCTGGCCGTCGGATCAGAAGTGCCCACATCCGGTACGCACAACGAATCCGGCAATGGATTGACGCTCGGCGCGGTCACAAATGACAACGCGATCCAATGGGCTGCGCAGGGTCCGCCGCCTCCGGGTACGGGCACGTTTGAAGTGGAGTTCGAGGGATCCGGCGTGTGGGACCTTTATCAATCGCTTCTCGTGGCTTCGGTACCCGCAGCCATTGGCGCGGCGGTCTGCATGATCCCATTTATCGGATGGCTCATCTGCCTGATCTGCACAATCGTGGCTCTGATCATAGTGGCCATTGGAGCGGCGGTGGCGCAAACCGACAGCGGTCCTAACGTCACAGTCTCCGGCGGCACCATTCATCCCGGTCAGGATGTCCTATTTGTTATGGGTCGCTGGGTCATCGATTCGGCTCACTCGGGCTGGAACGAGCTGCATCCGGTGATCTCCGCGCAAAAGGTGGGCACGGTAAGCAACGCCAACTTGATCACGGGCAATCCGTGGACGGGTACGAAGTTCGCGGACCCGGCGAGCCTGAAGCGGATACTCGATGCCATGTGCGGCCTGACCAATGAGGCCCAGAACGGTTCAACCAGGAAGAGCCAGTCTGAACCGCAGAACAAATGGACGCTTCACCCGCTGGTGGACGGATGCACGACACCGGGGGCACCGAGCCCCGACATTCAATAGCGCCGGGAAAGATCGAGTGCTCCGGGTTTCGAATGCGAGGAGTGGGACACGGGGTTGTTGTTGATGGCCGGCGGACTTAGGCTTCCGGCGAGCGCAGGTGGCGGGCGAGGGACCATTTCAGTTCTTCGATTCCCTGGCCGGTTACGGCGCTAATTTCGTGGAACTCTAATTTCTTGCGCTTGATGTGGGTGCGGAGCTTCTTGAGCTTGTCAGCGTTGGCGCTGTCGATTTTGGTGGCGCACACGATCATCAGCTTGTTGGCCAGGGGGTGGTCGACGATGGGTTCGGAGTCGTCTTCCATGGGACCGGCGGCGCGGGTGGTGGTGAAGCTGGCCAGCTCGTTGTTGATGACTTTGAAGTCTTCGACGGGGTCGGGACGGCCGCTGGAGTCGCTGACGTCGACCAGGTGAAGGAGGATGCGGGTGCGCTCGATGTGGCGGAGGAACTGGGTGCCGAGACCGGAGCCAAGGTGGGCGCCCTCGATGAGCCCGGGCATGTCGGCGACGACGTAGGATTCCTGGTCGGGCTCTTCGCCGACGGTGACGACGCCGAGGTTGGGCTCGAGGGTGGTGAAGGGATAGTCCGCGATTTTGGGTTTGGCGGCGGAGATGCGGGAGATGAGGGTGGATTTGCCGGCGTTGGGGTAGCCGACGAGGCCTACGTCGGCGAGGAGTTTTAGCTCGAGGCGGTACTGACGTTCTTCGCCGGGGCGGCCCATTTCGTGCTCGCGCGGGGCCTGATGCACGGGAGTGGCGAAGTGCTGGTTTCCGCGTCCGCCGCGTCCGCCTTTGGCGATGACGAGGCGTTCGTCTGGCTCGGAAAAATCGTGGATGAGCTCGCCGGTTTCCTGGTCGTAGAGGGCGGTGCCGACGGGGACCTGGAGGGTGATGGAGTTTCCATCAAGTCCCGTGCAGTTGGAGCCCATGCCGTGCTGGCCGCGCTGGGCCTTGTGCTCGGGGTTATAGCGGAAGTGGATGAGGGTGTTGTGGCGCTGGGAGGAGGCCATGACAACGTCGCCGCCGCGTCCGCCGTCGCCGCCGGAGGGACCTCCGCGGGGAACGAACTTCTCGCGGCGGAAGGCCATGCAGCCATTGCCGCCGTCGCCGGCTTTTACGCGAATTTTTGCTTCATCGATGAACATGGGGTTCCAGGGGTCAGAGTTCTAAGTTGGGAGTTCAGAGTTCGTAGTTCGGAGTTCAAGCATCGGTCGATCAGAGCTTGGTTTAAATCTATGCCGAATGTGTTGCAGGTCACAGGTGTGACGGGCCGTCTATCCAGTTTACCGAATCGAGCTTAGAATCGTGGTCAACTTCACTTTTTGCTAATTTGGGTGGCGAGAAAACGGGCTTGTACGAAGGCCCGGGCTTGCGCGCCTGGCGGACCCGGATTTCATGGGCTGAGCATGAGGTGTGCTGCTGGATTTTTCCTGGTCTGCCGCGAGCGGGTGTCTCGATGGCAGGAGCAAGACGGAGTTGGACTTGGGTGCAGGCGGCGCTGCTGGTTTGGGGCGTGGGCGCGACTGTGTGGGCGCAGGGGCCAAGCAGCGCCAACGCGGGACCTGCGACAAACGAAATCCACGAGACAAATCTGGCTGCCGGAGCGGGCGGTAGAGCCGCGCGGAATGGGGCTGCTTACGGTGTTGAGAACATTGGGTCGATTGCGGGCATGCTGACGGATTTGTATTCGAAGCCGCTGGGCGGGGCGACGGTGGTGCTGCGGAGTGAGGCCACGGGCGCGGAACAGCGGACCACGACGGGCAGGAACGGGAGCTACCGGTTTGTGGGGGTGGCTGCTGGGGAGTACACACTGGAGGCCGAGAGCCAGCTGCTTGGCTACGGGCGTCTTGAAGGGATCGAGGTGACGGGCGGGCACGAAGCGCGGCTGCAGACGTCGATGGAGTTTACAGTCCAGATGCCGGTGGCTACGGCGAGCGTGATGGCCGAGGTTGAACCGGCAATTGCGGAGATTCATGCCACAGAGCAGACGTCGCCGGCGCTGATCGGGGCGAAGGCGGCTGGAGTGGCGACTGAACCACCGCAGCCGCTTGAGCCCGCAGTGCGGGCGGCGGGGTTGAGAGTGGAGATGGCGGCGATTCCTGAGGGGGGTGCGGCGAATGTCGATTCGCTTCAGGGTGCATCGGCGTTGCGGGTTCCGGGCGAAGCTATTGCTCCCGTGAGCGCGGAAGTGACGGCGACGATGGCACAGGAGATTGTGGCGGGACTGCCTCTGACCGGGACCGTAATTGGCGAGGCCGAGGACAGTGTGCCGGCGCGAACTGCCGCAGGGGATCTGGATCCGGTAACGCCGGTGGTGACCGCCTCAATGACCGCGGAGCAGGTGCAAGGGCTGCCGGTAGGCGGGCGGCGCTGGCAGGATTTTGTGCAGGATTCGCCCACTGCGGCCAGTGCGGCGGGCGGCGGGACGCAGACGGCTTTGCGCGGTGCGGGGTTGATGGGGCCGGGAATGCAAGTGGATGGGGCGAATACCGGGCTGGCATTTGGCGGAGAACGCGGAACGGGCACGCAGACTCAAGGGAGCGGGGCAGAAACGAGCGGGATGGGGCAGGCTTGGGCTGGCGGGCGGGGATTCGCGGTGGGGGAGACAGCGATCCACGAGGTGCAGACGACAGCCGGGAATGTGGAGGTGCAAGGTGCGCGTGCTGCCGGGGGCCGGGTTCGCGTGGGAACAGCGGGCGGAGAGAACCAGCTGCACGGGCAGGGATTCCTGTTTGACCGGCAGAATACGTGGGGCGCGCAGAACCCGTATACGCAATGGGTCAAAGAGACCGCGGCGGCGACGGATACGACCACGCCGGTGTTTACCCCGCAGAGTTATACGCCGCCGGATCACGAGACAACCTGGGGGTTTGGAGCGGGCGGACATCTTCGCCGGGACAAGATGTTCTGGTTTGCGGCGCTCGACGGCTACCAGAGGAACGACCCAGGGCTGGCCACGGTGAAGCATCCGACGGTGTTTTTTGCCCAACCATCGGACGATGATCTGCAGGTGCTGAGCGCGCGGCTGGGACTGAGCAGCGCTAATCCGGTGGCAGCGGGATTGGGGGCTTATTCCAGCATGCTGGAAACGCTGGACGGGCTGCTTGGTCCGGCTCCGCGGGTGGCGACGCAATGGACCGGGTTTGCGCGGATGGACTGGCAAGTGGCAGAACGGTACAAGTTCACGCTGGAAGGGATAGGGGCGGATTGGGATTCGCCTGGCGGCGGACTGAGGCGAGTGGAGGAAACCTACGGCGCCGATAGTTTTGGCACGAGCGAAGCCAGCGAGGAATGGCTGCTGGGGCGGTGGGAGGCATTTCTGACGCCGAACCTGCTGGCGGTGACCCAGGGCTCAGTGGGTAGAAGCATTCTGAGCGCACATGCGGAGACCCCTTCGGCGTTTGAGCAGACATTTTTGCGCCCGAGTATCTGGGGACAGTTGCCGCAGATGGTGGTGGACTCGCGGTATGGATTCACGATCGGAAATCCATCGCAGTTTGGTGCGGGAAGCTACCCGGACGAGCGGAGTTTCGAAGGGCAGGAGATGCTGGACTGGGTGCATGGCAAGTTGCTGGTGAAGGCAGGGTTCGAGCTGAACCACAACGCGGATGCCACTAGCCTGCTGCGCAATGAAACGGGAACTTACTCGTATGCGAGCGTGGAGAATTTTGCCTCAGATGCGCTGGCGTTTGCGGTGTTTGGAGTGGGCGGTGAGCTAAACCCGATGAACCAGCACAACTGCGACCAGACGGGCAAGGCGTGGCGGGACTCGGGGGGCACGCTGAGAGGGCTGGGCTATTTGCCGTGCTATGCCAGCTATTCGCAGACGCTGGGGCCGACGAACTGGAACCTGAGCACTAATGATTGGGCGGGTTACGCGACTGCTCAATGGCAGCCGAAGCCGCTGTTTGTGGTTTCCGCCGGGCTGCGCTGGGAATTTGAGCAGTTGCCGCCGCCGATTGGCGCGCTCGAGAATACGCAGCTTCCACAGACGCAAAAGATGCCGAGCCTGGGGAACGATTTGGGGCCGCGGATCAGCCTGGCGGTGGGAAATGCGAAAAGCCATTGGCCAGTGCTGCGGCTGGGCTACGGAATGTATTTTGGACGGACGGAGAACTCGACGCTGGAGACGGCGCTGACGCAGACCGGATCGGCTAAAGGCGATCTGAAGTTCTTCATGCGGCCAACGGATAATTTGAACTCCGGTGGGGCTCCTCCGTTTCCGTATGTGCCGGCGGGGGAACCGGGGGTCGTAGTGAAGCCGGGGGGCAGCGCAGTTTGCACCGAATTTCCATAATCCGGAGGTTCACCAGGCGGTAGCAGCGGTGGAAGAGAGCCTGCCGGGACACATCGAGGTAACGGCGAGCGCGATGGTGAGCCTGGGACGGCGGCTGCCGGTTGCGATTGATGCCAACCTGGCGCAGCCGGGGGCGGAACAGACGGTGACATACAACGTGTGCGATGAAGTACCGACGGGCCCGAACAACACGCAGTGCGGCCACACTGGACAGGGACCGATCAAGGCAGCGCAGATCACGGTCCCGTTTTATGCCTCGTGGCCGACAAGCGATGGGAATTGCCCTTACTACCAGCCGGCAAATGCGGTTCCAGGATGGCTGTGCCCGGACTACCAGGGAATCGATGAGATGACGAGCAAGGCGAACTCGACGTATGAGGCGGTTATGGTGAAGCTGGTTCGCTCCGGGCGGCGAGGACTGAGCTTTCACGCGCACTATACCTACTCGCACGCGATGGACTGGAATCCGGGAGAGAGCCCGTTGTTCCCGGACAGTCTGAGCCAAGGCTCGGACTTCAGCCAGGAGTACGGAACCAGCAGCCTGGACATGCGGCATTCGGCAGGAGCGATGGTGACTTTTGAGCCGCCATGGAAGCTGCACAAGCTGGCGGGCAGGCTGGGGAATGGCTGGATGCTGTCGGGGACGGGGCAGCTCCACAGCGGATTACCTTACACGATGCGCACGGGTGGGTCGCTGGCGGAAGAGTTTACGAGCAACGGCACAGCGATTGTGGGGCTGGCGCCCGGGATGAACGGATCGGGCGGGGACGGCCGGGTATTTGGGGTGGGCAGCGACAACGTTGTTTACAACATTGGGCGGGACACGTACCGATATCCGGGAACCGGGAAGGCGGACATGCGTTTGGGCAAGAGCTTCGACCTGGGGGAGGCGCGGAGACTGGAATTCCTTGTGGAGAGTTTCAACCTGTTCAACCACCAGAACGTGACGGAGCTGGAGACGACGGGATACATAATCGATTCCGGCATCCCGTCGAGCGCGCCGGGGTCGTCATCGAAGCTCCCGGAACTGGATTTCCTGACCGGGCTGAAGACCAGCCTGACAACCGGGCTGACATCGCCAGCGTTTGGACAGCCGCTGAATGTGAATGCGACGGACTTCTACCGGGAAAGGCAGTTGCAGGTAGGAATGCGGGTGCGGTTCTGATGTGGGCGTGGAACTACGGGATTCAAATGGAGGTATTGATCGATGGATAGAGGCTCTGTAAGGACAATGCTTGTACTCGACGACGATCTGGTGCAGATTGCCCAGGAGCTGACGGGAGTTGTCGAGAAATCGGCACTGGTCCGCGAGGGCTTGATGGCGCTGATCGAGCGGGAGCACGCTCGCAGGTTGGCGAAGGGGGTTGGGACAAATACAACGGGTGTCCGGATCCGGTCACTTCCGCGCACAACCGGACATGAAAAGAAAGACTGAAATGGTCGGATAATAGAAGACAAGTACATATATTTTCAACATGATATGAGCGCCATGCGATTGGCTCTTGAAATGCACTATCCTATTTAAATAAGCTCCAATCCGGCGAAATAATCTGGAGGCGTCTTTATGACTGCACTGCTCCGGGATGCACGATTCGCGTTGCGGCAACTTCGCAAGAGTCCCTGGTTTACGATGGCGGCGGTTTCGATGCTCGCGCTCGGCATCTGCGCGACTGGAACTATCTTCAGTTGGATCAACGGCACACTGTTGCACCCGGTTCCTGGCGCGCGGGATACGGGAGAACTTGTCACGGTGATGCGCGGGGCATGGAATAAGTCGCCATCGCCGCCATTTTCCTACCCGGATTATCGCGACCTGCGGGATGGGAATCACACCTTTAGCGGCATCCTGGCATACCACGCTGACTGGGTGACGCTGACTGGCGGCAACACGCCACAGCGGATCAACGCGGCCAACGCTTCGGCGAACTACTTTGACGTGCTGGGTATCAAGCCCTACCGGGGACGGTTCTTCCGTCCTGATGAAGAGGCGAGCGAGGGAGGCTCCCCATACCTTGTTCTCGGCTACACGCTGTGGCAAACACGCTTTGACGCCGACCCGGAGATTGTTGGGAAGTCTGTTGAGATCAACCAGCATTCGCTCACCGTGATCGGGGTCGCGCCGGAGGGATTCATTGGATGCATGACCGGCGTTCGCGCCGATGCCTGGGTGCCTCTTTCGCCGATTCGACAAACCGGCGACAACTGGCAGATTGAAGGGCGGGGCAGGCCTTGGCTCAACGTGACGGGCAGACTGCGCCCCGGCGTCAACCGAGCCCGCGCCGGACAGGACCTGGAACTGCTGATGCAGCGACTGGTTGCCGACTATCCGAACGACCACGCGGGCGTCAATTCGATCTATCTGGACCCGCTGTGGCGTTCGCCCTTTGGCGCCAACATCTACCTTGCGCCTTCGCTTCCGATTCTCTTGGCGATTGCGGGCGTTGTGCTTTTGCTGACGTGCGCGAACGTGGCGACACTGATGCTGGTGCGCTTTGTTGCAAGAAGGCGTGAGATTGCTATCCGGCAGTCACTCGGCGCTAACCGGGTTCAACTGATGCGTCAGATGATTCTAGAGGGTCTGTATCTGTCGCTGGGTGGGGGCGTTTTGGCCGTTCTGCTTACGGTTTGGACATCAAAAACCATGGCGCGGTTTATCCCGCCGAGCAGCAGCCCGCTTGCGATCAACGGATATCTTGACGCACGCGTCATTTTGGCGATGATGGTTCTTTCTGTTCTGGCCAGCATTCTCTGCGGGGCTATGCCGGCATGGAGATCGTCTGGCGTTTCCCCGGCAGAGGTATTGAAGGACGAAGCGGGCAGCGTGACTTCCGGCCGGAGCAACCAGTTTCTGCTCAGCGGGCTTGTGGTGGCGCAGGTGGCATTGTCTCTGATCCTGATGGTGACGGCGGGGCTGTTCCTGCGGACACTCAGGAATGTGAGCGAAGGTGATACGGGCTTTGACCGAAGCCATGTTCTGCTGGCTTCGGTCGATCTTCAGTCAGCAAACTATTCGTGGGCCGACAGCAGGACATTCGACCGCAAGATGATTGCGAAGTTGGAAGTGCTGCCTGGTGTTGAATCCGCGGCCGTGTCGGACTGGGTGCCGCTCAGCTTGACGCGCGGATCGGTGGACGCCTTTCCCGAGGGGTATGTGCCGAAGCCGCATGAGTCGACCGAAGTGCGCAACGCATCTGTCAGCCCAGAGTATTTTCAGACCATGAAGATTCCGCTGCTGCAGGGGCGGGAGTTTACGCCGCAGGATGGTGAAGGTTTTCCCCTGGTGGCAATTGTGGATGAGACGATGGCGAAGCGCTTCTGGCCGGGGCAATTCGCCGTGGGAAAGCGAATGCGGCTCTACGACAAAATGTTTACCGTTGTGGGCATTGCGAAGAACTCAAAACATCAAAGCATGAATGAGTCGCCGGAGCCAGTGGTTTATCTTTCGTATTTTCAATTCTCCGGGCCACAGACGATCTTTCACGTGCGCACCAAGGGCGATCCGCAACTGTTGGCACCGCAGGTTGAACAGGCGGTACACGAAACGGACGGCAGGCTTGCGGTCTACGATGTGCTCACGCTGGAGGAAAGCACGCGGATCGCAAATATGTTTCCGATGATTGAGGCTACATTCGCGGGCGCCTTTGGATTGCTGGCGCTGGTTCTGGCGGCTTCAGGCATTTACGGAGTGATGGCTTACCGGACTCAACTGCGGACACACGAGATTGGCATCCGGATCGCGCTTGGCGCGTCCAGTTCGAAGGTACTGAGGCTGGTCTTGTACCAGGGATTGCGGCTGGCGGCTTTGGGTCTGGTGCTGGGGCTATCCATTTCGCTGATGCTGACACGGCTGGTGCGCGGGCTGCTGTTTGGTGTTTCGGCCATGGACCCTTTGACGGTTGTCGCTGTGACTGCGGTGTTGTTGATTATTGCGGTTGGAGCTTGCTGGCTTCCGGCATTGAAGGCGATGCGCACCGATCCGGTGACGGCCATTCGCGAGCACTGAAGAGGAGGCGATTCTGCGGCTTATTGAGACGCAGACTCGTTCAAGTGCTTCAGGACGTTTTCCGTGATGTCAATTTCGCCGAGGCGCGGAAATGTCTTCTCGACGCTGTAGCGATGGGCATCCGGGTCCATGTCGGTCATTGCATCCACCACAAGGACAACATTGTATCCGTGGTCGTATGCGCTGCGTGCCGTGGCTTCGACGCCGGCACTGGTGGCGACACCGGCCAGAAAGACCTGGGTCACTCCGCGGCGGCGCAGGCCCTCGTCAAGTGATGTGCCGATAAAAGCACCGACGCGCTGCTTGCTGATGAGCAGATCGCTGGGTTGCGGGTCGAGCTCGGGGACCAGCTCGGTCCAATCGGGCGGGAACGGGGGCATGGGCCGGTTGAAGCTGGTGCGGCCGGATGCTCTGCCGGTGACGTTGACCAGAACTACAGGGAGGCTGCGCTCGCGGAATGCACGCGCAAGGCGGGCGGAGCGCTCGACGATTTCGGCAGTTGGGTGCGCGGTGGGAAGGCCAACGATACCTTTTTGAAGGTCGATGACGATGAAGGCGGCGACGGGATCAAGTTTTGTGAGGGGCATGGCTTTTTCCTTCTGACTGGGCGTGCGATTTGGCACACAACTGGTAATCGGTTCGCGCATGGACGGCTCTTACAGGATGATCTTCGCGGCTGAAAGGATGAGGGAATCTGCGGAGTCAGGGATTGAATTCACCAGAAATTCAATGAGGTGTGATGGTTTTGCCGTCGAGGTGGAAGGTGACGGCGCCATTGAGGTCGGTGCTGAAGATGCGGACGTGGGCGGCCTCGAGTTCCTTGAGCACTTCCGGGCGGGGATGGCCGTAGCGATTGCGGAGACCGCAGGAGACGACGGCCCACCGCGGGGCGACGCGGGCGAGGAATGCGGGACGGGTGGAGGTGAGGCTACCGTGATGACCGACTTTGAGCAACGTGCTCTGAAGACCTGACTCGGCGAGCATTGCATTTTCGACGGGCGCTTCGGCATCGCCTTCGAGCATGACGGAGGTTGCGCCGTAGGCCATGTGAAGGACGAGCGAATCGTTGTTGGTGGGCGTGGGGCCGGGCTGGTAATTGGCGAAGGGCGCGAGGACAGCGACCTGGGTTGCACCGAAGGAGAGCGCGTCGCCGGCGTGGAAGGCGCGGACGCGGACGTGAAGAGAGGCGGCTTCGTCGAGAAGCGCGTTGTAGGGGCCGTAGCGGGGATTGTGGCCCACCCATAGTTCAGCGGGATGGAAGTTGCGCAGGACGGCAGGCAGGCCGCCCATGTGGTCGGAGTGGGCATGGGTGAGGGCGACCGCATCGAGATGACGGATGCCGCGGGACCAGAGGACTTCCGAGACGACCTCTTCGCCGATGTCGAAATCCTGCGGGGCCTGATGCGGACCACCGCCGAAGCCGCCGCCGTCGACGAGGAGCGTTTTGCCGTCGGGCGTGATGAGGAGGATGGAGTCGCCCTGGCCGACGTCGATGGCTTCGACAAGGAGGGCATTATGGGGATGGTCGATGGGTCGAGGGAGGATTACTACTACTGCGGCGAGGATGAGGGCGGCCCAGGCGACTTGGCGGGGTTGGAGGATTCTTCCGATTCTGGAGAGCAGGAAGCGGACTGCGCCCCACGCATTCCGCAAAAAGCGGGGAATGTGTGGGGGGCCCAGGCTGGTTCGGGAACCCAAGTTTGAACTGGATGGGATCCCCGGCGGTTTTTTGGGGACGAGGGTTCGGTGAGCGAAGACGATGGATGCGGCCAGCAGGAGAAGGAAGCCGGCGGATTGTGCGAGGAGCGGGGCGGGGATGCGCGCATCGCCAAATGCGAATGAGCCGAAGAGATGAACGAGGCCGACTCCGATGTGGAGGGGAAGAGCTACCAGCGCGGCGGGAACGACAGCGGCGGCGGGCCAGATGAGCAGCGCCAGCAGGGTGACGAGCGCGGCGGGCATGAGGATGAGCAGCAGGGGGAAGATGCAGAGATTGACGGGAAGGGCCAAGAGGGTGATGCGGTGGAAGTAGAGGGCCATGGGCAGGGTCATGGCGAGTTCGACTACGACGGAGACGACGAGCAACTCAACAAGGCGGAAAGCGAAGCGGATTGAGGCTGGAAAAATGCGCCAGGCGACGGAGGCGCCGGCTGCCCGTTGGAGGGCCGAGGCGAAGAGGCGCAGGATAACGCGGAACTGGGCCAGCGGCGGCGCGAGCTTGTTGTCGATAGCGATGAGGCGTAGATCGCGCGTAGCGGTGAGATAAGGATGGATGGTGCTTTTGAGGAGCGGCGCGGCGACGCCGGCGATGGCGACGACCGCAAGCAACGTCATTTGGAAGCTGCCATCGAAGAGGCTGCGGGGGCTGACGGCGAGCAGGCAGAGGGCGGCAAATCCAATGGTGTTGAGGGGGCTGCGGTTGCGATAAAGGAGGCGACCGAGCAGGTAGAGGGTCACCATCCAGAGGGACCGCTGGACGGGCGTGGCGAAGCCGGTGAAGAGCGCGTAGGCGAAGGAGGCAAGGATGGTGAGGAAGGTAGCTGGGACGCGGGGCATGCGCAGGCGGTGTGCGAGCCAGAAGATGCATCCGGCGACGAAAGCGAGGTGAAAACCGGAGACCACCAGCATGTGAAAGGAGCCAGTGCGCTCAAAGCCGACGCGCAGGGAGTGGGTGAGGTAGGTGCGGTCGCCGGTGACCATGGCGGCAAGCATGACTGCGTCGTCGGGGGTGAGGCGGAGGGGCGCGGGCAGGCCACGCATGGCGGCGGGGAGGGCGAGGATGCGTGCGCTGGCGGCGTGTTGGAGCGAACTGATGCGACAGGAGAGGAGTTGAGGATCGCGCAGAGTGGGCGAGGCGGCTTTCCAGTCATTCCACAAAAAATGTGGAATGGATGGTGCACCCGGAGTTGATTCCGCGATGGACGCATCACTGACTTTTTCTACGCGTTCGATGTTGAGGGTTGCGGTGGAAGTGATGCCCTGGCTGAGGAGAAAATCCTCGCGGCTCCATACCCCGGGATCGCGATAGACCTCTGGTTGGAGCAGGCGGACGACGGCGCGGAACCGGGCGCCGCACTGGAAGGGTTGCGGGGCGGGTTGGGCTGGATTGGATGCGGGCCAGCGGATGGTGAGGCGGACATTGCCGGAAACGGGCGTCTGAAAATCGGCGGTGTCGGTGATGATTTCAAGGGTGGAGACGCGCAGGTCGATGCGTTGCGCGGGGCGCGGGGCGGCTTCCGCGTCGGCGGCCTGGGCGGGATCCTCGTTGGGAAGGTTTTGCTCGATTTCGCCGCGTACGGGACCGGCATCGACGATGGTTCCTTCGACGGAGCGGAGCAGGCCATTGGAAAGCGAGGCGAGGGCGGGTGCGGGGGCTGGATGGGGTTCGAGCCAGGCGCACCAGGCGCCGAGGAGGAGCCAGAGAACAGACACCGGCAGCCAGGCTATGCGTTGGGCGCGAAACGCTGCGAGGACACAGAGCGCGGCGACGAGCGCCAGCGCTATGAGAACAAGGCTTGGACGCAGCCAAAGCCAGTTGGCGACGGTGATGCCGGCGGCAAATAGCCACGCGGCAAGGAAGAGCGGAACGGAAGTTAGATCTGCGCTCGGACCGGCGACGGAGGGAGTGTTGAGAATTGGGCCGGAGGTGGTCGATTGGAGTTGCATCGATCCGGAAGCGGATGGCCTTCAATTTGGAAAGACTGTGCTGGTGCAAGCGTATCAGTAGCGGCGCAGGTGGACTACCGTCTCGAGATGGAACGTCTGGGGGAAGAGATCGGCGAGGGTGAGAGATTGGATCTGGTAGCCGCCAGCCAGAAGGGTGTGCAGGTCGCGGGCCAAGGTTGCGGGATCGCAGGAGACGTAGACGAGGGCGGGCGCGGCGATGCGTAGAAGCAGGGTGGTGATGTCCGGGCCCAGGCCGGTGCGTGGAGGGTCGACGACGATGAGATCGGGCGTAGCGCCTTTGGGGTGGTTGCGAAGGAAGTCGAGGGTGGTGGCGCGGACCGCGGAGCCTGAGGAGCGAGCGAGATTTTCTTCGAGGGCTCGGACGGCTGGCGGAGCGGACTCAACGGCGACGACGCGGGCAAAGGTTGACGTGAGGCGGCGCGCGAAGAGGCCGACGCCGGCGAAGAGATCACAGGCGAGCAAACCGGAGTAGCCGGATGTGACGGATTCGACGAGGGCATCGACGAGCCAGCGGTTGACCTGGAAGAAAGCGCCGTGGTCGACGCGGTAGTCGAAATTGGCGGTGTGGTAGGAGAGCGAGGTTTCGCCCCAGCGAGCGAGGGCTTGCGACGGTGCATCCGCGCGGGTTTCAGCGATGAGCTCGGCACCTTTGAGGGCGGGAATGCGCTCGTTGACGGCTCTCGCTAGTTGATCGAAGCGGAATTGGGTAGAGGCGGTGGCAAAAAGGCTGGCCAGAAGGGCGGTTTCACTGGCATCGCAGAAGAGGGAAAGCTCAGAGGGGCGCAGGGTGGGTGCCGTTTGGCGGAGGACGTCGGCGAAGACCTGCGCAGCGGCGAGGAGGAGCGGGGCGGCGATGGGGCACTCCTGGATGGGGACAACGGCATGGGAGCGGCGGCCGCGGTAGCCGAGGTTTCCGAAGGGATCGAAGGCGAGGCGGATGCGATTGCGGTAGGCCCAGGCTTGGTGGCGGAGTGGGGCGGAGAGCACTTGGATTTCGTCGGGCGGCGGGACGCCTGCGCGCAGGAGGGTTTCGCGGAGGATGGCCTGTTTGAAGGCGAGCTGCGCGCCGTAGTCCGCGTGCTGGTAATGGCAGCCGCCGCAGTGGCCGAAGTGGGAGCATGGAGGCGCGATGCGCTCGGGGGCGATGGTGACGATCTGATCGGCTTCGCCTGTCGCGTATCCGCGGCGGTCTTCGATAATGCGGATGCGGGCCTGCTCCCCGGGGAGGGTGAGGGGGACGAAGACGGCCTTGCCGTCGAGGCGGGCGAGGAATGCGCCGCCGTAGATGGGCTTTTGAATTTCGACCAACTGAGGGGCGATGGGCTGAGACGGGGCGGCGGGCGATGGTACGCGATTCTGCTTTCCCGCCGGAGGGGCTTTGGGGCTTTTCTTGGCGGGCTTTGGCTTGCGCGGGGTCATTGCTGGCTCATGTAGAAAAGGCTGAGGCGTGGCAGGCCATAGTGGACGAGAAGCTGCTTTTGCGTGAATTGGCGTTCAACCTGGCGGAGTTGGACGGTGCCCATTTTGCTGCGGTAGGGAGCCAGTTCGCGCGCGGCATGCTCCTTGAGGCCGACAAGCAGATCTTCAGGGGCGGCGGCGGTGAGGGCGGCAAAGAGCTTTTCTTCGAGAACCGTCAAGGTGCGCTCAAGTGCTTCCAAATCCTGAGAGGCGGGAGTCTGCGGGAGGACTCCGCCAAGGTCAGCGGCAAGTTGGCGCAGGCGGGTTGCGGTGGCGGTGCAGGCTTCAGGGGCTACGGTGGCGGCTTCGAGAGCGGCGGCGGCGGCTTCAAGGTGGGCGGCCACACGCTGGTGTTCAAAGCCGGATTCGAGGGGCCCGGCGGAGGGGCTGGCAGTGCCGGCAGCGGCTTCGCGGAGTTCTTCAGCAGCTTCCATGACAGCCTGTGCACACCAGGCGAGGCCGTTGACGCGGCGCATGCGGGCCTTTTTCTGGCGTGCTTCGTATTTGTCGAAGGCGGCGTCGATACCGCGCAGGGCGGCCTCAAGGGGGATGCCGGCATCGCGCCAGGTTTCGATGAGCGCCCAGTCCAGGGTGGAGAGCAGCAGGATGGAGCCGCGTCGCTGCTGGAAGCGCTCTTCGATTTCGGTGAAATAGTTGAAGTAGTTGGCGCCAAAGGTCAAGGAGTCGTCACCGGTCTGTCATTGACTCCAAGGATACGGGAGAGTGGCCAGTGGGCCGCAAGTGACTGGCATTCAACGAGAGTTGCGGCCTCGCGGGCTACTGTCTGGAGCGACCAGGCATCATGAAACTATTGCACGACTCAGCCCCCAGGCCGGTCAGCGGCCTTCCTGGTGATCACTTTTTGATACTTGATTGAGAACGCCGTACAGATGTTCCATCTGAATGGGATCGCACTTGTGGTTGCTTTCGGCGGGTTCAAGGTCTGCTTCCCATTGGGATGAAGCGACGGTCATAAAGCATTTGCGGCAAAAGGAATCAGTCGTTCCATCCTTGTTGCCCCGGTGGATGAAGAGGGGCTCATCTGGAAACACTTCAGGGTACTCCATGGCTGGAAATTCGGGGTCTTGCCCTACTTTCATTCTGCCACCAAACCATTTTTGGTTGTCTGAGCAAGAGAAGATGATGTTGATTGCCTGAAAAAATCAATAAACCATTCGAAAACCTCGAACGACTCACTTCCTATTGCCTCCTGACGTATTCTAAACCGGGCTTGTCTCTTTGCACCCACGCCGTCATCTAACGCATCCAATTTGCGAAACTTGGGAGGGATGGTTATGAAAGCAGTTGTGATGCATGAGTACGGCGGCCCCGATGTGCTGAAGTATGAGGAGTGGGACGATCCGCAGACGGGCGGGGGCCAGATCCTTATTCGCGTCACTGCAGCCGGAATCAATCCCATCGATTGGAAGCTTCGCAGCGGAGCCATGAAGACTTTCATGCCGCTGGAACTGCCCGCTATCCTCGGTTACGACTACTCCGGCGTGGTTCTCTCGATCGGCAAGGGCGTGGAAGGCTATGCAGAGGGCGACAAGGTGTTTGGCCGCGCCGGCAAGACTTACGCCGAGTTTCTTCTGGCGGATATTGCAGGCTTGTCGAAGCTGCCAAAGGGTCTTGATCCCATCGAAGCCGCAGCACTGCCGGTGGTGCTCAACACCGGGGATCAACTCATTGTTCAGTTTGGCAAGGTTCAGCGTGGCCAGACTGTCGTCATCTCGGGCGCACTGGGCAGCGTAGGCCGCACCGCCGTCTGGGTGGCGAAGAAACTGGGTGCGCACGTCATCGCGGGCGTCCGCGGCTCACAGAAGAAGGCGGCAGAGGAGCTCGGGGCCGATGCCCTTCTCGCGCTCGATAGCCGCCAGGAGATGGACTCACTGGGATTGGTCGATGTCGTGGCGGATACGATTGGCGGCAACGTTGGCGAAGCGCTTATGGCCAAAGTCAAGCCGGGTGGAACCTATGCCTCCGTCGTGGGGCCTCCCCCCAATGCCAACCTTCATCCTGCCGTCAAGGTGGAGGCGTTCGGCTCTCACCCTGACGCAGCGAGCATGCGTTCGCTCGCAGAAGACATCGCGAACGGAAAGTTCAAGATTCCTGTCGATCGCACAATGCCGCTTGCCGATGCGGCGAAAGCACACGCTGAAGCGGAGAAGGGCGGCATCGGGAAAGTTCTGCTATTAGCGTGACCGCCGCTGCCACACAGGGCGATCAGTAGGCATCTGCAAAGCCGAAGATATGGGGCGTTTCAACACCACGCGAGACACCGCTCTGTTGATCGATCGTCCCCAGGACGGCGGTTCCTTTGATGCCGTAGACCTCGATTGTCGATTTTCGCTCGATGCTGAGCCCGGACTCCTGAAGGCGTTGAAGCAACTCCGGATCATAGACACCATCGGGGACCAGGTAGGGCTTTGTGAAGTTGCCTTCGCCGGTCTTCAGTGTTTCCAGGTTGAAAAGCAGGGGCGGCGCATCCATTGCCGCGAGCGGATCGAGACGGTTTGCAAGAAGGCCGACAAGGAGCCGGACGGTTTCCGGTAGCAGCGACACGCCAATGGTTGCAATTGCCAATTCCGGCTTGCCATCTTTCATGGCAATCACGGGCGATTCGTCCTGGGGAAGGAGATCCCCGGGCTTGATGGCCGCCAACGATGCTTGCTGAAATCCCGCCGCGTCGGAAATTGGAATGCCGCCGACAACGATTCCCGTAGTGCCCCATGGCACGGTGTTGATGCTATGCACCAGGGCCGCGACGTTTCCCCATCGGTCAATCACCACGACCGCATCGCTGTGATGGATGCCCTGCTGCTGCCCCCCGTTCCCGACTTCGTTGAGAACGGGCGCCACCGCTTTGGCATAGGTTTTGGTCAGGCGATCCGCGGGTGCTGAACTGAGTCCGTTTTTGCGTTTCCACTCGGTGAGTTGAGGATCAGGTGCGCCATCGTACGCGGCAATCCGCAGAATATTGGAGAGAGTTCGGAATGCCTTTGCATCTTTGTAGTAAGGGCCCATTTTGTCCAGTTGAGTTGCCTCAGCAAGGTTGAGCGCCTCAAGCACACCGGTGGCGCTGTTGTTGCTGGTGCCGGGCGCGTACACAGTGTGGCCGAGAAAGATGGTGCTGCGCGGCTCCTCCCAAACAGGGTTATAGCGCTTCATGTCTTCCATGGTTGCTTTACCGCCGTCGCGCTGCACGGCCTGCACATACTGCTGACCCCACGCACCGGTATACATGTAGCTCGCGCCGTTTTGTGCAACCGCGCGCAGCGTCTTCGCCAGTTCGGGTTGGATGAAGCGGTCTCCCATTTTTGGTGATGCGCTGCCGCCTTGCTGTATAAAGGCCTTCCCTTCCGCGGTGCGGGCCAGGAATTTTCCGTAGGCTGCGAAATAGTTCGCGAGCAACGGAGAAACGGCAATGCCGCCCTCGGCGTAGGCGATGGCAGGCTGGAAAAGAGTTGCAAAGGGCAGGCGCCCGAAGCGCTTGTGCATTTGCTCGATGCCCACCATGAATCCAGGGACCAATGTCTTGCGCCCCTCAGCGCCTGCAGTCGGCTGCCTGGCGAACGGGAGCGATCCAAGGTCGGAGACAGGGATCGTGTTCGGATTGGTTTCGCCGAGGTACGAACCCCATCCGGCGTCGAGCGATGAGACTTTGCCTGACGCTGCGTCGTAATAAACGAGTTGCAGAATACCTGCATACGAAACGTAGGATCCGAGAGCCGTGGTGATTTGGGTCAGAGCGACCGTGGCGGCAGCGTCAGCCGCGGTCCCGCCTTGGCGCAGCGCTTCCATCCCCGCATGAACGGCAATGGGAGACATGGTTGCTGCCACCAATCCCGACTTTCCTTCGACAACTCGCGCCTGCGACGGCCAAGGCACCATCTCCGCCTGCTCCGCTCTCGCTTTCTCTTCCGGATTCCACTTGCTCGGCGAGAGATCCGCGCCGAAGCCTGCCTGAGGTCCCATGAGCATACAAATCAAGATAGCGACAATCGGTCTCTGCAAGGTCATTGCAACTCCTGACGATTCGTTTTTCGGTTGATGTTGGGCCGAGGTAGCGCGTAATACCGCGGAGTATTCAGCGGTTTCATGAGCCGGATATGGGCTTCTGCGATCTGCTGAGGGCAGTTGCAATGCCGACTAGCAGCACCAGGAATAACGTCGCCGATGGAATGACCCACAGGGGGAGCCGGCGGTGCATTTCGACAAGATTGATACCCGAGAAAGCTGCCAGCCAAACCTGCAACCGGAGGTTCAATATCACCAGGATGATTGCCCAGGCCAAGGCAACGTGGCGAGTGGTCCCCTGCAAAGACGCTGCTACAGTTTGTCTGCGGGACTGGAGCAAATGACGCACAAAGAGTAGAGCCATGATTCCCACTATGATTGCGGCCCACAATGGGTCCCTGGCGCGCAGCGCGAGATAAATGAGCCAGGAGAAAGACGCAACATAGATGCCGCCTATTACGGCCAGTGACGTGTGGAGGGTGAGTGGAGTTCCAGTGGTCTCCGGTATACCGGGTTCCTGCTCAATCTGCTCGCGCAGAGACCTGACCCGCCGGATAAAGAAGATTACGTAAGCAGCGGCTACGATGGAGTAGAACAACCAAGTGCCCGTCATTGCCCAGAGAAATGTCTGGCTGTTCCACGCGTATCTCTGACGCAGAGACTGCATCGCGAATTGCGCGGTCATTGGCCAAATGAGCGAGAAGACCAACATGCCGAAGAAAGTGAGCCTTTGAAAGCGGCGTTCGCGAGCAGTTGGAGCGGCCGCGGATGACAGCCAATTCACTAGTATGCCGGCGACGACACCGACAAACGGGGCCAGGTGCGCCATCCACGCGGCCGCGGAACCCGACTTGACCAGTGACACGCTCTTGCCGGCCAGGCCGGCCCCCGCAGTTGCCGCTTGAGCAGCGGGCAGCATGGCGAGCACCGCACTTGAAAAGTCCTGACCCGGCGCGGTGCGGCTCAACGTTCCTTCTACAAAAGCAACCACCTCATCATGCAGCAGCTTGCGTCCGCGCGAGAGCCTCTGCTTCACCGCATCCTCGCTCAACTCCAACTCGGCTGCGACGCGCTCAATCGACTTCTCCTCGCGATAAAAGAGGATCAACGGTTCACGATACGTGTCTGGAATTCTCTCCAGTGCGCGCCACAGAATTGTTTCCTCTTCGCGGCTCACGGCCTGGGACGCAGGCGACGCCGCAAGTGAATGCGGTTCCTCAATGGCATCCAGCCGCTCGGCCGCGTGCAGCGGCTCGCGTTCCTGGCGCCTGTATTCCTTTCCCACCAGGAAGCGGGTGATTCCGCACAGCCAGGATCGCAGCCGGCCTGGCTCGCGCAATTCGGGAAGCTGTCTCCACGCAGCGAGAAACGTTTCCTGCGCCAGGTCTTCACTCAGACTCAAGCTGCCGGTAGCGTTGTAGGTGATGGAGCAAACCAGCGACTGGTACCGCTTGACGATGGCCGCAAACGCCGCGCGGTCGCCCGCCAGAGTCCATTCCACAAGTTGTGCGTCGTTGTTGCTCGATGCTTTCGTGGTCATCGCCATGCCTCATCGTATAAGTACCCGAACAGGACGAAGAGGTGACAGAAATATCGGTGATTCTTGCGGTACTGGACGCTCCTGCGTCTAGCCAAGCTTTCCGACTGAAGGCGCGGCGGGATGGGTACCTCTGGGTCCCTTGGGTTATCTTACTAAAATACCTATTTCTAAAATAGGTATTTTGTGTTAGCTTGTGTCCATGGCGAAGAATCCCGAGCATCGCGATCTTTTTCCGGGCGCGCTGGAAGTCATGATCCTGCAGTCGCTGCGGTTGCGGCCCATGCATGGCTATGCGCTGGTGAAACATATCAAACGAGTGTCCGACAACCTGCTGCAGGTGGAGGAAGGCTCGCTCTACCCGGCGTTGCAGCGGATGCTGCGAGAGGGGTTGCTGGAGTCGGAGACCGGATTGTCGGCGAAGGGAAGGCCGACGCGGATCTATCGGCTGACGGACGCGGGCGTTCGGCATTTGGAGCGGGAAGTGGTGAGCTTCGAGAAGATGTTTACCGGAATCACGCGGGTGCTGGCGGTAGCGAAAGCGTAAGAGGTCAATCATGCAGATTCTCAATCGGCTCTTCAATCGTGGTCGGCGTTATGACGATCTTTCCGTGTCTATCCAAGAACATATTGATGAGCGGACGGAAGAGCTGATGGAAGACGGGATGGCGCGCAGGGAGGCAGAGCAGACGGCGCGGCGCGAGTTTGGCAATGTGACGCTGATGAAGGAGCGGAGCCGCGAAGAGTGGCAGTGGGCGTGGCTGGAGTCTCTGTTTGGGGATTTGAAGCTGACGTTGCGCCGGTTGTGGAAGTCGCCGGGGTTCGCGGTGACGGTGCTGCTGACGCTGGCGATCGGGATTGGCGCGAATACGGCTGTGTTCAGCGTGTTGAACAGTGTGCTGTTGCGGCCGCTGCCATACCCGGAAGCGCAAGAGCTGGTTGCGCTGCACTTGAATGCGCCGGGCGCGCCGGGGTTGGCGGAGTTTCGCAATGAGCTGCGTTTGTCGCCTTCGATGTATTTGACTTTCGCGGCGCACAATCGCTCGTTCCAATCCATGGGCGTGTGGCTGCCGGGGACGGTGAGCATTACCGGGCTGGCCCAGCCGGAACAGGTAAAGACTGCGCAAATATCGGGCGGGGTGCTGGAGACGCTGAATGTTCCGGCGCTTGAAGGTCAATGGCTGGGAGCGGCGGATCAGGATTCGCACGGGCTGGGCCGGGTGATGCTGAGCTATGGCTACTGGCAACGGCGCTTTGGGGGCGACCCTGGCGTGGTGGGGCGAAGCATCATGGTCAATTCGCAGACGCGGATGATTGCCGGGGTGATGCCGCGCGGGTTCAAGGTGGTGAATTACGACTTCGACTTGCTCATTCCGCTGGCGTTTGATCCGACAAAGCAGATACTGGCCGGGTTTGCATATCGGGGGGTCGCGCGGCTGCGGCCGGGTGTTTCGATTGCGCAGGCGAATGACGATTTGGCGAGGCTGCTGATGGTATGGATGGACTCATGGAAGAACCCAGGGGGCGGCGATCCGCACTGGTTTTTGAACTGGAGGATTACGCCGGCGTTGCTGCCGCTGAAAGACACGGTGGTGGGCGGCGTGAAGACAGTGCTGTGGGTGGTGATGGGGACGATCGGCGTGGTGATGCTGATTGCGTGTACGAACGTGGCGAATCTGCTGCTGGTGCGCGCCGATGCGCGCAAGCAGGAGCTTGCTGTGCGCACAGCGCTGGGGGCGGGGCGGTGGCGAATTGCGCGTGAGCTGCTGCTGGAGAGCGTGACGCTGGGCCTGCTGGGCGGCGTGGCAGGGGTTGCGGTGGCGTACGGCGGGTTGCGGTTGTTGAGGGCATTTGGGCCGGGAGAACTTCCGCGGCTGAGCGAGATTTCGCTGGACGGTTGGTCGATCGCGTTCACGCTGGTTCTTTCGGTGCTTTCGGGGGTGCTGTTCGGCGCGGTTCCGGTGGTGCGCCATGCTTTTGCGCGGCAGCGTGGGCCGATGGCAGGAACGATGCGGACAGCGAGCGCGAGCCGTGAACGGCAGCGCGGGCGCAATGTGCTGGTGATGGCGCAGGTAGCGATGGCGATGGTTCTGCTGATTTCCGCGGTGCTGATGATCCGCACATTTATGGCGATGCGGGATGTCGATCCTGGGTTCACCGATCCGCAATCGCTGCAGGTGATGCGGATCTCGATTCCGGATACGCTGGTGCACGATTCAACGACAGTGCTGCGCATGCAGAACAACATTATCGACAAGCTGGCGGCGATTCCAGGGGTCTCTTCCGCAGGCTTCGCCGCTTCGGTTCCGATGAGCGGGGCGGAGCCGAACTGGGACCAGATTGTGCCCGAAGGCAAAGTGTACAAAGACGGGGTTGCGCCGATGCGGCTCTACAACTACATCTCGCCGGGGTACTTTCGGACTGCAGGAACGCGGCTGGTTGCGGGGCGCGACTTGACATGGGCGGAGGTCTATAACCTGAGGCCTGTGGGAATGGTGTCCGAAGGGCTGGCGCGCGAGCTTTGGGGATCGCCCCAGGCGGCTATCGGGAAGCGATTCCGTGAGTTTGAAGGCGTGCCGTGGCATGAGGTTATTGGGGTGGTGGAAGACGTGCGCGAAAACGGCGTGGACCAGGTATCGCCGGCAACTGTCTACTGGCCCTCGCTGACTGGAGATGCTCCTGTCCCGGAACTGCTGGGAGCCTACCGCACGGTTTACTTTGCGATGCGCAGCAATCGCGCCGGGACACAGACGTTCATCAACGAAATGCAGCGGGCGGTGTGGCAGGTTAACGCGAATCTGCCAGTTGCGGATATCAGCACGGAGCAGGATATCTACAGCGAATCGATGGCGCGGACTTCGTTCACATTGACGATGCTGGCGATTGCAGGTTCGATGGCGCTGGGGCTGGGCATCATTGGCATCTACGGCGTGATCTCGTATACGGTTTCACAGCGGACGCGGGAGATCGGGATTCGCCTGGCTCTGGGCGCGCAGAAGAACGAGTTGAAGTGGATGTTTGTGCGGTCCGCATTGGTGCTGACGGGCGTGGGCGTGGCGATTGGCGTAGGCGTGGCGGCAGGGCTAATGCAACTGATGAAGTCGCTGCTGTTTGGGATCAGCCCGCTGGATCCATTTACTTACATCATGGTGCCGCTGATCCTGGTGATGGCGGCCGCGCTGGCGAGCTATTTGCCGGCTTGTCGTGCGGCAACGATTGATCCGGTTGAGGCTTTGCGGGCCGAGTAACGTCCCACAAAGGCTATAGTGTCCGCGTGAGGACCCTGTAAGCCCTTAGCTGAGGCGATCTCTCTTGAGTTTCAGCGCATCCGCGGCGAATTCTTGTTTCAAGCTCGGTTTCAACTCTGGCATTGGTGCGCTTTGACAACGTCTGTGAAGCTCGCGGACTGATTGAGCAGCGAGCGGCTCGCTAAAGATCATTCTCGCGTGAATAATTCCTTGATTAAATGGCCATTCGGCGATAGTATTCTGCTTTCCCCACCTCTGAAGACATTGACAAAAAGCTGGACTTGCTAAAGGACGCCTGGAAGCTCCTGTAACCGCGGAACTCGATTTCGCCAGGGGACTCTTCCTCAGAACTATGCGGATCTGGATGCTTAACGCAACCGATTCCCAGTTCGCTGCGACTCCACTGAAATTCAGACAACATTGAATTGGAGGATCTAGAGTTATGGGAACGCCATCAACCCCGACACCTGGCATTGTGAGCGGGATCAATTTCAAAGAAGCTGGTTTAGTTCTGGCCGCTGGGGCAGCAGGCGGATTTGTATTTTGGATCATTGCCAAATGGACTGGAACCGCCCTCCCGTCCGTCTTCGGTTCCGGTACAATTCCAGTCCTCATGTTTCTGGGCGCAATTGCTGCGCTTATCGGTGTCTACTTCGTGACCGCGTCCGATACCAAATTCTTTAGAACTTACATCTTCGCGTTACTTTGCGGCGTGGCTTGGGAGCCGATGATTAACTCAGGCGTTCAGATTGTTACCAATGCCGCGATCAAGAGCCAGACGAATACGCTCGGCGACAAAGTTCAACAAATGAGGGATGCAACGAAAACCGGCAACGTGTCTCAGATTACTTCTGCCGTTCAGCAAACGGTGCCGGCTGTAACCGCTGTCTTGAATAGCTCATCTAACTTTGCCGATCCCGCTAAGAGCCGCGAAATTATAGATACCTCGAAGCAGGCTATTGGTCAGTTGCAAACAAGCGCTACCAAGGCTCCGGACGCCTCCGTCGACGCTCTAAAGAACATTACGCTTGCAGCAGACAAGTCCGGACAGTCCGCTGTGGGACTCTATGCCATTCATACGCTTGACACGATTGCCACGGATGCGGCACACAACAAGAACTTTCTTGAATCAGAGAGAGTTCGAGCGTCGCTTGGTTACGTTGCCAACAACTCAAACAACCCCGAAATCCAAAGCGCGGCAAAATCGTCGCTGGTTCAGTTGAACGGCGGCGTGATGTGAGTTTGAGGCGTGCTCTAAGCGCGATGCAGGTGACTCAATTCCGAAGTCTAAAGGGCGCTGCAGGAAGGGATGGAGGGCGACGGGCGTCAAGAGGTGATGGCGGCGGGTTTCTCGGCGCTGCCGGTCGATGGCAGGCAGATGGAAAAGGCAGTCCAGCTTTGAGCGGGGCCGGTTGAGGTTCTAACTCGAATGGTTCCGTGGTGCTTCTCGACGATGTTTTTTGTCACCCAGAGGCCGAGGCCAGTGCCGACATCCTGCTTGGAGGTGAAGAACGGATCAAAGATCTGGGCGCGAATCGCGGGTGAAATGCCCGAGCCATTATCAGCCACGGTGAGGCGCACACCCCTGGATCCGTCGCGCCAAAGCGTGGTTGCTGATATGCGAATGCGAATGCGGCCACCGTCCTCAACTGCATCGACGGCGTTGCTGATGAGGTTGGCAATCAACTGGCGAATTTCGCCGGCGGCGGCCTGAATCTCGGGGTCATGCTTAATCTCGGGGTTGATGACGATCTTCCGATTGCGCGTCGCGGATGCGAAGACGGGGAGCAGAGCGATGAGCATGGCGCCGATGCGGACGTCTCGCACACCTTCAGTCTGGCGATAAAAGGCAAGCGTCTGCCTGGCCAGGTGGGATATGCGGACGAGCTCTTCGTCCGCGGTGTCAAGCCACGCATGGATCATGGCAGGGTCAGACGAATTTCGGGCGAGATAAAGCAGATTGGTGACGGCTTCGAGCGGGTTGTTAATCTCGTGTGCGACCGTGGAGGCGAGGCGTCCGGCGGCGGCAAGTTTCTCAGAGCGGCGTAGCACTTCTTCGGACCGTTTGCGCTCTGTGATGTCGGCCGCGGTACCGAACCATTCGAGGATCTCGCCGTCGGGCGAGAGGAGAGGAACGGCGCGGGAGGCGGCCCAGCCCAGGGTGCCATCGAGGCGATGGACACGATGCTCGAGCTGGAAGATGCTTTTGGTGCGAATGGCCTCGGCAATCGCGGCAGTCACCCGCGGCCGGTCCTCGGGATAAATGTATTTGGAGAGCCAGTCGGGATCGGGTTCGGATGTATCCGCGATGAATTCCTTCCCTGAGAGTTGACGCACTTCGCTCCAGTCCGCGCTCATGCGGTAAACGACATCGGAAGTCGCACTGACGAAAGCGCGCAACCTCTCTTCGCTGCGGCGCAGAGCGTCCTCGGCAATGGCGCGCTCAGTGATGTCGCGGGTGGTGCCGGCGATGGCCTCGACATCGCCCTCCGGCCCGAGAACAGGTACGAAGATGTAGTCGTAGACGCGCCTGCCGTTGGTGCCGCTAAATGGAACCTCGCCGCGGACGGGCTTCCTGGTGGCGATCACCTGATCGATTTCGTGGTCGTGCATGGCAGCGTGCCAGGGCTCATAGCCGATTTCCAGACAATTCTTTCCGATAGATTCTTCCCAGGTGCGGCCCCACATGGCGAGCAGAGCGTTGTTGGCATAGATGAAGCGATGGTTCAGATCGAAGACATAGGCGAGATCGGGCGTGTTGGAAAGGATGGTGTTGTAGAGACGGCGCTCGCGCTCGGTTTGCCGGCGAAGCTCGGCCAACTTGACGTGGGTGGCGATGCGAGCTTTCAATTCGCGGGCGGTGAAGGGCTTGACCATGTAATCGTCAGCCCCGGCGTGGAGGCCTTCGACGCGGGATTCCTCGCCGGCGCGGGCAGAGAGCAGAATTACTGGCGTGCTGCTCAGAGCGGGTTCGCTGCGAATGGCAGTGAGAACGCCAAATCCATCGAGACGCGGCATCATGACGTCGGTGAGCAGTAATGCGGGCCGCAGGCGTCGGGCAGCTTCGACCGCTTCGACACCATCGGCCACGGCGTGGACATCATATTGGTCGCGCAGAAGATGGGTGAGATATCCGCGCATATCCGCGTTATCGTCAGCAACCACGATGCATTTCCTCCGCGCGGCTGCCGTCTCCTCGGAAGCGTTGTCGGCGGAGGATAGATTGTGGAGCAGCGAACCGTTCGCAACAGAATCGGATTCCTCAGGAAGCCAGCGCAGTGCTTCGTCAACGTAAGCCTCGCCGCCGAGGGCGGTTGAAACAGCAGTGCGGTTGGCCTGGAGGCGACCGGCTGCGAGATGCGCGGTGCCGAGCGGAATGGTGACAGTGAATGTACTTCCGCGGCCGGGGGCGCTTTCCACCTCGACGGTTCCGTTATGCAGTTTCACCAGTTCCTGAACAAGTGCCAGGCCGATCCCGGTGCCCTCGTAAGTGCGGGCTCGGGTGTTTTCGATGCGGTGAAAGCGCTCGAAAATGCGCAGGCAATCTTCCTTAGTGATGCCGACTCCAGTATCGCGCACTGCCAGTTCAACGGAACGACCGGCCTGCTTCAGCGAGAGCTCGATCCCTCCTTCGAACGTGAACTTGAAGGCATTGGAGAGGAGATTGAGGACGATTTTCTCCCACATCTCGCGATCGATATAGACGAGTTCGTCCAGCGGCTCGCACAGGACTGCGTAGCGAAGGCCGGCCTTTTCGATAGCGGAGCGGAAGACGTTTGCGATCTCAGAGGTGAGACTGGAGAGGTCAAGAGGCTCAAAGACGGCCGGCACGCGCCCGGCCTCGATCCGGGAGAAATCGAGCAGCGTGTTTACCAGTTTCAGCAGGCGCAGCGAGTTGCGGCGCGCATGGGTCAGCTGCTCAAGACCGGCCGGGCTGAGCCGTTCACGGGCCTCGGGAAGGACTTCTTCCAACGGCCCCAGCATCAGCGTCAGGGGCGTACGAAATTCATGGCTGACGTTGCTGAAGAAGAGCGTCTTGGCATGATCGAGTTCGGCGAGTTCTTCTGCGCGGCGGCGTTCTGATTCGTAAGCAGTGGCGTTAGCGATTGCGCCGGCGATTTGATTGGCGAGCAAGGAAACGAATCCGCGAAAGTCCACGCCAAATCTGCGATGGGGATTGAGCCCGGCGACCAGCACGCCGGCGGGACGCCGTTGCCCCTGATTGGCAATCGGTTGAAGGATTGCAAAATCGGGAGGACGGTCCCAGTCGCCGGTGGGAAGGGCGGAAAAACGAGAGGTCAGATCGTCGAGAAGAAGAGCCTCGCCAGTTTCCAAAACCTGGCGGACCGGCCAGATGGTCTGAGAAGAATCGCCTATATGCAGCAGCGAGGGAGCTGCGGGATGGGACAGTTCGATGCCATCCGCGCAGGCGCGCCGGAGCGTCGATCCGTCCTCGTCGAGGAGGTAGATGATGCTGAAAGGCAGGTCGCGCCGGGCACTGGCAATGCAGGCGGCTGCGGCCTGGCACACCTCAACGGGAGTGCGCGATGCGGCCATGGCGGCGGCGATCTGGCGCAGCAATCTCAGGCGGCGTTCGCCGATGACCCTGAGAGTATCTTCAGTGACCGCGCAGAACAAACCGCCAATGTGGCCGTGATCGTCGGGGATAGGGCTATAGGCGAAAGTGAAGTACGTTTCCTCGAGATAGCCGTGCCTCTCCATGAGGAGCAGGAATGCTTCATCAAAGGTGGATTCGCCGCGCAGCAGGACGGCATCCGTGCGCGGGCCGATGGAGTTCCAGATTTCCGCCCAAACCTCGCGGGCCGACTTTCCCAGGGCCGCCGGATGCTTGCTGCCGAGAAAGGACCTGTAAGGGTCGTTATAGAGATTGACGAGTTCCTGGCCCCACCAGATGAACATGGCATAACGCGAAGCGAGGATGATGCGTACGGCGGTGCGCAGGCTCTGAGGCCATGCATCGATGGGCCCCACTGCAGTTTGCGACCAGTCGACTGCGCGCATGAGCGCGCCCATCTCGCCACCGCCCTCCAAAGCGGACCTGCTTCCCACCTGATCTTGCAGATCGGGCGAGGGTGGATCAGTCTCGGGGGCCAGTAAATTCTCAGTGTTCGGATTCATCGCACGGGGAATCTTAGACGGGGTTCATTTCTATGCGGCGCAGCTTTTTTTCTGTGATGCGTCGATTGGTGGAAGCGTTGCCCGGTGCAGCCCGATTGGGCTGGTGCTATGCGAAGCGACGGGTCTTCCACTTCGAGAAGAGGAAGACTCCTACGCCCATGCCTACTAAGACTGCGGTTCCACCCAAGACTTTGGCGATGGCAAGTGGCTTGTCGGTTTCGTCGGCGGAGGGGATTACCGAAAGCACGATGGTGATGGCGGTGCTGATGAGGCCGGTGGTTGCGAGAGCGATGGCGACCGGCTTGCCTCCGGGGATGCGGCGGACTTGCGGGTCGGCGGAGCGGGCCTGAAGGCGGATAAGGGCGGAGAAGAGAAACAGGTAGGGGATAAAGAGCGAGATGACGCTCATGCTGACCATGATGTTATAGGCGCCGCGGACTGTGGTTCCCGCCTGACTAAGGATGGCGACGACCATGCCGGCTGCGCCGTAGACGCCTATCGCAACCCAAGGCGTCCGGAAGCGGGGATGGATTGCGCCGAAGGCGGGCGGAAGATAGCGGTCGACACCGACGGCGAAGGGCAGGCGGGCGGTGGAAGACAGGTTTCCGGCGGCCTGGCCGACTGCGCTGAGCGCGACAAACAGAGCCATGGGCGCGAGAAGCCAGGCGAGACCCAGTCGGGCGGCGAGCATTTGAATGCCGTGAACGAAACCGTCGGGACCGGCGACGGCCTGTGCGGGGAGCATGAAGAGGAAGGCGGCGGTTCCGGCGATGTAACCGATGGTGAGGATGATGCCGCCGACTAGGAGGGCCCAGGGGATGGTGCGTCGAGGATTCTGGATTTCGTCTCCCATGGCGGACGCGCACTCAATGGCGCTGAAGGCGAAGAAGACGCTGGACCAGAAGACAGCGTTGTCGAGCGACCAGTGTGGGACGAGGCTGGCTGCGGTGACGTGGAGGACGATGCCGAAGCGGTACCAGGAAGTGAGGGCGAGTGCGAAGAGGACGGTGAGCGGGAACAGGATGCCGAGTGCGCCGATGTTGTTGAGCCACTTGCCGGAATCGATGCCGAAGATGTTGAGCAGGGTGATGAGGCCGAGGGCGATGATGGCGAACGAGACGTAATAGAGCGGGTTGGAGGCGAGGGATTGGGCGCGGGGGCCGAAGGCGAAGAGCGTGGAAGCCGCGCCGAAATAGAGGATGGCGGCGAAGAAGGGGAGGTTGCTCATCCAGTATGTCCAGGCACAGATGAAGCCGGAGAAATCGCCGAAAGCTTCGCGGGTCCAGATGTAGATGCCGCCTTCTTGAGGAAGCCGCGAGGAGAGTTCCATGACACTGGCGGCGAGGGGGATGAAAAAGCAAATGAGCGCTGCGACCCAGACGATGAGGATGCTGGGTCCGGCGGTGGCAGCAGCGGCGGTCCAGCGGATGCTGAGGACGATGGCGACGTAGAGGAGGACCAGGTCGCGAAAGCGGAGGCCGCGCTTTAGGGATGGGGTGGTGGACACTTACAGCGCAGCATACCACTTCACGCCGCGGATGCTCGGAGCTGATTGCGCCGCCAGAGGAAGGTTTCAGTGCATTAGGTTTTGTAGGAGGGGGCGAGACGGTCGGCGGAAAAGATCGAAATCAGGGCGAAGTTGTCCGCTGGTCGCCTAGTAAGGCTCCAGGTTTGGGGACATCAGGCTCTGGGGATACGAGAGCGTTTGTTGAAAACAATTGACTCGGCCTTTTGGGTTGACCCATAAGCGATAAGGTTTGGGGCATACGGATTGAACGGAGCGCTGTGCGAGCAGCGAAGTGTATCCGGCTCCGTGCGGGTTGCCATCAAAGCTAATCGCAAAGAGGTCTCCGGAAGGCGTTCTTACGATCCCACCTGCAACCGCAGAGTCGATCCCCTGAATATCGTAGCGAACTCGGAAGGGCTCGCCTTCCCTCTGGGCATGCAAAGCGCACGTAGTCGCCTCGGCTGGATCGCCATTGACCCCAACCTCTCCGCAATCGATGCCGCGTATCCCCATGAGCCAACGGCTGCGCCAGTCCATTGAGTCTCCGAAGCGTCGAATCACCGGCCCGCTTAGCTGTTGATCCAAGAGAGGTAGCGACAACAAGACCAAAAGTCCAATTCCTAGGCAAATCCATGCGTTTCTTTTTCGCTTCTGATTCACGATTGCCACCGTCTACTTCGAAAACATCGATTCTATTTGCGAATTGTCTTTGAGGATGGCCATGGCGGCGTTGCGGCCGTTGATGCCGATTACGCTGCCGCCGGGGTGGGTGCAGGCTCCGCAAAGATAAAGGCCTTGCATGGGGGTGCGGGCGGCGAGACGATTGGACCACATCTGCGGCGGGAGGCATTCGCCCTGAAAGATGTGGCCGCCGGTGAGGCCGACTTTCTGCTCGATGTCTGGTGGTCCGAGGACCTGGGCGTCGATGACGGCGGCGGGAATGTTGCTGCAGAAGCGGGCTATGGAATTGAGGGCCAGGTTGCGGACTTCGGTTCGGCGGGTGTCCCATGTGCCGCTTGCGAATTTGTAGGGGACGTATTGGGCGAAGACGGACATGGTGTGCTGGCCGGGGGGAGCTACGGAGTTATCGTGCGCGCTTTGGAAATATAACTCGCACCATAAGTGCTGGGGTAACTCGCCACGGCGGGCGGCGGCGAAGGCGGAATGCCATTCATGCTTAGTTAGAGGGGCGTTGATCTGGCCGTAGTGGTGGGGTTCGTTCGTTCCCGGACGGGCGGTGAAGTTAGGTAACTCACTGAGCAGGACGTTGAGTTTTACGGTGCAGCCTTCGATGGGGATGGTTTGGACGCGGGTGCTCCATGCGGGGTCGGCGTGGGGGCCGAGGAGGCGGAGGGTTTGGACGGGGTCGGCGTTGGAGACGATGGTGCGGGCGGAGATGCGTTCGCCGGATTCCAGGAGGACCGCTTCGCCAGGGATGATTTGGGCGACGGGGACGCCGGAGATGACGGTTGCGCCGGCTTCGCGGGCGGCATCGCAAAAGTAGAAGGAGACCATGCCCATGCCGCCGCGGACATATCCCCACATGCCGGGGATTCCGCCTAATCGACCGGAAGAATGATGGAAGCGGATGGAGGCGGTGCCGGGGTCGAAGGGGCTGGCGTTGGTGCCGATGACACCCTGGCCGAGATAGGCGATTTGCAGGCGCTCGTCTTCGATGTAGCGCTCGACGAATTCGGCCATGGACCAATCGAAGAGAACGGAGCGGGCTTCGGGATCGTTGGCGAGGCCGTCTTCAATTTGCTCGCGAGTGGGTGGTTCGCCGAGCCATAGGTCATTGGCCCAGGCGGCTGCGCCGGTTGCGTTGGGGTTTGGTGCTGGGCGGAGGGCGTCGCGGAGGCGGCGGATGACGTCGGACATTTCGCGAAAGCCTTCCACGTCGCCGGGAGCGAGGGCGCGGACTTCGGCGGCGCAGCGCTCGTCGTCGTCCCAGAGCTGAATGCTGCTGCCATCAAGGAAGGGGACGAAGAGGCCGTTGACGGCAGGGGTCCAGGTGAAGCCGCGGCGGGGCAGATCGAGTTCTTCAACGACGAGAGGGTGGAGCAGGCCGGCGAGGTAGGCGCAGGGGGACATGCGGACGCCGGGGAATGGCTCCTCGATGGTGCATGCGCCACCGACGCGGGTGCGGCTCTCAATGACGAGGACGCGTTGCCCGGCGCGGGCGAGATAGGCGGCGCAGGCGAGGCCGTTGTGGCCGGCGCCGACGACGATGGTGTCCCAGGTTTGGGCGGCGAGGGTAGCGATGGGGATGGGCAGGCCGATTTCGCCGAGGACGGATGCGGTGGGGGAAGTCATGCTGGTTTTAAGCTAGCAGTTTTGGGGAAGGTTGTGAGATGGAGCTTGTCGACTCCCAAGCCTGGCTGGTGTGGTTAGTTTTCGGTCGGAATTCTGGAAGTTTCGTCGATGACCATCACGGGCAGGCCCTCTTTGCGGCTTTCGATTTTGAGGCCGAGCTGATCTTGAAGAGCCCTTTGCCATGTGGCGAACATATCCGTGCCGAGCTCGGGGTGGATGTCCACGCTGAAGTCGAAGGTGCCGGCGAGTCCTGTCTTGTCGATGACTGGAATGGGAGAGGTGCTGGCGCGAGCTGGCTCGGCGGGATTGTTTGACGCGGGTATGGATAGCTGGATGGCGAGAAGATCGGCGAGCTGGCGTAGATCTCCGCGGAAGTGAAATCCGGCTGCGGGCGTGGCGGTTTCGCTGCTATCTATCGGGTGGATTTTGGGACCTGATTTATCGGTGACCAGTTCATACACGCGCATCTCGCGGGTCTCGTTGTGCTGCTTGAGATTGAAGCGTGTGGCAACGAGGCTGCGGAGCATGATGGCCATCTGTTCCCTGGTGGCAGGCGATGCTGCTCTTGCTTCGATGTCGTATTCGTTCTGATCAATCCAGGGTGGACCTGTTACCTGCTTGAGTTGCAGTTGATATGCCTCTGCCGACAGGCGTTGCAGAGTGATGTTTCTGGCTGTGAATCCGGCGGTCGAATAAGTCAACTGATTGTTATAGTCGGGGCCGACCTGGTGTTGGCTTGGCCTGACCGATGCAACTTCGAATACCGGAGCCGAGGCCTGAGCGAAGGCCACTGAGCTGAAAAGCGCGAGAGACATGAAGAGGCGCAGTGCAATCATGGGCTCCAGCGTATTCCTCGGCGGGTGAATCGGCAACGGGCTGGACGTATGATGTTCGCGTGGAGCGGGTATGACGGCGCGCATGAAAAAGGCTGAAGGGGAGTTGGGGGCTGCTGGGGCGAGGATCTTTGCGGCCAACGAGCGGATGAACCAGCTTCTAATCGAGGAACTGGACCCGGCGGTGTGGAAGGCGAAACCGGTGGGTGGGGTACGGACGGTTGCGGCGATTTTTACGCACATGCATAACGTGCGCTGCAAGTGGGTGCGGCTGACAGCGCCGCACCTGAAGGTTCCGGCGCTACTGAACCGGGCGCGGTGCACGCCGGACGAGGCTCGGGCGGGATTGGCGGAGAGCGGGTTGCGCTGCGTGGAGATGCTGGTGGAGGCGTTGGGCGATGGCGAGCGCGTGACGGAGTTTCTGCGCGATGGATTGGCGCAGCCTTGGCCGGTGGGGCCGGAGATGCTGGCCTACATGGTTGCGCACGAGGCTCACCATCGCGGGCAGGTTTGCATGCTGGCGCATCAGCTTGGGTTTCCGTTGGCTGGGAAGGTGACGAGTGCGATGTGGAGTTGGGAGAGGGTCTGGCGGGAATGAGTTGGCGTGCCCCATGTCCCAATAGGACATGGGGCAGGGGGGCGGGTTGGTTATGCGCCGCTGTCGAGGACTTTGGGGACGTCGATGCCGAGGGCCGTGGCGAGGTCGTGTTGGTGATTCTGCTCCTGGGCGATGATTGTGCGGAGTTGCTCGGAGAGGGCGTAGTGGCCGAGGGCTTCGGCTTGCTTCACGCGCTGGCGATAGTTCCTGATGGTTTCTGTTTCGTTGTCGAGGTCGAAGCGCAGCATATCTTCGGCCTTCTTTGACAGCTTTACCGGCTTGGGCGTGGCGGTGGGTGTACCGCCGAGGTAGTCGATCTGGTCCGCGAGGATGAGGGCGTGCTGCAGTTCCTCCGCGGCGTGGAGCTTGAGTTCAGCGGCGATGTTCATCCATTGGGCGCCTGAGAGAACGCTGCTGTAGACGGTGTAGGCGATGATGGCCTGGTATTCGCGGGAAAGGTCTTCGTTGAGTGCATCGATCAGTTCCGCGACGCCGGTCTGCGCGGCGGCGGTGTTCTCTTTAGCCATGTGTCTTCCTTCCTTCAATTGCCTGGGACTACTTCGTCAGGTTGGATGCGCGGATGCGGACGGGCGTTGGACTTTGGGCGGAAGCCATCGCAATCTGGAGCGATCACCCCAAATAAACTTCAGCGGACTCTCCTTGACAATCTAGGAGAGTGAGGGTATTTTCTTTCCTAGAACGGCTAGGAAAGAGATGGGAGCAGATGTATGGCACGGGAAAAGCAGGAAAAAGCGATTGATTTGCTGCAGGGGACGCTGGACCTGATGATTCTGAAGGCGGTTTCGCTGGGACCGCTGCATGGGTATGGAGTGCTGTTGCGGATTCAGCAGATTTCTGGCGAGGAGTTGGTGATTCAGCAGGGGTCGTTGTACCCGGCGCTTTACCGGCTGGAGCACCAGGGTGCGATCACGAGCGAGTGGGGGGAGAGCGAAAACAATCGGAAGGCGAAGTACTACAGCCTGACGGCGGTGGGACAGGAACGGTTGGTGGAGGAGACGGACAAGTGGGACCGGATGGCGGGGATTATTGGGACGGTGTTGAGAGCGACGTAAGAGCAGTGGCCAGTTGTCGGTGATCAGTGGTCAGTAAAGCCCGGAGGAACATATGCGGTTGCGCTCTTTACTAGCTCTCATTCTTGGTCAGCCGCGGTCGTGGGTGCTGGCGGTGGCCCGGCGAGACCGGCTAGAGGCGGAGATGGACGCCGAGTTGGCTGCGCACCTGGACTATCTGACGGCTGATTTGATGCGGGCGGGGTATGCGCCGGAAGAAGCTCGGCGGCGGGCGCGGATTGCGCTGGGAGGAGTGACGGTGACGAAGGAAGAGATGCGGGCTTCGCTGGGGTTGCGGTGGTGGGATGAGTTGCGGGCCGATGTGCGTTATGGGGCGCGGATGCTGCGAAAGAGCCCTGGTTTCACAGTGACTGCCGCGGCGTCTTTGGCGCTAGCGATTGGGGCGAATACCACCATCTTCTCGGTAGCCAAACAGTTGTTGTATGAGCGCCTGGATGTACCGCATGCGGCGGACTTGCGATTGTTGTCGTGGACGGGAACGGAAAAGCACGTGGCGGTGCATCACGTGTGGGGCGATTGGGATCCGCTGCCGGGCGGAAGAGTGACCAGCACGGTGTTTGCTTATCCCGTGTACGAACAATTGAAAAACCAGAATCATGTTGTGGATGATCTGTTCGCATTTAAAAGAATGGGCATGATTGCGACGATCGGCGAGGATGTGCAACGGGTACGCACGGAGATGGTTTCCGGGAATTACTTTGGCGCGCTCGACGTTCAAACCCAACTTGGCCGCACGATTGGTCCGGCAGATGATGCGGCACCGGGCCAGGGTACTGTTGCGGTGATCAGCGACGGGTTGTGGACCCACGCATACAACCGGTCCCCGGCGGTGGTTGGGCAGACGGTGAAGCTGAATGACATAGTTTTCACGATTGTAGGAGTCAGCGCGAAGGGATTTACAGGGGCCAAGGATGTGCAGCTTTCGGTGGATTTCTTTGTGCCGCTGTCAACCCAGCCGTTGCTGCTTCCACGGCCCGGTGGATCGCTGTTTGTGGACTCGCAGCATTGGTGGGTAAACGTGATGGGGCGCGCAAAGCCCGGCGTGACCGATGCGGCGGCACAGGCGGAGCTTGATGGCGAGCTGGCTGCAATTGTGAAGGGCACCATGCCCGTGCGTGCGAGCGAAGACCTGCCGCACATGGACTTGCGTGACGGCAGCCGCGGGTTGTTTCAGCAGCAGAAGGAATTTGCAAGGCCGATGGCGGTATTGAGCGTGCTGGTTGGATTTGTTCTGCTGCTGGCTTGCGCGAACCTAGCAAACCTGATGCTGGCGCGCGGGACGCAGCGCACCCGGGAGATGGGGGTGAGGCTGGCGCTTGGGGCGGGGCGCGTGCGTGTGCTGCGGCAGATGCTGGTGGAAAGCCTGATGCTTGCATCGCTGGGCGGAGCAGGCGGGTTGTTCGCCGGATTTCTTGGGCGGAGCGCGATTCCGAAGATGCTGGAAAATCCATGGGAGGGCACGGGGTTTCAGATTCATTTCGACTGGTCTGTGTTTGCTTTTACTGCCGGGATCACGATGGCGACAGGGCTGCTGTTCGGAATTGCGCCCGCGCTGGCAGCGGCGCGCGGGGAAGCGACCCAGGGCTTGAAGGAAACCAGGCAGACCACGGCGCGCAGGCGCAAGGGTTTGAGCGGCAAGGCAATGGTGGGGTTTCAGATTGCTCTATCAACATTGCTGGTGATTGGGGCGGGATTATTTCTGCGTACGCTGGCCGGATTGAGTTCAGTAAACCTTGGCTTTCAGCCGGACCACCTGCTTCTTGCGGAAGTTGATCCTCCGCCGGGCAGGTATCCGGCGGGTAAGGATGTTGCTCTCCATCAGCGTATTGAGCAAGCCTTTTCCGGAGTACCGGGAGTGATTTCGGTGGCACCTGCACAAGATGCCTATATTGCTGAAGATCGATCTTCAACGGACTTTCTTCCTGCGGGAGAGACCTACGATCCTGGTGATTCGCAGGAAGAGGCTTACAACGTCGTTGGCAACCATTTCTTCAAGACTCTGCAGATCCCGATACTGGCAGGCAGGGGATTTGGGGATCAGGAGACGGCAGTTTCTCCCAGGGTGGGGGTCATCAACGAGAGCCTGGCGAGGAGCCGGTTTCCGGGTCAGAATCCGATCGGAAAACGATTCGTGACCGATCCGCACGATTCGGATGGGGCCGGGGGAAATGTGCTGGTGCCGAATTCGATAGAGATTGTCGGCGTCTGCGGCGATACGCGTTACATGAATCTTCGCGAGGAGCCACCTCCACAATTCTTTCTGCCGTATGTTCAGCAGTCGATCGTTGGTGGCATGATCTTTGAGATTCGGACGAGCGTGAAGCCGGAATCCGTAGTATCGGCACTTCGAGGCGTGGTGCGGCAGGTTGATCCGGACATTGGACTGGTGAGGGTGAGGACGCAGGATCAGCAGATTGAATCGGTCTTGCAGCCGGAGAGGCTGTTTGTGACGTTGACTTCGGGATTCGGGCTGCTGGCGCTGGCGCTGGCGTGCGTGGGGATCTACGGGGTGATGGCGTATTCGGTGGCCAGTCGCAGGAATGAGATTGGAATTCGCATGGCTTTGGGCGCGGACAGGCGCCAAGTGCGGGGAATGATCCTGGGCGAGAGCGCATGGCTGGCGGGTGCGGGCATTGTTGTGGGTGTGTGCGCAGCGCTGGGATTGACGCAGCTGGTGAAGTCGATGCTGTACGGGGTTGAGACGTGGGATCCCGCGACGATGATTGGCGGGGTTTTGATCCTGCTGGCGGTTGCGCTGGCGGCTAGCTGGATTCCGGCGCGAAGGGCGGCGGGGGTGCAGCCAATGGAAGCGTTGAGACACGAGTAGGACAGGGAACAGGGAACAGAAGCAAGGCACGAGGGACTGCGCTGGAGGGGCTATGTGGTTGCGTTCGTTTGTTGCGCGCGTTGTTGGTCAGCCGCGGTCGTGGGTTAGGGCGGTGGTTGGGCGCACGCGGCTGGAGGCTGAGATGGAGTCGGAGCTGGCTTCGCATCTGGAGTTCCTGACTGCGGATTTGGTGAGAGCGGGTTATGGGCCGGTGGAAGCTCGGCGGCGGGCGCGGATTGCGCTGGGAGGTGTGACGATGGCGAAGGAAGGGATGCGGGCTTCTTTGGGATTGAAATGGCTGGATGAGCTGCGGGCGGATTTGCGGTATGGGGTGAGGATTCTGCGCAAGAGCCCAGGGTTTACAGGGATTGCGGCGGCGAGCCTGGCACTGGCAATTGGGGCGAATACGGCGATTTTTTCGATTGCGAAAAGCGTGCTTTATGACCGGCTGAGTGTGTCGCATCCGGAGCAACTGCGCGCGCTGAAATGGCACGGTGAAGGGAGTATGGCGGTGCACGATATGTGGGGAGACTTTGGCCCATCGCCTGATGGCGGGGGAATGATGGGGCCTATCTTCTCCTATCCGGTTTACCAGGAACTGCGCGCGCACAACAGGTCGCTGGAGGATCTGTTCGCGTTCAAGTGGGACGGGATGAATGCGACGATTCGCGGAGAGGCGCAACGAGTTCAAACAGAGATGGTGTCGGGGAATTACTATTCGCAGCTTGGCGTGAGACCACAATTGGGGCGGGCGATACAGGCTTCGGACGAGATGGTGAACGGCGAGGGACAGGTCGCGGTGATCAGCGAGGGGCTGTGGGAGCGAGCGTACGGACGATCGCCTTCGGTGTTGGGCCAGACGATCACGGTGAATCAAACGCCGTTTACGATTGTGGGCGTCAACCCGCGGGGATTTACGGGGGCAAAGGGAGTTCAGGCCTCGCCGGACGTGTTTGTGCCGCTGACCATGATTCAGGTGATCGATCCGAAAGGGACGACGTCGTTATTGGAGGATCCAACTCTGTGGTGGGTGAACGTGATGGGGCGCGTGAAACCGGGTGTGACGGATTCGCAAGCAGAAGCGGTTCTGGCGGCGCAACTGGAGGCGGCAACTCGCGGCACGATGCAGGTGAAGCCGGGTGAAACCATGCCGCATCTGGTTTTGGTGGACGGCAGCCGAGGGTTGCGTTTGGCCGACGGGATGTTCAGGAAGCCGGCGTATGTGCTGATGGCGCTGACGGGCTTTGTGCTGCTGCTGGCGTGCGCGAATATTGCAAATCTGCTGCTGGCGCGCGGGGCGCAGCGGCAACGCGAGATGAGCGTAAGGCTGGCGATGGGCGCGGGGCGAGGACGCATTCTGCGTCAGCTTCTGACGGAGAGTTTGCTGCTGGCAGGGATTGGCGGATTAGGTGGATTGCTGCTTGGGTACGCGGGGCGCAACGCGATTCCCAGCCTGATGACGAACCGCTGGCAGACGAATGCGTTCGATGCGCATTTCGATTGGGAAGTGTTTGGGTTTGCGGCGGGAATGACGACTTTGACAGGGTTGCTGTTCGGGCTGGCTCCGGCGTGGCTGGCGGCGCGGGCGGAAGTGAGCAGCAGTCTGAAAGAAAGCGCACAGACGGTTTCGCGCAGGCGCAAGGGGTTTGGCGGCAAGGCGATTGTGGCGTTTCAAATTGCGCTGTCGACCCTGCTGGTGGTGGGAGCTGGGCTGTTTCTGCGGACGCTGTTTGCACTGAATACTGTGGATGCAGGATTCAAGACCGAACACCTGCTGCTGCTCGAGGTGGATCCGCCGGCGAAGCGCTACGCGGACGGCAAAGCCGTGCAGTTGCATGCGCGGCTGGAGGAGGGTTTTGCGGGAGTGCCCGGGGTGCAGGCGGTGACAGCGGCGTCGACGGCTTACATTGCGGATTCGATGTCGAACGACCTGTTTCTGCCGGAGGGTGAAGCGCAGGATCAGCACAAAGACCAGGCCGAAATGTTCAACGTGGTGGGAAACAGCTTCTTCTCGACGATGGGTATACCGATGATTGCGGGGCGCGCGTTTGGTGCGGAGGACACGGCCACGTCAGCGAAGGTGGCGGTGATTAACGAGAGCCTGGCGCGGAAGCGGTTCCCGAATGCAAATCCGATTGGGAAGATGTTCAGGACGGGAGATGCGACGGATGGGTTGGTGCGGATTGTGGGGATCTGCGCCGATACGCGTTACATGAATTTGCGGGATGACGCGCCGCCGCAGTTCTTCATGCTCTATAGGCAGCAGGCGCAGGCGGGCGGGATGACGTATGCGATTCGCACACAGTTGGAACCTGCGGCGCTGGTACCGGCGTTGCGGCGGGTGGCGCAGGGGGTTGATCGCGATCTGCCGTTGATTGATTTGCGGACGCAACGGGAGCAGATTGACGCGACGATGCAGATGGAGCGGATGTTTGCCGCGCTGACGACGGGGTTTGGCTTGCTGGCTCTGGCGCTGGCCTGCGTGGGGATTTACGGGGTGATGGCATATCAAGTGGCTAATCGGACCAATGAGATTGGGATTCGGCTGGCGCTGGGGGCGCAGCCGAGGCAGGTGCGCGGCATGATTCTGAGGGAGAGTACGGGGCTGGCGATTGCGGGGGTGGTTCTAGGCGTGGCGGCAGCGCTGCTGCTAACGCGGCTGGTGAAGTCGATGTTGTATGGGATTGAGCCGTGGGATCCGCTGACGATGGTTGGGGGCGTGGTGATTCTGCAGGCGGTTGCCGTGGCGGCCAGCTGGATTCCGGCGAGAAGGGCGGCGGGGGTGCAGCCGATGGAGGCGTTGAGGCACGAATAGCTTACAGGCGGAATGAGATTGGTGGCCGGCTCAGATGGGAAATACTTCCGAGAATGTCCTCTGGGTCGAGTAGTAGACGTAAAGCGACGGAGTATCAAGAGTACTCACCACCGTAAAGCCACCCGAATCTCCTGTATCAGCCTGGATGCGAGCTTCCACTTGTCTTCCACCTGTCATGGGTCTGAGGTAGTAGCTGTGATTCGGTCGATCAATGCTTGTCCGGTCGAACCCATGAGCGTCGAGGCTGTCCAGGCAGGCTTCAAACATTTCGCGAGGATCTCCATCAAACTTCATCGCTGATATTCCAGCCGCAGTTCCACCCAAAAATGTGGCGCACGCTGTTCCTTGGGTTCCGGGTTCAAGTTTTAACTGGATCCAGGGTGGAAGCAGGGACCAGAGGATTGTTTCTTCTTTTGGTGGATTCTGTTTCGGATGCCTAAAATGCCTGGGTTCGCCTTCGCTCAACGCCGACGACGGAGCCCAACACTCATCTCCAGTGTCCGGATTGCGCAAAGTCAGTCGCCCCTCACTCTCGTCCACAAGAATCAGATACTTCGGTTCTTTCTTGCTGCGGAACGAAGCAGGGAGTTTTGCACCATGCTTGACTCTCCAAAACGCTGAGTCCTTATGCTGGTAGATCTCAATGCCGATCTGATAATTATCGTTCTCCGCATAGAAGCCCGGACCGACCCGAGACAATTCAGTCATCTTCAGTGCATGGTCGACTACGGGATTCTCCATCCGGGTGAGGCCGCCATGATCGGCGCAGCCCTCATAGAACGCCGATACCTCGGCGGCGCTCGACTTCATGCTGAAGATTTCCTCTTTGGGGTGTTCTGGATTCTTTGAGGAACGCGCCTCGCGCAGTAGGCTGCCTCCAGGAGCTCCAAGCCAACTCGGCGAGCGAGCTTCGGGATAATTCTCATAGCTAAACGCTAACTCGCCATTGGCGAGATAGCAGCCGAATTCCTCTACCCCTAGCGGTCTAGGGCCTCCGCGGACCTCAATTTGCATGCTAGGCGATTACGGGGAGGGTCGGCATGGCGCCTATTTCCTTGGCTTCGGCTACTACGGCGTCTAAATGATCCAGAACTTCAGGGATGGTCATGGTGTAGATTTCGCGCTGGGAGTCGTAGCCTTCTTCGATGAGCTGGCGGAGATAGCGGCCACCGATCTGGGCGGCTAGCTGGTCGGTGATGACTTTGCCGGTGCGCTTTTTCTGCTCAACCCAGGCGGTGCAGGGCAGGGCGATCCACATGGGGCGGCCGTTGACGTCGAAGCGGATGTCGACGGCGTCGGCGTGGCGCGTGGCGATGGCGACGATCGTTCCCTTCCAGCGGCAGTGGAGGTCTTCGCCGGTCCAGCGGTCGGCTACGTGGAAATCTTCATACATGGTGTTAGCGTATCGTTCTGGGGCGGGTTGGGCAAGGGCGATGGTTGGGCTGTTTCCGGATTACCCCCCAGGGTTCCCACCGCAGGCCGGCGATCTTCTTGAAGGTGTGCTCCGTTGCGACCTTCACGGCTGTCTTTTCGGCCATCCGTTCGGCCATCGGGTCGATGCCGTTGGCCAGTCTTTTCCGGGCTGCGTCCCAGCGCACGCGGGCGTCGGCGAGAGCAACTTCGGGGTATCGGCCCAAGGCCATCAACTTCTCGGCTCCGTCAAAGCGGTTTTACGGCCACTAGCCGAGAACGCTGATCGACTTGCATAGTTTAATGAGCGTCAAGTGAAATCAATTTCGTGTTTTGTCCGTGATTCGGCGTTGTATGCGTTCGGCTTCGTTGTCGGGACTACCACGATTTATTCGTAGCGTAACGCCTCCAGAGGATCGACCCTCCCGGCGCGCCGCGCCGGTGGCCAGCACGCCAGAAGCCCAACTCCTATGAACAACGTTCCCACGACGATGAATGTCGCGGGATCGCTGGGCTGCACTTCGAATAGGAAGGACCTCAACACTTGCGACAGAACGACAGCCAGCGTTATACCCCCGAGCACGCCTCCAGCGATTAGCCGGAACCCTTCACCGAAGATCAGCTTGCGAATGTCTTTTCGCTGCGCGCCCACCGCACTGCGGATGGCTAACTCTCGGCGCCGTGAGGCTACGGACAGCGAAATGACGCCGTAGATTCCTACCAGCGTCAGCACGCTTCCCAGCACCGAAAACCCCGTCAGCAGGTGCGTGGCGAAAGTCCGCGAGGCCAGTGATTCGTCGCGAATCTGCTCCAGCGTTTTCACGTTCTCGATGGCCGCTGTTGGATCCACGGCCCGCAGTTCGCGCTCGACCGCAACAACCACCGCGCGCGGATCAGCTGTTGTTCGAACGACCAGATGCTTTGAGAACGCCTGTGCCTGCCAAAGCGGCAGATAAATCTCCGGCGATGGTGCATGGGTCAGATCGTCAGTCCGCCCATTCGCGATCTCGCCGACGATCTCGACGCCCGGTTTATCTCGCCCGTTCAGCCAGAATTTCCGCCCAACTGAGTTTCTATTGGTAAAAAAGCGCTGCGTAAATGCCTGGTTCACAATGGCCACATCTGGCGCTTTATCATCGTCGGTCGATCGAAATTCCCGCCCATCGAGGAGCGCCAATCCCATCAACTTGAAATAATCAGGTGTCACCGCGCGCAGCGGCAGAGCTATTTTGTCGCTCTCTTTGGCCGCTGGCGGCTGACCCTCAATGTCCATCGTCGCGGGCCAATTGTTTCCCGTAAGCGGAACACCCCAGGCGAAGGCAGCGTACTGGACGCCCGGAATTGCTGCAACGCGCTCCAATGCCTGCCGGTGAAAGGGACCCCAGTTCGACCGGCTTTGCACTTCCGTCACGCTCATCGTCAGAATTCGGCCTGTGTTATATCCTGACGGCACCTCCGCGATTTTTATCATGGTCCGAATCAACAGGCCCGCGCCTACTAGCAACGCCAACGTCAAAGAGGTTTGCAGCATCGCAACGCCACGCAGCAGGCGCCTCTCTCCGATTCCCGCCGTTCCCTTCGGCCCTGCATCCTTCAGCACCTCCATCGGGTTCAACCGAAAGGCGCGCAGCGCCGGAATTGCTCCCGCGAAAAACGCGGCTAGCACGGCCAACCCAAGTCCCCACCCCAAAATTGCCCAGCCTGCTGTTACTCCATCCAGGCGCGGAACGGCATGTTGGGCGATCACTTTGAATAGCTTCACGGCGAAAATGGCTAGCCCGATTCCTGACGTCCCGCCGAGCATCGCCAGAAGCAGGCTCTCCGTCAAAACCTGTCGAAGAAGGCCGACGCGGCCCATGCCCATTGCGATCCGCACTGCATATTCCTGTTGTCGTTGCAATCCGCGAACAAGCAGCAAAGCTGCAGCGTTGCCGCAGGCAATCAGCAGCACCAGCGACGAGGCACCCAACAGCGGCCATAAAATTCGTCTGCCATCCCGATTCATTTCATCCGTTAGTGGCTCCAGTTGCGGCGAGAACCCCTCAAACTGCTTTTCTGCGCTGCCCTCTCTGGCGGTGATTGCGGCCAGTTCCTGCAGGCCGCGCTGCGGAGTCACTCCATGTCGCAGCCGGCCGACCACGTTCCAATAGGGCTCCTTCAGATACTTCGGGTTCGGATCGGCCGGCACCCACAGATCCACCGTGGCGTTGACGTCGTAATTCGGTTCCTTCGCCGCTCCCGGCGACGGCAGGAATCGCACTCCCGGTTCCATCACCCCGATCACAACCGGTGACGACTCCCAGCGGCTGATCCGCACCGTCTTCCCGATTATCTGCGGATCGCCGCCAAACGCACGCTGCCAGAACTCGTAACCGATCAAGATCGACTTCACGTGCCCTTGCCCGAAGTCCGAGTCGTCGAAGCCGCGCCCGAGCGCCGTCTTCAGACCCATAAGCCGAAGATAGTCTTTGCTTACTTCCATGCCCTGCATGGACTGGCTACCATCATTGCGAATCAGGAAATTGAAGGTCCAGTCATACCCTGCGACTCCCTGAAACGATTCCAGCCTTTCGTTCCATTCCATCCACTGCTGCGCTGCCCAGCCTCGCGGGCTGTCCATCTTTTGCCCGTCTGTGCGCACGGTTTGAATCAGCATGAGTTGTTGGGGTTTCTGATAGGGCGGGGGGGTGAGCAGCACGCCCTGAATCAAGCTGAAGACTGCAGCCGTCGCGCCAATTCCCAGGGCCAGCGTCAGCGCCGCGATCACCGTGAATGCGGGGCTCTTCCATAACATGCGGAGGCCGTAGCGGAGATCCATGAAGAGGTTTGGGAAAAACAGGAGCGTGCGCGATTCGCGATGGCGCTGACGCAGCAGTGTCGTGTTGCCGAACTGACGCCGAGCCGCTGAATAGGCATCTTTCGGATCCATACCCTGACGAATGAATTGCTCCGTCAACAGTTGAAGATGCGTCTGCGTCTCCAGGTCAAATTCGGAGTCAGCCTGCTTCTGTCCGAAAAGGCCGCGGACTCTGGCCACAAGTCGAAAAATCCATGGAATCATCGCTATTTCTCCGCCTCCAATCGCAAAACGCGACCAATCACCTCAGAGATCCGCTCCCAGTTTTCCGTTTCGACCGCAAGTTGTGTTCGTCCGCGCCTGGTGATCGAGTAGAACCTGGCCTTGCGATTGTTCTCCGATGTTCCCCATTTCGATTCGATCCATCCCTGTTGTTGCAATCTCAGCAGAGATGTATATACGGTGCCCTCATTCAGCTTGAGAACGTCTTCGCTCACCTGCTCGATGCGGCGTGCAATTCCGAATCCATGCAACGGACCCAGCGCGTGAAGGGTCTTGAGGATCATCATGTCCAGCGTGCCTTGCAGAACTTCAGATCGATCGCCGCTCAAAATCGCTCCTTTGGCCATTGCAAAGAACATACCACGTCTCATTTGGGATGTCCAAAGGTATATTGCATTCAAAGCGCCTGCATCTTCATCATCCTTCTGTCGGCGCTGATTGCCAGGCTCTTGGTGACGCCGAACGCACCGCGGCCCCGCTCAAGGGTGCAGACCGGGAAACTGAGCATTCATCGGAGTATAGACAGGACCGGTGGCGCCAATCATTTTGCGACAAACCGCGCGCAGACTTCCGCGACCCACACGTTGCCAGAAGCATTGAGGAAGTCAGGTTCATTAAAAAGCGCGAAGTTCAGCGACAGAACGTCTGCGAATTCTTTTTCGCGGTAATGTCGGCTTGGGGAGAAGTAAGATTCCTATGTGGGAAGGCGCGACGACTTTGGAGACAGTGAACGAGATTTCCGCTAACAAGATCCGTTCCCAGGTTGAACGTCTGACGAGCGATCCGCAGTTTGCCTCGAGCAAACGCTCAACGGCCTTTCTCAGATTCATTGTCGAGCAGACGCTGGAAGGCAAGGATGACCTGCTCAAGGAGCGGACTATTGGAGTCGAGGTTTTCGGCCGCTCGCCGTCCTACGATACGAATGTGGATCATGTCGTCCGCACGGCGGCCCTTGAACTGCGCAAGCGATTGGCGATCTATTATGGCGACCCACAGCACCGCTCGGAGGTCCGCATTACTCTCGTTCCGGGTTCGTACAGGCCGCACTTTACCTTGCCAGGCCAGATTGGGAACGGAGAAGCGGGAGCGGCAGTCGAGGAAGGCGCAGGCATTGCGGCTGAAGAGGGAGATTCCGCCTTGTCGCCTTCAGATCCGAAAGCCGCGCAGGAGACAGGTCTGACCTCCGAACCGCATTCTCATGAGCGAACTGCAAGCCATACGCGCCGCTTGGGCTGGACGATTCTGGCGCTGGTGATCGCTGCCGCCTGTATTGCCTGGTTGGGTTATTCCCGCGGACACGATCCGGAGCGGCAATTCTGGGGGCCGCTAGTCGAGGGACCGGGACCAGTGTTGATCGCGGTTGGCACAGCGCGAATCGGCGTGCCGGAGGCGGGAACAGCGGCCGACGGCGCTCCCATGGTGATTCCGAGTCCACCGGATCGGCGTTACATTCCCTACGCCGACGCCGTGACCACGGCAATGGTGGTTGGCGAGATCAAGGTGCTGGGGAAGAAGGTGGAAATCCGTCGCTCGATGGATGTCAGCTTCTCAGATCTTAGAGATATGCCGACGGTTCTCGTGGGAGCTTTCGACAATCCCTGGAGTTTGCGACTGATGAGGGGGTTGCGGTACAACCTGCAGGTAGATGGGGATACTCATGCTGTCTACATCCGGGATTCGAGAAACCCTGGATTGCGGGCTTGGGAATGGAAAAACAATCCTACCAATAGCATGGCCGGATCGCTCGGTAGCGCGGTTACCCCCGATTACGCGCTAGTCTCCCGGGTGCGTGATGTCGGGACAGGACGCATGGTTGTGCTGATTGCGGGCCTTGAGCCGTACGGCACACAGGCCGCTGGAGAATTTGTGACCGATCCAGACCGGTTGAAGACGCTGGCCGGCACCATTTCGATTGCCAGCAACCGAAACCTGCAGATTGTGCTGGAAACTACAGTGACGGACGGAACTCCGGGAGATCCGCGCGTGGTTGCTTCCTGGCAGGAATAGATTCGCAGACGCAAACAGTCCCCTAACGATCCCTTTCGGCTTCCCCTTGATCGCAATCCAACTTCTCGTCATGCGAAGCCGCCCTCTTGCTCGGAAGCGGAGTGGTGTCTCTCCATCTAAGGATCGAGCCCAAGTCGCCCTTTTAGATAATTGAATATAAATGATTTAGCAAATTCCTGACGGTCAGGGACGGTATCTGTCTTCCCCGTGTCGAACTTGGTCACTAGAAATTGCGCTGATTCGGGATGCGAAGCCGAAAGGAATTTCGATTTGAAACCTTAATCGGTTCGAATGTCTATCGAAGCAAGATTTAGGAGGCCGTCGATGGGTATTTTCTTCAGAATGATAGGGCGGGCTGCGGTAATTTGCATCGTTCTTGGATGCGTTGCGCAGGGAGCGTTTGGCCAGGGCTATGGAAGCATCTCCGGCACGGTGACCGACTCGAGCGGAGCGGTGATTCCCGGAGCAACTGTAACGGCCACCCGGGCTGGGACAGGGCTGGAGTTGAATACGACGTCGAGCTCCGGAGGTATTTACGCCTTTTCTTCTCTCGCGCCGGCGGTCTATAACTTATCGGCCCGAAGCAAGGGATTTGAGACTTATGCGGAGAAGGGAATTCAGGTACGGGCGGATGCATCCCTGACAGTGAATATCGCTCTCAAGGCCGGCGCCTCAACCGAAACTGTTACCGTAGCCGCCGATACAGCGCAGGTTGACACAACCACCGGAACGCTGTCGCAGGTGCTCGGCGGGACGCAAATGAGCGACTTGCCTCTCGAAGGCCGCAATGTGGCGGCTCTAACCGAGGAGGTTGCGGGAATCACCATAGCGCCCACCGCTCAGGCCGACCAGGGGAACACGAAGACATTTCCCGTGGTCTATTCCATCTCGGCCAACGGCACCTTGGTCGGACAAACCAACTACATGCTTGATGGCGGCAACAATGTGGACGAGTACACCAACGTCAACCTGCCTTTCCCCATGCCCGATGCATTACAGGAATTCAGCATCGAAACCAGTAACTACAACGCGCAGTACGGCCAGAATGCCGGCGGCGTGGTCAACATCATCACCAAGAGCGGTACCAGCCAATTTCACGGAGACCTGTTCGAGTTTATTCGGAACGGCGATCTGGATGCGGCCCCCTGGTACAGCTATAGCGCCAAAACCAACAGCAAGGTTGTCAACCCGCTCAAGCGGAACCAGTTTGGCGGCACGCTGGGCGGCCCGTTAAGCATTCCTCACCTTTACAGGACCGATAAGTCGTTTTTCTTCTTCGGATACCAAAGGTCGATTATTCATCAGGCCGCAGGGACCGCAAACGATATTCTGCCCACCATTGCTCAAGCAGGAGCAAACGCCTCGGGTACGGCGGCAGGAACCAACAACCTGGTCTTTACCGATTGCGTCAAGGATCCGCTGATGTCATCGGCAATTCTCACTGCGACGATCACGTGCCCCGCTGGTTCTTCGAATGTGTGGAGCGCTGCCGCACTCAGCCCAGTGACGAAGAATCTCCTTGCTGATGTTCAGCCGCTGACCTCTGGAGGAGCTGTTTTCTTTCAGCAACCGAATAACTATGTCGAAGCGGAGATAACTGCAAGAGGCGATCAGGAGTTAACGTCAAAGGACAAGCTGACGGAGCGCTACTTCTCCGACGCTTACTCCCTTCAAGGCGTGCTCAACCCAGCGAATCTACTTACGTATCAGGATTACGCGCAGAACAACTACTATAACTCGCTTATCTCTGAAACGCACACCTTCAGCAGTCACATCGTCAACAACTTCATTCTCAGTTACCAGTTGGAGCGCGACTCTCGCGGGCCGATTGCAAACAGTGTCGATGCGGCCACTTTGGGCGTTAAGATCTCGCAGCCTCCATTTGGCCAGATCAACCAAATTCTGGTCAGTGGTTTCTTCACAATCGGCGGCAATCCGCAGGCCTTCTTCTCCCGGGCCAACTACACCCTGACCGACGATATGCATTGGCTGTTTGGGAAGCACAATGTCGACTTTGGTTATCACGGTGAAGTATCCAAGATCGACGTGAATAACCTATTCGAGCAGCCGGGCCAGTTTACTTTCAATGGCAACAACACAGGTGGAGACGCCATTGCCAACTTCCTGTTCGGGTATCTGAATACCTTTACGCAGGCGTCGGGCCAGTTCTTCAATCCTCGAGCCAAGTTCCAGGGAGCCTACGTCCAGGACAGTTGGAAGGCGACCCGCAATCTGACCCTCAACTACGGTGTGCGCTACGAGCCATTCGTACCGTGGCGCGAATTGCAAGGGCGCATGGGCAGCTTCTTCCCGGCTCTGTGGGCCTCCGGCACTCACTCTGCGAAGTATCCCAATGCACCCGCCGGAATGTTGTTTGCGGGCGATCCGGGGTTTAATCCGAACGGTGTTGCCTCAGAGTACGATCACTTTATGCCGAGGCTTGGGTTTGCCTGGGATGTCTTCGGCAATGGCAAGACCAGCCTGCGCGGAGGCGCCGGTATGTTCTACGACAGCCGCATCAACAGCACCCTGTTCAATATCTACTCGAACCTGGCGCCGTTCATTACCAGCGTGAGTTTTAACAATAATGCGGCTGGAACGAATATCAACTTCTCCGACCCGTACGGCAGCTATGGGATCCCCAATCCCTTCCCGTATCCAACTTTCCCGGCCGCAACGCCACCTCCAGGTCCGTCCGCCCCCATATCAGACAATCAGCAGTGGCTGACTTACGACACAACGCACGGCTTTCAAGATCCGCGCACGTATGCCTGGAACCTCACTCTGGAACAGCGACTGACCAGCAGTCTTTCCGAGCGCATTGCCTATGTGGCCGAGCACAGCAACCACGAGTGGACAAACCTTGAACTGAATCCTGCCGTTAGCGGAACCAGGATCTACAATCAGCCGGGTTGCGCTGCAAACGGAAGTTGCTACCCAAATACCATCACAGCGGCGAACACAGGTGGCAATACGAACTACAACTCACTGCAAGTCTCGGCCGAACAACGTGTGCGCTACGGCTTGACGCTCCTCTTTAACTACACATGGTCAAAGGCGCTCAATGATCTTCCGTGGAACCAGGCGGCCACGTCCATTGGCGCCAACAACGGTTATGTCTACCCGATTACTGTTCCGCACTTCAGGAGCCTGGACTACGGACCGGCGGATTTCGATCACAGGAATGTGAGCGCCATTTCGTATGTTTACACGGTTCCCAGGTTCTTGAACGACGCTCCAGCCGCGGCACGGTACATCGTCAATGGCTGGTCGACAAGTGGCCTCTTCCAGTACCGCAGCGGCGATCCACTAACCATTTGGTCGAGCAGCAGCAACATCGACGGCTCGGACGAATCTCGCGATCGCGCTGTGCAGACGGGTGCCGCTTACGGCGGCGAGGCATGTACATCGCCCGTCAACTGCAAGTCTTTTCTCAATCCGGCGAGCTTTGCCAACCCTAAAGCCGGCAATGGCCTTGCTTCATTCGGCAATGTTCAAAAGGGGGCATTTGTCGGCCCGGGCTTTGCCGAATGGGACTCGAGCATCGCGCGCAAGTTCCCGGTGCGCGAGAACTCCTATTTGCAATTCCGCGCCGAGTACTTCAACCTGCTTAACCACGCCAATCTTGGCGATCCCGGCACTACGCTCGGCGGCTCGTTTGGCAAAATCACCGGTTCAACTCCGCAGAACACGGCTGCGGCCGCAAACCTTGAGCGCATCGCCCAGCTTTCGCTCAAGCTCGTCTTCTAGAGCGAGAACATGCGAAGCAACAGCAGCAAGCGGGAAGCAAAAAATCGCAGGCGCCCGCTCCAAAGGGACGGACGCCTGCTTGACCACACTGGTTTGTGAAATCCACGGCTTCATGGTTCAGAGCAGTGGGAGGGGTACAGTGGAACGGGTGGCAGGAAATCTTGAAGTATCCCTTAGCGAAGACGCCAGGGAAATCGTTATCCGGCGCCTTGACTTGAACCCAAAGAGCGATGGTCGAGCCCCGATCGTTTTGTCGCCGAGGCACGCGCGACATCTGGCCAGCTTGCTGCTTATGAATGCGGAGTCAGTTGAGGACGCCGACGCTGGCGCAAGTTTCACCACAATCTGCAGCCGGGTCAATTGAGAAGCTCCGATCCTTACTCCCTCATGCGCAAGCCTCTCCGGAAATACCGAATCCAGGCGAGATACATACAAGGAGATTCCGTTGTTTCGTAGAGAATTCATTCGAACCGCGATTGGCGGCACAGCCACATTGTTGCCGTTGAGTGAGGCTGGCGCAGCGCCGCAGACGATCTCTAGTCACGACGGTGGAAGCCGGCACTCCGGATGGTTGAATGTACGCGAATACGGCGCAACAGGAGACGGCGCCACTCTCGACACTCCCGCGATCAATCGCGCAATTGATGAGGCTGCCGGCAAGGGCGGCGGTACAGTGTATTTTCCCGCGGGCACTTACGCCTGTTACACAATTCGGCTGAAGAGCCACATCGGTCTCTATCTTGAACATGGAGCGACAATATTGGCCGCGAGCGTTCCAGACGAAGGCACGACGACGGGCGGCTACGACCCTGCCGGATCGCCGCAGCCGTGGGAAGCTTATCAGGATTTCGGACACAACCACTGGGCCAACAGCCTTATCTTCGGCGAAGGACTTGAAGACGTTTCCATCACCGGATCGGGATTGATTTGGGGAAAAGGGCTCAGCCGCGGCGAGGCCGATGAACTGCCACGCGTTGAAAGCCCAGGAGTTGGCAACAAAGCCATCGCCCTCAAGAATTGCCGTAATGTCACGATTCGAGAAATCTCGATTCTCATGGGCGGTCATTTTGCCATTCTCCTGACCGGAGTGGACAACGTGATTCTTGATGGGCTGACTATAGACACCAATCGGGATGGCATCGATATCGATTGCTGCCGGAATGTGCGCGTTTCAAACTGTGCTGTCAATTCGCCTTGGGACGATGCGATTTGTCCTAAGAGCTCATTTGCGCTCGGCTACCCGCGCTCAACTGAGAACATCACAATATCCAACTGCTATGTGACGGGCGCCTACGAGTACGGCAGCATGTTGAACGGCACATTCAAAGAAGCGACCTACTCGCAGCGGCGCAAAGCAGTGGGCCGCATCAAGTGCGGCACCGAATCGAACGGCGGCTTTCGCTACATCACAATTTCAAACTGTATCTTCGACCGTTGCCGCGGACTGGCGCTCGAGACCGTAGACGGCGCAACAATTGAAGACATCGCCATCACCAATCTTTCCATGCGCGGGGTTGTGCATTCGCCAATCTTCCTTCGGGTGGGCAAAAGGTTGAGAGGACCGACAGGTGTCCAACCGAGTACGATGCGCCGCATTCTGATTTCCAACGTGACAAGTTCGAGCGCTGTTGCTGAGTATCCGTCGATCATCAGTGGAATTCCAGAATCTTTCGTCGAAGATGTAAAAATCAGCGATGTGCATCTCAATCAGCTGGGCGGTGGTTCAGCGGAATGGGCGACGATGCAGCCGGCGGAGAACGAGCTTGGCTATCCCGAAGCCGACATGTTCGGAACGCTGCCGGCTACCGGATTCTTCTTGCGCCATTCGCGGAACATTGAGTTCACGAACGTTGAGATATCTACCACGAAGCCGGACGCGCGCGCGGCTATTTGGGCAGATGATGTTGACGGACTCGACTGTTTTCGACTCCGCGTTGTCGCGGGAACTGGCGCATTCTCACTGCGGAACGTAAAGCGGTTTCGCAGCTTCGGAAGTCTGAGTGTGGTGGATTCACAATTTACGGATGTGACGGCGCTTGTGATTTAAGGACTGCCGTTCATGAGACGTCTCTTGAGCCGGCGAAAAACTAGGCGTACGATGCTCCTCACGCTCATCCCAGATGGGGCGAAGAGTACATAATCGCCAATGAGCTCACCGACGACAGCGCTTGAACCACCTGGATGAAAAGTTGGCTTTCTGAACAGTGGTCCTTGGCATAGCTGGTGCCAACATGCCAATGCGCGTTTCGCGACAGGCTCCGAACGATTGCTTCCCGGAAACCACATAGGAACTCGAACGCCTCTTCTAGGGCAGGCACTTTCTCTCCCTTTAGGGATCCCTTGCGGGCAATCTTTACCGTCGATTTTGGTCAATCATCCACTTTCCCCGTGTTTACGGATAGTGGGTTGCTTGTCCCTTTCCTACCTGTTGAAGTAGCACAAAGTATCAAGACTGGATTGAGCCCCCCGGGTAGCTCGATGGCACCTCTGACAAAAATCCTAACTCGATTCGGGATCCTGAAATATGGGTGTAGGACGGGGACATTCGGTTGGCCGGCGCGCCTTGAGACGCAGAGGCCCGGCGCGTAAAAGAGAACGATCAAGTGTCATAGAGCACTCTCCATATCAATACCCATTTCAGGCAGAAGAAAAATACTCTTATTCCTTCACGACCTGGCATTTCGAGGTCTTACTGAGGTCGCTTCATCTCAGCACCTTTCAGCACTCTCGGAAGGGGGCTCAAAGAAGAGATCACTACTTTAAGCCATTTGTTTTAAGTGATTTATGGTAGGCACGACTGGACTCGAACCAGCGACCTCTTCCGTGTCAAGGAAGCGCTCTAACCAACTGAGCTACGCGCCTGCAAACCAACGTCTCGTAGTTTATCAGGATAAAGACGTAAGGGAAAGATCGGGGCGTCGGCGTCGCGCTGCGTGTTACGGTCTCGCTGCATGTTGTACCATCGTTGACTGACGAAAGACCGTTTTCTGCGGCGTAGTGTTTCGCCCGGTCTCACCGGATTGCAGAAATTGTTCCCTGATCGCGCGGGGTGTCACGTCCGCAGGCGACAAGAAGCTGCCATGGCCGAAGAATCAAAATCCCGACTGAACCCGTTCCGCAGTGCGCCGAACATGCTCACGCTGTTGCGGATTTGCCTGGCTCCGTTTCTTGTCGCGGCCATCCTTGAGAGCCAATACAAGTTGGGCTTTGCCCTTTTTGTGGCGGCTGGGTTGACGGATGCCCTGGATGGCACGTTGGCGCGCGTGCTCAAGCAACGCACCGACCTGGGCCAATATCTTGATCCGGTGGCCGACAAGTTGCTTCTCAGCACCCTATTCGTGGTGCTAACCCACATGGGACTCATTCCAGCCACCGTCACGGTGCTGGTCTTCGGCAGAGATGTCGGGATCCTGGCAGTGGCGGCGCTTCTTTACGCCGCAGTCGGGCGGCGGGAATTCATCCCGAGTCTCCTGGGAAAAGCCAATACAGCGGTCCAGGTGGCCGCGGTGGCCGTCGTGCTGCTGCACCAGCTGAGCGCCGCTTCGTGGATAACGGAGCTGCGCACCATCATGCTTGACGCCACGATGGTGCTGACTGTCGCGTCCGGATTTCACTACGCATGGATCGCGGCGCGGCGTGCGGGAACCCACACGGGCAATGGACATGGCCCTACGGATGCTGGTTGAGCCGGGCGGCTTGGGAGCGAGTCTACAGTTCGTTCTGGGCTTCCTCTGGTTCGGCGGTCTCTTCAATCTCCATGTCGCGGAACTCGTCGGAGTCAAAGACCTCGCCACACTCCAGGCACTCGACATATTCGGTGTCTTCGTGCCGGGAAACGATTCGTACCCTGGGGTGTTTGCAGATGGTGGCCATCGCTTCGGAATCGGGTTGGACAAACTACTCTTTCCGCCAGATTGTAGCGGTCTTTTCCATAATTGAAAACGGATATTTGTTGAATCTTTAGGCGTTGACGCAGATTTTTTTGCCTTAGCCGAAACGATCCCGATCCAGACTTGAAATCCCGACAGAATTGGTCGTATACTAAATACGGACCGAAGAAGTCGGATATTCAATGCTCAAGCTGACCAAGAAGGCCGATTACGGGTTGATGGCGCTCAAGTTTCTCGCCGAGCACCCGGAAACTCCTGCGCTCAGCGCCAAGGATGTGGCCGACGCCTACGGGATTCCCGCTCAGTTGCTGGCCAAGATTCTGCAACTGCTTACCAAGCAGGGCTTGCTGCGTTCCCATGCAGGCATGAATGGGGGCTACGCGCTGGCCAGGGACGCCCGCCAGATTTCGGCCTATGAAGTGATTCTCGCCATCGACGGGCCGTTTTTCATCACCTCGTGCACCAAGGGCGCTAAGAACTGTGAGCTGACACCGAGTTGCACCATCAAGGAGCCACTGGCGCGGGTGAACGACACCATTGCCGGCGTGCTCAAGAGCATTAGTATTCAGGATCTGACTGAGCACGAACAGCCCGTGCCCCGGAAACACCCGGAGCATGGATTAGTTTCCCTGACCATTTAGCCGATTTGGTTTTGTAACGATTTTTCCCTCCGCGGTATGCGGAGCAGCGCATTGATAAAGGGATGGAGAACAGGATGAGCACAGTAACCAGCCAAGTGGAAGTGCCGGCGGGAGTCACGCTGCCGATTTATATGGATAATCACGCCACCAGCCCCATCGATCCCCGGGTGCTGGAGGCGATGCTGCCCTACTTCACCAGCAAGTTTGGTAATGCGGCCAGCCGCAACCATTCCTTTGGCTGGGAAGCCGAGCAGGCCGTGGAGATCGCGCGCGAGCAAATTGCCAAGCTGATCGGGGCCACCGCCAAGGAGATCATCTTTACCTCCGGCGCCACAGAGAGCGACAACCTGGCCCTCAAGGGCATTGCGGAGATGTATCGCGAGCGCGGCAACCACATCATCACCCAGGTCACGGAACACAAGGCGATTCTGGACACCTGCAAGCGGCTCGAGAAGAACGGCTATCGCGTCACCTATTTGCCGGTGAAGGCAGACGGGCTGATTGATCTGGATGACCTGAAGCGCGCTATGGATGAGAAGACCATCCTGGTTTCCATCATGGCGGCCAACAACGAGATTGGCGTGCTGCAGCCGATTCGTGAAATTGGCAAGCTCTGTCATGAGAAGGGCGTCATCTTCCATACTGACGCGGTGCAGGCTGTGGGCAAGGTCCCGTTCAACGTGATCGCCGACAATGTCGACGTGGCTTCGATCTCCGGACACAAAATTTACGGACCCAAGGGCGTGGGCGCTCTCTATGTTCGCCGGCGCAATCCGCGCGTGCAGATTGCCGCGCAGATTGACGGCGGCGGCCACGAGCGCGGCATGCGGTCAGGGACACTCAACGTCCCCGGCATCGTCGGTCTGGGCAAGGCGTGTGAGATTGCGTACCAAGAGATGGACTCGGAAGCGGCGTATCTGCGCGGCCTGCGCGACAGCCTGAAGGCGAAGCTCGAGTCGGAACTCGACTACATCCATATCAACGGATCGTGGGAGCATCGCCTGCCCGGCAACCTGAACGTGAGCTTTGTGTATGTGGAAGGTGAATCCCTGTTGATGGGCATCAATGATGTTGCCGTCTCCAGCGGTTCGGCCTGCACCTCGGCCACGCTTGAGCCATCCTATGTATTGAAGGCGCTGGGCCTGGGCGACGATGTAGCGCACAGCAGCATCCGGTTTGGACTTGGCCGCTTCAATACCCAGGCGGAAGTGGACTATGTGGCCGCCAAGGTAATCGACATTGTGAAGCACCTGCGCCAGCTTTCGCCGCTTTACGAGATGGTGCTGGAAGGCATCGATCTGACCAAGATTCAATGGGCGGCACACTAACGGCAAGTTCTTAGTTCACAGTTCTTAGTGAACTCGGAACTGTGAACTAAGAACTGCAACACGCGGCTTCCCCGCAGAGGAGACAGACCATGGCATACAGCGACAAGGTAATTGACCACTACAACAACCCGCGCAACGTGGGCCAACTCGACAAGAGCTCAACCGAAGTGGGCACGGGCCTGGTGGGCGCTCCGGAATGCGGCGACGTGATGCGTCTGCAGATCCGCGTGAACCCTGAGACACAGGTGATTGAAGAAGCCAAGTTCAAGACCTTCGGCTGCGGCTCGGCCATTGCCAGTTCTTCGCTGGCCACCGAGTGGATCAAGGGCAAGACCGTGAACGATGCGCTTGAGATCAAGAACACTGACATTGTGAAGGAGCTTTCGCTTCCTCCGGTGAAGATTCACTGTTCCGTGCTTGCTGAGGACGCGATTCGCGCGGCCATCGGCGACTGGAAGAAAAAGAACGGCGTTGCAGAGACCGCGGATGCTGCGGCTGTAGCGCACTAAGAGGCTTCCCCTTTCCTTAGCGGGGCTTGCGGCGGTCCATCGCTGCGGCCCCGGGCTCGAAGGGGAAAATGCAAGTGAAAAGGCAAGTATGTCGAACAACATGGTGAGTATCGAATCGAAGCCCGCGCAGGGAGCCTTTGCGGCCCAGCCGCAGCCGGTTGCGCCCAAGTTGGCCGCGGGCAAAGAAGGCCAGAGCGTAGGCGGGTTGCAGGTGACCGAACGCGCCGTCAAGCGCATTCGCGCGGCCATGGCCAAGGAAGGCGTGTCGCCGGAAGAAGGCGGACTGCGGCTCGGCGTGATGGGCGGCGGCTGCTCGGGTCTTTCCTATTCCATCAAGTTCGACACTCAACCCCGAGAGCGCGACCGTATTTACGAGTTTGACGGCGTGCGCGTGTTCGTCGATCCCAAGTCGTTTCTCTATCTGCACGGCATGACGCTGGACTACGAAGAGACGCTGATGCGACAGGGCTTCAACTTCATCAATCCGAACTCCACGCATTCCTGCGGCTGCGGTTCATCGTTCTCCTAGCCTTGTTCTCCTGACTTGGTCCGGATCAAATCCTTATGCTGAAAGTCCTGGATTCCGCGGTTCCTATTGCCTGTTGGTCCTGTTCTGTGGCCCACAACGATGTCACGCTCTTTTGTCCCCATTGCAGCAAGATTCAACCCCCGCCCGGCAGCGACTTCTTTTCCGTATTCGGCCTTGAGCCACGTCTCAATCTTGACCTGCCGGCGCTGGAGACTGAATTCCACCGGCTGAGCCGCAAGGTGCATCCGGATCGCTTTGCCCGCGCCGGCGAGAATGAGCGTGAGTGGAGCCTGGCAGATACGGCTCTGCTGAACGATGCCTATCGCACGCTGAAAGACCCCATCCATCGCACGGAATACTTGCTCAAGCTGGAAGGCGCGGAAATTGGTGAAGAGCATGCGGGCAAGGAACCAGGCAATGCCCGCAAGGGTCAGAAGGATCCATCGCGGGTGCCCGCCGATCTGCTGGAAGAAGTCTTCGAACTGAACATGCAGCTTGAAGAGATGCGCATGGCCCGCAAAATGGGCGAAGAGGATCCGCAACTTACTTCGGATCTGCAACAGGCTAAGAAGAAATTTGAAGGCCTGCTTGCGGATGTGGATGATGACATGCGCATTCAATGGCAGGTATGGGACGAGGGCGATGCAGCCGTGCGGCTGGCTGCACAAACCACCATGGTGGCACTGCTCGATCGGCGGCGCTATCTCAGCAACCTGGTCCGCGATGTGACCGAAACTCTGGGAGCTTAAACGAAGAGCATGGCGGAATCTAACTCGACAGGCCGCGTTGTTGGCATCGATCTCGGCACAACCAATTCGCTGGTGGCCTATATGGAGGGTGAAGCGCCGGTGGTCATTCCCGGCGTCGACGGCTCCAACCTGGTTCCGTCGGTGGTCGCACTCGACCCCGTGCCCGCAGGTGGCGGACGGCCTACGGTCACCGTCGGAAACACCGCGCGCAAAGCGCTGATTGAAACTCCGGACCGCGTCATCTATTCCGTAAAGCGCCTCATGGGTCGCGGGCTTGAAGAGATTCAGGACGAGCTGAAGCTGTTTCCCTTCCGGCTTGCGGACGACATGGAAGCCGGAGAAGTTCCGCGCATCACTCTTGGTGAATTGCGCTTTACTCCGCCGGAGATATCGGCCTACATCCTGCGCCAACTCAAACGGAATGCCGAGCGCTTCTTCGGCTCGCCTGTTACGCAGGCCGTCATCACTGTGCCGGCGTACTTCAACGATGCGCAGCGCCAGGCCACCAAAGATGCAGGCCGCATGGCTGGTCTTGAAGTATTGCGCCTGGTCAATGAGCCCACTGCGGCCGCGCTGGCCTACGGCCTCGATCGCGCCAAGGAAGGCACCATCGCTGTCTATGATCTCGGCGGCGGCACCTTTGACATTTCCATCCTTAAACTGCGCGACGGTATCTTTGAAGTGCAGTCGACCAATGGCGATACACATCTCGGCGGCGATGATATCGACAATCTGCTGACCGCCATTGCTCTTGACGAGATCCATGCCGAGCACGGCGTGGATCTGCGCGGACATCCGAGTGCGGTGCAGGCTTTGCGCAAGGCCGCTATTGAAGCCAAGATCAAGTTGTCTGCGGAACAGACGGCCAGCTTCGATATCGAATTGCCAAACGGAGACCGCTATCAGCGCGAGATTCCGCGCGCGGTCTTCGAGGTGCTGATTGAGCCGGTGTTGGAACGCACGGCTGGCCCATGCAAGCAGGCGCTCACTGACGCGGGCATTACGCCTGAACAGATTGATGAAGTTGTGCTGGTTGGCGGCTCCACGCGCATTCCCGCAGTCCGTCAGCTTGTCGACGATCTCTTCCATCTGGCAGCGCGCGGCAAGAAGCCGCACATTGAATTGAATCCCGACGAAGTGGTCGCGCTGGGCGCGGCGGTGCAGGCCGACATTCTGGCGGGCGCTTCCAAGACTACCGAAGAGATGCTGCTGCTCGACGTGACACCGCTTTCGCTCGGCATCGAAGCTCTCGGCGGCACCGTGGCCAGGATCATTCAGCGCAACTCTACTATCCCCGCTTCGGCCACCGAGCATTTCACCACCGGCGTAGACGGCCAGACAAATGTAGCGATTCATGTCGTTCAGGGTGAGCGCGAGTTAGCCGCCGATTGCCGGTCCCTTGCACGGTTCGATCTCAAAGGCATTCCCCCCATGAGCGCCGGACTGCCGCGCATCGAGGTCAAATTCCTTATCGATGCCGACGGGATTCTGCAGGTGACGGCCCGCGAGCAGCGCAGCGGCCAGGCGGCAAGAATCGAAGTGAAGCCGACCTATGGTTTGACCGACGAACAGGTCGAGAGCATGATCCTCGACTCCTTCGATCACGCCGAAGAAGATTTCGCCAAACGGCTGTTGATCGAAGCGCGCCTCGAGGCGGAGAAGATTCTCTCGCTGGTTGATCGGGCTCCGGGAACGCCGGCATGGATGCAGTTGACTGGCGAGGAGCACGCGGCAATCGGCGCGGCTCGCGACCATTTGGCGAGTGTCAATTTGGGCGACGACCTGGCCGCGATCCGCCAGGCGACGCTTGCTTTGGATCACGCCACTCGGCGCTATGCGGATCTACAGATGGATGCCGCAGTCAGCACAGCGATGCGCGGCAAAACGATGGAAGCAGCCGGAGAAGAACTGGGCGATGAGTTGACCGCGCCCCATCCCATGGCTCCCGCGGAGTTCAAATAGCGCAGTGTTTGCGGCGAAAGTGCTCCCACTACCAAAATGCCGCGTTGTCCGGAATCCGGCATCGACAAGCGAGTGCAAGATGAGCATGACAATCTGGGACCTCAAGGGCAAACACGAGGCAAATAACATTTCAGAGTTTGAATCTGCGCTTCATACGAGATACGGGCCGGACGTCAATGCATTTTGGATCATGCACGACGAGGAACTGAACCCCGCCATTTCCTTGCTGGTAAGAGGCGTTCTTTCGTGCATTCATTACTTCCCATTCGAGGGACATCCGGGCTTTGTATCTGTGGGAAGCATCGAAGGTCTGGACGCGGATGGATTCACAACCTTCCGATTTGAGACCCTGGAGCAGGAACAAGAAATCTGGAATCGGCAGGTTATCCCGGTGTCAGCCGCAATGTCAGCCGCAAAAGATTTCTTCACTTCGAAAGAACTGCCGAAATCGATCTTGTGGAACGAACTGTAATGAACCTCAGGTTGCAGCGCAAAACCAACGTGGAACCACGCAAGCAAATGCGAAAAGGACGAAATCTATGACCGAAGCAAACACAAAAAACATCCCCGCCGACAAGCTGGTGCGGGTCACGTTCCAACCGGAAGGCCGGACGGTAGAATTTGAATTCGGCACACTGCCCTACGATCATCATGGCAAGCCGATGTCCTTCCTCGACGTGGCGGAGAACTTCGGCATTTTCCTCGATCACGCCTGCGGCGGTGTCTGTGCCTGCACCACGTGCCACCTGTGGATCAAAGACCAGACCGGCATCAGCGAGGCCGACGACGACGAGATTGATCGCATGGATATGGCCGCCGACCAGCAATTGAATTCCCGCCTCGGCTGCCAGGCCGTGATTACCAAACCTGGCATATACGAAGTTGAGATTCCCAAGTGGAACCGCAACTATGTTTCAGAAGGCAAGCCGTTGACCCTGGCCGAAGGCAAGTAAACCCGCGTTGTTTGACTTGGAGACGCATGAGCCAGCAGACCATCCAACGCAAGGGACTTCTCAAGGCTGTCCTGGGCGGCCGCAATGTTTCAACCGTCGATGTGCGCGAAATATGCTTAGGACCAGGCCAGTCCGCTGGCAGGCATCTGCATCCATGCGCAGTGGTAGGCTATATCGCGGAAGGAACGGCGATCTATCAGATAGAAGGCGAGAAGGCACAAACCTTGCCTGCTGGATCGGCATTTTACGAACCAGCGGAAGCAGTGATCGCTGAATTTGGCAACGCGTCGGATACCGAAGCCATGACCTTCATCGCGTTTTATCTTTTAGACGGCGAGCAGGAACTGATCACCATGCTCGAGAGTAAGTGAGGAACAAATGCCGCGCGAAATCATGTGGACCGATGCCGAAGAAATCGGTATTCAGCTTCAGGAAAAGTATCCCGACCTCGATCCGTTGACGGTGCGTTTCACCGATCTTCATCGCTACGTCACGGAACTTCCCGGCTTCGCAGACGATCCAACCAAGTCAAACGAGCCGAAGCTCGAGGCAATCCAGATGGCTTGGCACGAAGAGTTTCAAGACGCGAAGGACTGAGCGCACCTCCTTCGTCGCTTACCGCTCCTCGTAATCCCGCCGTTCGCTCCAGCCAAAAGACCCTTCGAAGTGCTGGAACTCTTTCTCTTTTCCCGGCACGAGATACACGCTGATCACGTCGAAGCGACATTGCGGAGCCGTCTCCTGCGGTAACTGGCGGACATACTGCCGGGCCAGTCTGCGCAGTGTGTTCCGCTTGTGCGAGTCGACGGCGACTTCGGCGGGCGTCAGGTCGTGCGCCGTGCGCGTCTTAACTTCGATGAAGCAAAGCATCGGGCCGTCCCATGCAATCAGGTCCACATCGCCGGCTACATTGCCAGACGACCAACGCCGCGCCACTACAACATAACCCTTGCGGCGCAAATGAAAGAAGGCCGCGTCTTCTCCCTCAATGCCCGTCACCAGGTGGATTGGCAGGCTTGCCTCGCGCCCCCGTCGATGCGCGACCCATGCCAGGCCAGCGAGAGAACGCTCCTCCACGCCAACACGCATCTGATCCAGCCATTTCATGAGAGTCCATTGTCGGCTTGTTGAGCGAAAGGCGCAAATCGAAGCGAACGCGTCTGGAGATCGGGCGATTTCCCGCGAGTCCTTTCGGCTCTACAAATCAGGCCGTTGCGCCAATTTGGAACTGGCATTTCAGATTCGGGAAACCCGCGTGCACGAAGGTAAATTCACAACATTTCTTCCCCCAATGCAGTCTGCGTTGGATAAAACTGGAGACCGGAGATTGCAAGAAAGGCCAGTTATGTCCAAGGGTGTCTTAGAAGGTTTGTTTTCGCACCGCAATACGCATTCATCGCAGGCATCCATCGGCGTTGAGCCGCCACCCACCATTGGGTCCGAGATGGCCAACGATCGCAGCTTTGAGTTTGCCATGGACGCCCTTCCCTGCAATGCCATGTTCTGCGATCGGGAACTAATCCTGCGCTACCTCAACCGGTCTTCGCGCAAGACGCTGCTCTCGTTGCAGCAGTACCTGCCGCTTCCCGTGGACCAACTCGTAGGCAAGTCGATTCATGTGTTCCACAAATCTCCGCCCAATGTGGACCGGATTCTGGGTGCGGGTCAGCATAACGGTGCGCATCATCTGCCCCACAAGGCCACCATCCCGCTGGGTCCGGTGAAGCTCGACCTCGAGGTTGAGCCGATGATCGATGCACGCGGCGGATTTGCCGGCGCGGTGGTCGTGTGGGGAGTCAGCACGCAACAAAAGCTTGACGCAATCCGGAAAGCGCAGGAAGTGCAGCGCAACGACATTGAACATCTCAATAGCAATCTGCAGATGGTAGCCACCGCAACCCATGAGATCGAGTCCAGCATTGCGGAGATTGCGAAGAACGCCGTTGAAGTGGCCCAGGCGGCGGAGAAGTCGCGCGTGGCAACCGCGGAAAGCAAGACTTTCATCGAGAGCCTGCGGGCCTCAAGCGCGGGAGTGGCCAAGGTGGCGGGGTTGATTGCGTCCATCGCCACGCAGACCAGCGTATTGGCGCTGAACGCAAACATTGAGGCGGCGCGGGCGGGAATGCACGGCAGAGGCTTTGCCGTGGTTGCGAGCGAGGTGAGAAAGCTGGCGGAGCAAACGGCCTCGGCTACGGCCGAGATTCAGACCAAGGTGAAAGAAATCGGCGGAGATGTCGCTGCTGCGAATGCAGCAATTGAGTCCATCGCGACTCAAACTGACAACCTATCCGGGCTATCGCATCAGATGGCAGCGGCCGCGGAAGAACAACACCTTGCCACCCGCGAGATGGCACATAACCTCGAACGGGCTGCTCATCGGACGTCGGAGATTGCCAACATGCGTCTGGACGAGAAGATTGATTGACCAGACCAAGCCATCGCGGGGTTGATCGAAATGAAACGGAATTGGAAGCAGCCGGCGGATTGAGTTTGAATCAATCCCGATCCGTCGGCCGCTGTTTTCTGCCGTTGCGCTTCAGGCCGTAACAGCCTCGGGCGCGTTGGCGTATTCATGCTCTTTTTCAACCTGCGTCAGTGCTTCCTCCAGAATGTCCAGCGCGATTGTCGCCTCATGCTCGTTCACAATCAGCGGCGGGCAAAGCCGCAGCGATGTCTCCCCGCATCCCAGCATCATCAGGCCCTTTTCAAACGCCAGCACCTCAACACGGTTGCGCAGTTCAGCGGCCGGCTCGCGAGTAGCCTTGTCCTTCACCAGCTCGATGCCGATCATCAGCCCGCGTCCGCGCACTTCGCCCACCAGCGGATGCGTGTGCGTCCAGGTCCTCAGCCGCTTCAGCATCAAATCGCCCACGCGTGCGGCGTTGCCAATGCCTTCCCGCTCCAGCACGTCCATCGTGGCCTGCGCCGCAGCCAGGCACAGTGGATTGCCGCCAAAGGTGGAAGCATGCGAGCCAGGTACCCAGTCCATGATCTCCGCCTTCGTCATGCAGATGCCGAGCGGCATGCCTGAAGCGATTCCCTTGGCCATGCACACCATGTCCGGTTCCACGCCGGAGTGCTCGATGGCCCACCACTTGCCCGTGCGGCCGGCACCGGACTGCACTTCGTCGACCACCAGCAGGATGCCGTGCCGATTGCAAATGGCACGCAGTTCGCGCATGAAGTTGGCCGGCGCCTCAACATAACCGCCCTCGCCCTGAATCGGCTCGATAAAGATTGCGGCTACTTCCTCGGGCGCGAGGATGGTCTTGAACAGCCTCTCCTCGATGAAGCGCGCGCAGCCCAGGTTGAAGGCTTCCTGCGCCTCCGCGTCGCCAAAGCAGCCACGATAGGTATAGGGAAACGGGACATGGGTCACGCCGGGAATCAGTGGCGAGAAGCGCCGCTTCTGCTGCGGCTTTGAGCCGGTCAGCGAGAGAGCGCCCATAGTGCGGCCGTGGAATGCTCCCAGGAAAGAGATCACCTGCTGCCGGCCAGTATGATAGCGCGCCAGCTTCAGAGCGCACTCAATGGCTTCGGCGCCGGAGTTGCCATAGAAGAATTTATGTGGCCCGGGCATGGGCGCAACGGCCGAGAGCCGGTCCGCCAGGTCGGTCAAAGGCTCATGATAAAAGTCCGTCCCTGAGATGTGAATCAGTTCGGCGGCCTGCTTCTGGATGGCTGCGACGACTTCAGGATGGCAGTGGCCGGTGGACACCACGGCAATGCCCGCGGCAAAGTCGAGAAACTCGTTGCCATCCACGTCTTCCACGCGGATGCCGCGGCCACGGCGGGCCACCAGCGGATACGAGCGCGTGTAGCTTGGCGAGATAAGGCGGGTATCGGCAGCAACGGCGGCCTGCGCCTTGGGTCCAGGCAAGGGACATACAAGTTTGGGTCCGTATTGCACGTATAGCTCTTGATGAGTCATCTTCAATCTCCTCGGCAGATTCGGTTCTGGAACGCTGCATGGATGCGGGTGGACCGCGACCGTCGACCCTGAAGGAGGGATCGTTCAATCTGCACTAACGGCAAAAGTGAGCAAGTGCAGGCCGCGAAGCACAACTGTTTCCGATCGGCGAACAGGTGCTAGTCGCTTGCGAAGAGACTAGGTCGAGTGCGCATGGGAAGCACACGCAGGTGTTTCCGGGGGCAAATGCTGCGCGCGCGAGACCGCGACCAGCGCCTGGTTGGCGCGAGAATGGCTTCTTTGGCGGCACGCGTTTGCATGGAGTCTCACCTGCCCTGAGCATAGCACGGAGTGTGACGCGCGCTCCACTCAATCGTCGACGGAGCAGGCTTGCTGACTTGTTTCAGATCGACTTTAAGGGGCCTTCTTATCGAAGGCCGTTGCCGGCACCAGCGCAGTCGGCGCTTCTTGATCCAGGGTAACTGCGCCATGCTCAAACGTTTGCATGGCTGCATCGTCCGCGGCGGTGGTCATCCAGCAGACCGCTGCCTTTTTCAGGAGCGTGCATGCTGTTTCGACGGAAAAGTGCAGTTCCGGTTTTGCTTTCGCGGCGCCTTTGGCGCGTTCTATCCATACATTGTGGGAGCCCAGCGCGTATGAAGCAGTGACAGCGTCCGTGATGTCGAGTATCTGTTTCAGACCTTCCGAGGCGCCGGAGGCAAAGCCAGGCAGGTCCTTGTCGGTCATCTCCTGCTGGAAGCAGGCGAAGGGCAGCGCCATCACCACGATCACGGATACGGGGTCGCCATGCCGAGCGGTGAGAGCCACCTTGACGCATTCAATACCCTTCTTTGTGTCATCGCTGGCGGCGTTCTGTGTCACCTGCTGCTGCACAGTGGGCAGGGTTGCCGAAGCGTCCACTACCTGCCAGTCAGAGGGAATCGCGTAGGTGAAACCCAGGTCGCTGGAATGAACGAGCGGCGTGGGCGCCTGTGCCAGAAGCGACGCGGTGCCGATGATAAGGATCACGGGAAAAGAGCGAACCTTCATAATGCGCGCAAGTCTAGCACAGGGGGCACTCATCAAGCCCTAACGGAGCAGCAACACGGAAAGCGCGGAAGCGATACCGCCGGCGGCGAATGCAAGCCCGACATACCAGTAGAGTCGGGTACGCGTCAGCAGGGTCACTGACGTGATGACAAGTCCAATCTCCAGCAGCGCTTCGCCCAGGTCGAAGCGGTCGGCGCGCGCCTCAGCCTGCTCAACCTTCACTTCCAGCGCTTCGGCCTTCTCCTGCTCATCCTTCAGGTCATCGGCCCACTTGGCCTGGTGGTCGGCATAGGATTTCTCAATCTTCTTCTGCACATCCTTGTCCGCGACAGTCACAACGCTGAGCAAATCGGAGGCGAGCTGCGTGTCGTTGGCACGGATCTTCTTTGCCTGATAAAAGTTCCACTGGTCGGTGGCCTTGTTCTGATCGAGGACCGCTTCAGTGTGCGTGCGATGCCCCATGACGGTGGTCACGGCCACCATCACGGCTAGCACACTCATGCTAAAGGCGACCGGACGCATTGACTTATCCTTTTCGACGTGCTCGGCTTGTTCTTTCAATTCCTGCGCTTCATTGGCTTCCATGGGGAAATCCTCCGTCCGACACCGACCGCGCCATCTCGGTCAGTTTACGTAATTACAGCCTACTTGCGCTTCCAGCGGACGCCGTCTTTCGAATCTTCAATCACGATGCCCTTCTCCGCCAATTCGTTGCGGATCTGGTCGGCGCGGGCAAAGTTGCGCTGCTTCTTGGCCTGCGTGCGTTCGGCTACCAGCGCATCAATGGCCTCATCGCTAAGCGATTTGCGGGCCAGCAATTCGGGAGCCACATCGGCCAGACGGCCTGCTTTTTCAGCCCATTCAACGGCGCGGCGGGTAGGCTCCGCGTCGCGGTCCTGCATCACGTCGAAAACAGCGTCGAAGGCGGCCAGAACTGAAAGAATCGCGTCACGATCCGAAGTGAACAGGCGGCCCTGGTCAATAGCCGTATTGGCTGCGCGCACGAGGTCGAAGATGGGCGCTCGGGAATCGGCGGTGTTCAGATCGTTTGAAAGCGCTTCAATGTAGTCGGACTTCGCCTTATCCGCCGCGGCCTGCAGCGCCGGGTTCGAGCCTGCGGCAAAACTGACGCTCGTCAGCCGCTGGTTGAAAGTGCGCAGGCGCTCAATCGCGTTGGTTGCTTCAATGAGGCCGTCGTAGGTGAAGTTGAGCTGATGACCGTAAGGAACCGAGACCAGGGCGAGGCGAATAGCGGAGGCTTTATAGCCTTTCAGCAGCAGATCGCGAAGAGTAAAGAAGTTGCCCTCGCTCTTTGACATTTTCTTGCCGTCCACCAGCAGAAAGCGGACGTGCATCCAGTGGCGGGCAAAAGGCTTCTGGGTTGCAGTTTCGCTTTGGGCGATCTCGTTTTCATGGTGCGGGAACATCAGGTCTTCCCCGCCGGCATGCAGATCGAAGCTTTCGCCCAGGAATTCCATGGCCATAGCGGAGCACTCAATGTGCCAGCCGGGCCGGCCGCGCCCAATCTCCGTCTCCCATGATGTTTCACCTGGCTTGGCCGCTTTCCACAGGGCGAAGTCGCGGGCGGAATCCTTCTCATATTCGTCCAAATCCACGCGCGCCCCGTCTTCAATGCCGCTCAAATCCTTCTTGCTTAGCTTGCCGTAGCCGGGGAAGGCGGCCAGCCGAAAATACCAACTTCCATCTTCGGTTTGGTATGCGGCGCCGGCGGCTGCGAGCTTCTGAATCAGCCCCACCATACGCGGAATGTGGTGCGTGGCGCGGGCCAGGATCTCCGGCCTCTCCACCCGAAGAGCCACCAGGTCCTCCAAAAATGCTTCTTCGAAAGGAGCGGTGTAATCGGCGATGGGGATGCCCGCGGCTGCTGCGTTGCGAATGATCCTGTCATCCACGTCGGTGATGTTCATGACGTGTCGAACTTCAGTCCCCAGCAACTTCAGCGTGCGGCGCAGAATATCGATTTGCAGGAACGTGCGGAAGTTGCCGATGTGGCCGAAGTCGTAAACGGTGGGGCCGCAGGCATACATGCGCAGCGACTTCCCGTCCATCGGGACGAGCTCGTCAATGGTTCCGGACAAGGTGTTGTAGAGGCGGAGGGGCATTCGTTCTGGTCTAAATTCTTGCCTGGAAAGCAGTTGAAATCGGCGGGCGTGCGGCCCCTTCGATTGTAGCAAGCCAGGGAGCGAGGGAGAGTGTAGCCATCACATCGGGAGACGGATCTGATTCCGGCTGAGCGGCTGGGGAGTCACACACGCCTCTCCGGATTGAGGTAGATGAGAGCCAGAAGCACAATTCCAGCGGCCATTGCGATGGCGCCGCGGTGCGGCCAGGAAAGCAGGTCAGGCAGGAACTCGCCGGGAATGAAGTTATATTCCTGCAAAAGCCACAAGATGCCAAGCAGGGTCAGTCCGATTCCCAGAGCATTGCCAATTGGACGCATCGGCCTTTTCTCCTCACGCAATGGATTTGGTGTCTAGATAGTATGCCATCGTTGCGGAAATGGGATGGGAAAATCAGATCTCCTTGCGGAGTACAAAAAAACAGTGACGCCAGTTCGGCGATGGTTTGAGGTTGCGCCCCCTAACGGCCAAGCGCCAGCGACGGATCTGCGGAGAGACTCGCTGGGGCAAACTCCCTCGCCAGGAAGCGCGGCCACGCCGCCGCAGCAATCATGGCAGCGTTGTCCGTGGACAGGGCAAGCGTTGGGAATGAAACGCTGACGTTGCGGCTGGCGGCCTCTGCGGTAAAGCGTGCGCGGAGCTCGCGGTTGGCGGCCACACCGCCGGTCACAAGGATGCGGCGCACCCCGAGAGATTCGCCGGCAGCAAAGGTCTTCTTCAGCAGGTCCCCAACCACGGCGTGCTGAAAGCTGGCGATGAGGTCGAGCGTCTGCGGCTCACACTGGGCCAGCGCGTCCTCGATCATTGGCCGGGCCGGCGCGTCGATCCCGGTAAAGAGAGCCTCGCGGCGCGACTCAGCCTCAGGACGCAGGTTGTGCAGCTCCACGTAGCGCAGAACGGCGGTCTTGATCCCCGAAAACGAAAACAGGAAATGCGGGTCAAGATCGGCGATGGGCGCGGTTTTTGCGGCCTTGGTGCGCGGTGCCGCTCCCGCCAGGTGAAGCTTGGTCTTGATCTGCGAAAACGCGAACGGCACTGCCTTTGGATTGCCATGAAGCGCAAGGTTGTCGATCCACGGGCCGCCGGGATAGCCGAGACCAAGCAGCTTGGCGACCTTGTCGAAAGCTTCGCCGGCCGCATCGTCGAGCGTGCGTCCAACCAGCGAATAGTGCCAGCTTCCATCCGCAGGCGTGGCAAGATACAAATGCGTGTGCCCACCGGAGACGACCAGCGCGAGCGCGGGTTCCGTGTCTACCGCTCCTTGATCAGCGGTCAGAGAACGCTCATTCAGCAGCACCGCGTGAATGTGACCCTCAAGATGGTTCACGGCAATCAGTGGCAGGCTGTTGGCGAAGGCGAGTGCCTTTGCGTACGTGACGCCGACAAGCAGAGCGCCGGCCAAGCCGGGGCCGCTGGTTACAGCAATGGCGTCAAGGTCGCAGAGCGAAACGCTGGCCTGGGCAAGCGCGGCGCGAACCACGGGAACGATAGCGCGAAGATGCTCGCGGGAAGCCAGTTCCGGGACCACTCCGCCGTAGCGTGCGTGCGTGGCAATCTGTGAGGCGACCACCGAGCTGAGCGCGCGTGCGCCGCGCTCCACCACGGCCGCAGCGGTTTCATCGCAGGAGGACTCGATGGCGAGGATCAGACCGGAACCGGGCATCTATCTAGTTTACTGACCGGAGTGCGGCAGACGCTTGCCTGATGGGGAAGACGACTGAGAGAGAATGATTGGAGATGCATGGGAGCGGAAAATTCGAAGCGGCTTTAGCAGTTGTGCAGCGGTTGCGCGCCGAGGGCTATGACGCGTACCTGGCCGGCGGTTGCGTACGCGACCTGCTGCTTTGCCGCGAGCCGTCGGATTATGACGTGGCCACGTCCGCGACTCCAGACGCAGTACTCGGCCTCTTCGACCGGACCTTCGCGGTGGGCGCTCACTTCGGAGTCGTTCTGGTTGCTCAAGGCGAGGGCGAAACCTACATCACCACAGAGGTTGCCACCTTCCGCTCCGATGGAGCTTATTCCGATGGCCGCCATCCGGATGCGGTGCGCTACACAAAAAGCGCCGAGGAGGATGTGAAGCGCAGGGACTTCACCATCAACGGGATGCTGCTTGATCCGCTTCAGGGCACGAACGATCTTCGCGCCGCGGTGCTTGATTTTGTCGGCGGCATCGCGGACCTGGACGCCGGCCTCGTCCGCGCCATTGGCCGTCCCGAAGAGCGTTTCGAAGAAGATCACCTGCGCATTTTGCGCGGCGTCCGGTTTGCGGCGCGTTTCGAGTTTGCCGTCGAGGAAAAGACGAAACGCGCCATGTGCGGCCTGGCAGGCAGAATCTCCGCGGTTAGCCGCGAACGCGTTCGCGACGAACTAACCAAAATGCTCACCGAGGGCCACGCACGGCAAGCATTTGAACTGCTGGATGAGACGGGCCTGCTGCCCGAGGTGCTGCCGGAGATCGCGCGCATGAAAGGCGTGGAACAGCCGCCGCAATACCATCCCGAAGGCGACGTCTGGGTGCATACGCTGGGGCTGCTCGGCCAGCTTGAGCCGGGATGCGCGGCAACCCTGGCCTGGGGCGCCCTGCTGCACGATGTAGGCAAGCCGCCGACATTTCGCCGAGCTCCCGACCGCATCCGCTTTGACGGCCATGTCGAGGTCGGCGTGGCCATCGGCGCGGAGATTCTGCGCCGATTCCGCTTCTCGAATGAAGACACGCGGCAAATTCTTGCGCTCATTGAAAACCACATGCGGTTTGCGGATGCGGGGCGAATGAAGGCATCCACGCTGAAGCGGTTTTTCCGCCTTCACCGGTTTGACGAGCATCTCGCATTGCACCGAATGGATTGCCTCGCGGGAGGAGGAAACCTCGACCATTGGGAGTTTGTGCGTGAGCGCTGGCATACTATGCCGGAGGAAGCGGTTCGTCCCAAACCGCTGATCACCGGCCGCGAACTGATTGCTGCGGGTTACAAGCCGGGAGCAGCTTTCAAGCAGATGCTGCGCGCCGTGGAAGACGCGCAACTGGAAGGATCAATCGCAACCGAAGAAGAAGCGCTCCGCATGGTCAAAGAACGATGGAAAGCCGAACCGGACGAAGCCTGACCACTTACAACTTAGAACTGTAGCTCAATCCTCGCGAAGCAGAATCAGCGGATTCACAGACAGCGCGCGCTGCGCCGGAATCCATGTGGCCACCAACCCGAGCAGCAACATCGCCAGCACCACGCCGGCCAGCACCAGCGGATCGCGCGGCGTCGCCTGGTACACAATGTATGCCAATACCCGGCTCGCCAAAATGCCTAGCGCCAATCCCCCCGCCGAGCCAATCACCAGCAGCTTCAACGGTCGTCCCAGCGCCGCCTGTAATATTTCCTTCGGTTGCGCCCCAAGAGCTGTGCGGATTCCCAACTCCCGCATCCGCTTGCTCACGGAGTACGCAGCCATCCCAAATATGCCGGTAATCGAAAGCATCGCACCCATCATCCCCAGCACGCCAAGCGCCATGGTGGCCACGCGCGATGGAAACAAAACAGTCTCCAGCAGGGCGCTCCACGTCTGAATATCGGCGGGCAGTCCCTTATCCAGTTCGCGTATCTTGCTCCTCATCGCGGCTGCAATCTGCTGGGGATCGCGCCCGGTCTTCGGGTTTATCCGCGCTATCAGGTAGGCCGAACTCATTGGCGTTTGCAGAAATGGAAGAAACATCGCAGGCTGCTGATCTTCCGTGAGAACCTGATACTTTCCGTTCTCGACGACTCCCACTACCTGGACATGTGTCCCATCCTGCAACCTGTAAAGCCTTCCGACTGCATTCGTGACTGAGCCAAAAATCTTTTCGGCAAAGTCTCGATTGATGACGGCAACCGCAGGCGCCGTTTTGTCGTCCTGCCAGGAGAGGCTCCTGCCTGCCAGCAAGCTTGCGCCGGCGGCATCGAAGTAGCCGGGAGAAATGTCATAGCGGTAGGGCATGATCGCTGCATTCGCCGACTTCAGATCGCTGGCATCTTCCTTGAACACATTTACCTTTGTGCCGGCGCCATAAACAAGGGGAGGGTAGGCATTCACCAAACCCACAGCCGTTACTCCATCGATGGTCTTCAACGCATCGATCATCCGGCGCTGCATCGCAGGCACTTTGTCGCCACTGTAGCCGGCAGTTCCCAGGTTTACGCCCGCAAGCATCGTGTTGCCGGGTTCAAAGCCAAAGTTGCTGTGCAGCGAGCGCACCAGGCCGCGCACTGCAACCAGCGAAGATGTCACCAGAACAGCGCAAATGGCAATCTGAACCGCCAGCAACACGTCTCGCAACGTGACGCGCCGGCCCATCCTCGCGCCGGAGCCGGCTTTCACAATCTCATACGGATTCGCCCGCATTACCTGACGCACCGGCACAATGCCGAAGAGGAATCCGCTCAACAACGCCAGAGAAAGAGCGAACCAATACAGCTTTGCATCTGGAGAAACCGGCAGGTGAATCGGGGCTCCGGCAATGGGTTGCCACACGCTTAGCTTGCGCAACAGCGCCATGCTGCCCGCCAACCCCGCTGTGCCGCCCGCCAATGAAATCAGTGCGGCCTCAGTTAATAACTGTCGCAGAATACGCTTGCGGCTGGAACCGAGCGCGAGGCGAAGGGCCACTTCCTTTGAGCGATCGGCAGCCCGGGCGGAAAACAGGCTTCCCAGATTGGCGCATGCCGCCAGCAGAATGAGCCCCGACAACAGCATCAATCCCGAAACGAATGCACGAGTTCCATCGGCAAAAGAAGACAGACCCTCGCGGCCAAGAATCGTGCTGTGGTGAGCGATTTCTTTTGGATAAGTCTTTTCCAAATACGCGCCCACAGAGTCCACATCGGCCATGGCCTGGACGAGAGTTACTCCCGGCTTAAGATGCCCGAATGTCTCAAAAATCTCAGCGGTATCTCTGCGCCCAGTCGGATATCCCGAACTAAGCTGGTCCTGGTTGACGATGGGCATGAAGAAATCTGGAGCGAGAAACATCAAGGTTCCCTGGAACCCTGGCGGCGCCACGCCAATGATGGTGTAAGGATGCTTGTTGAGTAGAACCGAGCGGCCCACAATGCTGCGATCGTCATGGAAACGGCTGTGCCAATACTCGTAGGTGAGAACGATAAAGGGAGCACTGTTGTGACCATGTTCATCGGAGGCATGGAAGAAACGGCCGATATAGGGATGCACTTGCAACACGTCGAAGTAGTTCCCCGTCGTCGCAAAGCCGTTTGTGATCACTGCATCCTTGCCTGCATCTATAGCCACGCCCAAAGCGAAGTTAAACGCTGCCAGATCCTCGAAGCTGCGGTTGCGATCACGCAGATCGAGATAGTTCGGGTACGATCGCCACGCAGGGTTGTCTCCGTATTGGGTCCCATAGAGACTCTCGGACTGTGGCACGTTCAACGGGCGCAGTATCAGCCCATCCATGATGCCGAACACCACAGCGTTTGCGCCAATAGCCAAGGCCAGCGTCACAACCGCGGCGACGGTGAATCCCGGCGATTTGCGCAACTGACGCTGCGAAAGCCGCACGTCGGCGGCGATCGATTCAAGCGTCGGCCATTGCCACACCACGCGGCTGCGCTCCTCCATCAGCGTGGGATTCCCGAACGCGATCCGTGCCTTCCGTTCGGCCTCCTGCTGGCTCATGCCTTCGCGCATCAACTGTTCCGTGCGCTCTTCAATGTGAAGGCGCATTTCCTCATTCAGATCGTCGAAGAGACGTCTGCGGCCGAAGATGCTGGAAATCAGTGACATGAGTAACTCCTAACTTGCGGGTGTTTCACCCGGCTTCAGCACCAGCGCAATGCCTGCGAACATCCGTTCAAAACTGGAGATCTGCTGTTCCAAATGGCGCAGGCCGGCGGTGGTGATCTCATAGGTGCGTACGCGGCGATTGGTAGAAGAAACACCCCACTCCGCCTTCACCAGCCTGCTCTTCAGCAGCCTCTGAAGTGCGGGATAGAGCGATCCCTCTTCCACCTGCAGCAGGTTGTTACTGCGCTGCTGAATGTACTGCACCAGCGCGTATCCGTGGGCAGGCTGCCGGCGAAGCGACTCGAGGATCATCATTTCGAGTGCGCCGGGAAATAGATCGCGAGTGGCGGAATTCATCATAGGCTCTTTTACTACAGGCATAGACTAAACAAGTATAAGGGTGATTGTCAATTAAAATCTCGTTAGGTATTGGCGCGCCACGCGTGTGATGACGGAATTGAGTCACCGTGACGGAATCTCGTCCCCACGATTTCGTCACCATCATTCAGCGAATCGGCCCATCCGCATCGACCTCTCACCGCTCTCCCGTCGAGCGCAGCAGCGCGATTCGAACACTGAAAGCCTTGTATTTCAAACAGATTCGTCCTGGATTTGACCTCAATCCCAAAGTCTCGTCGCGATCCTGATTCCGCCGCCAGCGACTTTGGCCCATCACGTGCTTTATCCACCGCATGAGCAAACCAGCACAACTCCAATGCACAGTCGTCATCCACGAGACGCGGAATGCGCTAGCCGTTCAGCTCGAGGAGAGAATCCACCAACTGCGCGAGCCCAAGCCCAGCCGTCGGTGGGAACCAGGTCTCCGCTCCAATTTGGCTGACATCGTTCTCGCCGATTGCGATGTCACTTATGTGGTATTACGCGAGACTTGGAAACTCCGGTAATATTCACGCAACGACTCACAACCAAGGTCCAGGGGGGAAGTTCAGCAATGAAAACCCTTTCAGTACTCCTGTCGATCGCGGTATGCGCAGCCTCCTGCAGCGCGCACGCCGCCTCCGCCGCGGTTTCGCCTTCCACAGCCAGGAACACACCGGAACCGGACGCCAAGGTGCTGAAAGACAGCGTGCCGCGCCCCACCGCTTCTCCCGCTCCCAGGAGCCACGTATTTCCCGTGAACGACGAAAAGGGATTGCTGCTGACCTGCATCGCCCCGGAAATCGCCACCAATCCCAACACCGACGTGTTTGAAGACTGCACCCTGGCCCCGGGACGGACTCTCAACGAAGTGATGCACTCCTTCGTCGGCGCCATGCATGCCGAGCAGAAACAGCACGAGCAGGAGCGCACGAATTGGGAAAAGGCCTTGGACGAAGAATCCGATCAAACGGCGGCAAGCAAATAAAAGCAACTTGCGTCCAGCAAGGCCCGCACCACGCCCAACCGCGCAATGCCCTCTATTACATGGCAGCGGCGTTCCCAGCCGGATGACAGGCGGCGGTAGCGGTAACCCTTTTCCCGCGGACGGTTGGATTTCCGCCCGGGTTGGCAGCTTTGGGCGCGCTCTTCAACTCCCCAAGTAATTTCACCAGGCGGCCCAAGGCCTGATCGCGAGCCGTAGTGTTGGCCGGGTTGGTGTTCCCCGGGTCTTCGCCGGCGCGCATAAAGCCGTGGCCCGCGCCATCGTAAGTGACGGGATCATAGCTCTTGCCGGCAGCCTTCATCGCCGCGGTCGTCCCGGGAACCGTGGCCCCGATGCGGGCATCGTTCCCCGCGTAGAAGCCGTAAACCGGAGCTGTAATGGGAGTCACGTCGGCCGGTCCGGAGCCGTAAAAGACAAAGGCTGCCGACAAATCCTTGCGGTGTGCCGCGAAGGCAAACGACTTTCCCCCGCCCCAGCAGAAGCCGATGGAAGCAATCTTGCCGTCGCCTGCGGGGATCTTCTTCGCGTAATCGGCTGCCGCATCCAGATCGGCGAGTACGCCGTCGGCATCGAGCGCGGAGACGGCCTTCACCGCCGCGTCCTGGCCGGAAAACTCGCTGGTTCCTCCGCCATTGGGGCCAAAGCGGGAAAGCAGATCGGGCGCCACCACGATGTAGCCCTTCGCTGCCAGTTCATCGGCCATCTCTTTGGCCCAGTCCGTCAGGCCAAATATCTCGTGGATCAAAACCACCACCGGAACCTTCCCCTTCACTTCGGGATATACGACAAATGCCTGCAAAGTACGGCTGCCATGGTGCAGGGAAACGTATTCATGATGGCGCGGAGAGGCCTCCAGCCGGGCTTTAGCCCATTCCTGTGCCTGTGTGGATAAGGCGGTAAGCGAAATCAGAACTGCGCCTGCGAGGAGACTGAGGTTCCGGGGAATGGTTAGCGTCATGCGCAGCATTTTAGTGCCGCACAAGCAAGTACCACAAGGGCCCGACAGACAATTCCCCCAGTCCAGGCAGTCAAAGCCCACAGAAAAAGGGCACGCGCTAATCCAGCTTTGCCGGGCTTGCCTTGCGTTGCTTATCGCGCGGGGGGTCGAGAAGCTTCGGCCGGGATGCGTTTTCCCCAGGCAATTGATCGTGCAGAACCACCGTTAGAAGCGACTTGTTCACCAGAATGTGACCGTTGTATTCGATGTAGCCGAGCTTCCTGAATCGGTTCATAAAGAAGCTGACGCGGGACCGCGTGGTGCCGATCATGTCCGCGAGCGTCTCTTGGGTCACCGGGGCAATTTGCACTTCCGGCGCGCCGGGCTTGCCGTATTGGGCCATCAGCAACAGGATCCGCGCCAGACGCCTTTCGCTGGAATTGAAGAGCTGATCCACCAAATCGGCCTGGGTTCGGATGCCGCGCGTAAGCACGAACTGCATGAAGAGCTCTGAGAAGGCACGCTCCTGGTGGAGGATATGAAGCATCTGCTTTGATTCGATCTCCAGCGCCAGGCACATGGTGATGGCGACAGCCGCCGTGGGCCGAATCGGACTGGCTCCCACCATGGCCTCTTCGCCGAAAAAGTCACCGACGCCAAGCAGCGTGACCGTGGCTTCCTTGCCCCTCTTGGAGACCACGGTAAGCCGGGCGCGCCCAGACTGAAGATAGAAAACAGAGCCCGCCGCACTGCCCTGGGTGAAGAAGGGTTGCCGGGCCTTCATCCGGACAATCTTTCGTCCCGTGCCCGCTTTGGCAAGGTAATCAGCGGCATCAAAGTGCTTTTTCCTCGGTTCATCCATCGGCAGGTCTTCCTTCCCCGTACATTCGGTGCCAGTTCAAATGAACCATGCCGCGGACCCTGGAGATGCCGAACAAGCCCACCTCAGTGCACGTGACTCTTCCATAAGGGAATAGGATCGCATTCCGCAAAGGGAAAATCTGAGCAGTATCGCTCGTATTTGCGGCAGACGCAGCAGATCGAATGGCTTGCGAATGATCCGGCAGGAGACGGCTACGGCGCCGCCCCTATTTCCCTGCGGTGTCGGAGTTGTGGATGTAACACTCGTGGATCGCGTTGAGCGGCGCATTGGGCCACTTGTGGTCCACCAGGTCTCGCTCGGTCAGCTCGCGCAACGCAAAATCAATCGTCCCGTCGGCGTGGACGGTCGCCTGCAGGTACCCATAGATATCGGTCTTCGACGCCTTGTCGACTCCCGGCGGAAGCAGATAGCGATGCGCGCCAGCCGAGCCGATGATGATGCCTTTCACCACCGTCGTGCTACGCTGCCGCCAGTATCCTGTGTTGTACACGTTGGGCGAGTAGAAATGCGAGTGGCTGGAAATAATGTACACATGCTTCCCTGCCGATTGCGCGTCGTAAAGCCAGGTATAAACAAGCTCGCCGGTGCGGATGCCCAGGTCCCAGTCATCCATGGCGTGATTGGAGCTGGTGGAGTGCGGCAGCGATTCGTGCATCCCGGCAACGATGGTGCGAATCCCCGAACCCGGAGCCAGATCGCGGTCCAGCACCGAACGCAGCCAGCGCAATTGCCCGTCCGAGAACTCGTCCGTGCTGGCGTTGTCCAGGGTAATGAAATCTACCCCGTTGTGCACCCAGTGATACCAGGGTTGCAGGGGCTCGCCGCTTGTGCCGTCCGCCCTGCGCTGGGCTTCAATCTCCGGGCGGCTCAGAAAGCTCTTGAACTCGGTAATATAGCCATCCCGCGTCATCGGCTTTATGGTTTCGTGGTTGCCGCGTCCCAGAAAAACCGGGAAACTGCCAAACGAAGCCATCTGGTGCTTCAAGAAATCGTCCCACGCTATCTTCTGGTAGTCCGATTTTGAAAGCTGCGTGCCCGCCGGCTGCATCGACACAAGATCCTGGTCCGGGTTTGACATCGCGCGGAAGTCGCCCAGGTGCCAGTAAAAATCGTCCTTCTCCGTCATCACGTCGGCAGCAATGGCGGGCACCACAAAGTCCCCGCAGTTGCGGCTGTCACCGGAGACCGCGAAGGTCCACGTCCCGCCAGCGGCTTGCGCCGCGGCATCGCGCGACAGCCAAGACGCGGTTACAAAAGCCGCCAATACGAGAAGGGGAATAGCCAGGCGCAGTCTCAACATCCAACCAGCATAGCGCTGTCCGGTTACAGCAATGAAACCAATCGGCGGTTTGACGTTTCGACCCGCACTAAGATGCAGCTTCAGTCTCTGCGCCGCGCGCGACACGGCTCGCCAGCGCCGCAAGCACCAGAACCGGTGCCGCTACAAAACCAGCAATAAGCTGCGGCATGCGACGAAAGTCATCGGAAAGCGAACGTCCATGATGGCCGGTGAGGAAAGCGCCGCGCCTCATCACGTGCAGGTGGAAGAAAGCCGAAATCACGGCAAAGATGCAGACGGCCAGAGTCGCCCTTCCCGAGGCGGGCGCACCGGCAACCCGGTGAGTGAGCCAGTCCATGAGCTGGGCGAGCCCGGGAACCCCGAACACCACGGTCAGATTTCCCCAGAGCCGGGAGCGAAAACTCAGGGCTCGCTGTTGCAGGCCGGCGTAAACCCCGGCAGTCACGCAGACATAGGCCATCTCCACCAGCGCCACTGAAAGCGCCGCGGATCCCGTGTGCGCTGCTCCTGGCCGCGCCATTGCGGCCAGATAAACGGCGGACCGCGCTCCCGCGCTCAGCAGGGCACACTTCCAGTTCCAGCAGGCGAATGCCTTCGCCACGAAGGGACAACGGCCGGTTGGGGTCATACCTAATGGTGGCGGACCGCACGTGATTCCACATCAAAGACTTGTTACAAGGTGCTTGAGATTCGCTACTGTACCGTATTCAGGTAGATTCTCCGCCGCTTGTGACTCCAGTCACGGTGTCCAGCGTACAAGGCCCGATAGCCTCGGGATGTGAGGCGGAACAGCAGCGCGGCCGCCGTGAGCGTTCTTTCGCGCGCAAGGAGTGTCATCATATGGCTTACGTTATTACGGATGGATGTCTCAAGGATTTTGTTTGCGTTGCGGAGTGTGCCACCGCGGCCATTGCGCCCCAGGCCGGAGACCCGGCCGCCGGCGCCGTTTCCCAGGTCTTTATCAACCCCGACGAATGCATCGACTGCGGCAACTGCGCCGATATCTGCGCGCAGCTCGCTATCTATCCGGGCGACGACCTGCCCGCCGACAAGGCGCACTTTGCCGAATTGAACAAGGCGTTTTTCAACTAGGATTCTCAACCAGGGTCCAGACAGGGATCCCAAGCTTGGTGCCAGTCGCTAGGGAGCTGTCTTGGCCGCCGCGGTCGATTGCGGATCGGCTGGCGTTGTTCCCTGAGCCGGAGTCTGTTGCCCTGCCGGCACGGCTGCTGCAGGCAGCGCGGGTGCCGGCGCGAGTCTGCCGGCTTCGGCGGGATTCATTGGCGTTACCGGCATGGTCAGCGTCTGCACCGTCGGCGGATCGTCGCGCAGATGCAGATAGAGGATTCCGTTGGCCGGATGCGGAACACTCAGTTGGGTTCCCGTGAAATCCGACGGCACTTCCGTCGCGCTGTCCATGTCCGGCGTAGCGCCGATAGAAGCAGCCAGAAAAAGATTTGTTCCCGTAAGAGTGCAGGGCTTGGCAAGAGACCGCGGGCAGCGCAGGTCCTTGAATCCCGGCAGCCGCACCAGTGTGCCCAGCGGCATCCAATCGCCCACCGCTCCGTCAGCGGAAACCGCCCGCGCCTCCACCGGCCCAAAGGCGGAAGAGCCGAAACGGGTCAGCGGATCTAAGCTGCCGATCGCCGTCTTCGCGTCCTCCAGCATCAGCCCGCCATCCGCCAGCGAAAGCACCGTGTGGAAGCTTGCATCCACCGCGGACACTTCAACTTTCTCAGTGCGTGGAAAATTCTGCGGCTCGCGCGACTTGAGAAAGAACACCAGGCGTCCGTTCAGAGGCAAATCGTCGGGACTGCCCAGCTGTACCGGCGAGGCAACAGCGGCATCCCCCTGCGATCCCTTGCTCAGCAACTCCACCTCTGGCCGCGGTGTCCCCACCGTCACGGGCACTTTCAACAGCCGTCCATCCCGCAGGGCAACTTTGGCCTCATAAGCTTTTCCGGGTTCCAGGCCCGCGGTAGAGTCGGCGCTCTTCAATGCCAGCAGGTCGGATTCCTCCACGCGGCTCAGAGCTCCGGGGGTCCACGTGATTCCATTCAGCGTCACCTTCGCCACTTCGTCCAGCCGTGTGCCCTTCAGCGTCGCATCGGGGTCACCGGAACTAAGGGTCAGGCGGTCCAGCGATGCTGCCTCGGCATACGCATCCACCTTCACCGAATCCGGCTTTTTCTCACCAAACTGCCATATTTCGAGCGTGACTGGCCCCGGCGCACCCTCTTTCATTGGCACGTTCACCTCAAGCGTATCCGGCTTCGGCGTTTTGAACGTCAGCTTCACCGGGCTGCCTGTCGCGGCCTGCTCCTCTACGCGATCCACGCACAGGGTGCTGTCGCCCCCAATATGAAGCGTATCGTCGCGGCCCACTACCAGCGCCGACTGGTCGCCCGGCGCCAGCGTCCACTTGCCGCTCTGCTCCGAGTGGAGGTGAAAACGTGGTCCCACCCAGTCGTCAAACCCGAACTTGCCGCGCACCTCCCCGGTCAGGTCACCCTCCGCCAGGTCATTCCCCAGTCCGCCAGGTGCCGACCCAGCAGGAACCAGTCCGCCTTGCGCGGATTCGGCCTTCAGAGGAACATCCACAGCCCCGCTCTTTGCCTCAATGTGCAGGGTGAGCCCATAAGCCAATTGCGTGCCAAACACCAGCGGCGCGCCGTCAGCAGCCAGCACCAGGCCAGGCTTCTGCGCACAAAAGCTTTCAGAAAGGCTCGAAGGATGCAGCGGCGGCGGCTTGGCCGGCCCCACCGGGGGCAGCGCAACCACCACCACCGATTTAGGATCACGGAACGAGGGGGGCACATTCAACCGCAGGTTAAGCGTGTCCTCGGTGGGCAGCGCCAGCGCGGGAATGTACTGAAAATGAGCCGTGTGCAGCGAGGAAAGAATCTTCGCCGTGTCCACAATGGCGCCCACATACGGGCTGTAAAGTCCTCCGCCGCCCATGGTCGAGTAGCTGAGCTGGTTCATCAAATCCCCGGTCGATCCGCTGGCCAGTTGCGTCACCAGCGACTGCGCATTGGTGTCGTCCAGCACCAGCCCGTCCGTGTGCTGCACCAGGCAGGGCGCCTGCTGGTCGCTCGGCTTGTCAAAGCACTGCTGGTCCACACGGATTCCCAGTGTCCGCGCCGCTTTTTCGGCCTTTTCCTTAAGCGCGGCAGGATCGGTCTGCGAGGTGATCTTCACGTCGTCCAGATACGCATCCAGGCGCATGCGGTCCAGGCTTGCCGCCTGCAGGTCCTGCGCGGCGCGCACAAATGCGCCGGGCCGTCCACGCACCGCGCTGCGCAGCGTGCTGAAGTCGCCTCCCGTTTCCGGAGCCAGAAAGATGATGGCCTGCTGAGCCTCCGCTGGAACCGTCACAAACACGCCCTCATCGTGGGCCTGGTGCGTCCAGGTTTCCACGCGCGTAAACCACTCCGGCGGCGGCGGATTGGTGGCTCCGCGCAGGAATGCGACAATCAGCACATAGTGCGCTGACTGGCTCTCCGGAAAATCGGGATGAATCCACAGCCGGTCGCCCGGAAGCAGGTTGGGAACCTCGCCAATCGGCAAGCTGATGTCGCCGCGTTTTACATGCACATCCACCTTCGGCCCGGTCAGGTCGAAGGCCGGACCGTCGGCGCACAATCCGCTGGGAATGAACAATCCAAGCAGAAATATTAGCGGCAAACAACGGCGCATAGTTCTATTGTACGAATTTTCATCACCGATGACGTGCATCTCTCGCCGCAACTTTTTCTGAAGTTCCGGGTTGGCCCTCGCGCGTAAACTTTGAATATCGGGTACACTGTGGCATGTATAGCTTTAAGCCGAGGTTCTGATTAAATGCATTTCTCGAACTTCACTCGGGTTAAAAGCAAATTTTTAAGCGGATGTCGTCTGGCAAAGCCATAGTCCCATTGATGGTCTGCTCGACTTTCAGCAACATGCAAGCCTCACGTACCTGCAGCATATAGCCACGTGCCTTGGCATCTGTAAAACAAAGCATTTAGCCGCCTCCGCCGCGGGCCGCCGCCCCAGGCGTTAGCGCCGAATTAAAACATAAGCCCCATTTCACTCGCTCACACCGCACGCGGCAACCGGATTTCGGGGCCACACTTCGGAACCAGTCAGCAGGCCGGCCGAATCGGTTGTGGCTCTTGAGACGCGAGGGGATGGCATACGGAGAAGAAAGTGATGAAGACGCCTAATAAATCTGCGCACAGCAATCCGGATGTGAGCCACCTGAGCATTCCCGACGCGGAAGAGATTGTGGAGGAAGCGCTCAACGAACTGGCGTTTTCCCCTGACCCGGGCCTCGCGCGCGCTCTCTACTTTCTTGCGCCACCCGGATACCAGGCCATCGTGGAGCTTTGCAGCGAAAACGGACGCAGCAAGCGGCGCAACGCCTCCGCGGATTCGTGGTCGCCGGAAGACGACGAGGTGCGCATCTACTTTGAGCGCATCGGCGATGGAGAATCCGCCCCTCGCCCGTCCCGTGCGGCTCGTGCCCTGCACGATGGCGCGGACGAGGATGAGGACGACGACGGTCAGGAAGCCGTTATCCCCGCCGACTTGGACGCGCGCGTGAAGGAGCTTTGCGCCGCACTCGCTGAAGCCGAACGCGGAGGTCACGCCTTCATCGCCCTCAAGTGGTTCCGCGACTCCTTCCTGCCCCGCAAGGCCTTCCGCTGGAATCAGCACCCGGAGTCGCGCCAGGCCGTGCTCGCCGAGGCCATCCAGCGCGGCGTCGTGCTCACCAGCAAGATCGCCAACCCCAAGACGCCCGCCTATCCCACCACCACCATCCGCCTCAACCGCGCTGAAGCCGGGGTTCCCGACGAGGCGCAGCGCTTCCATCCCGTCTCGGTTCATGGCGACTCCATCGCCGAAGCCATCGAAGAGGAGCGCGGAAGCCTGTGAGCTGCTACTTTCTTGAGACCACGGCGTTTGCCAAGCTGTTTGTGCAGGAGCAAGGCACCGATGCCCTCATCCGGCTGATGGAAGCGGTCGAGGACAATCGCAAGCTCATCTCCGCCTCCACCCCCCTCGAAATCTACGCGGCAGTCCGGCGGCAGGAACGCACTGGCAGCATCTCTCCCGATGACGCCACCGCTGCGCTTGAAATTCTCCGCCAGGAAGCCGCACGCATGGTGCAGCAGCCGCTGAATCCGGCTGTGCTTGAGGCCGCCCGCCAACTGCTTGATCGCACCCCCCTCCGCTGGCCCGACACCCTGCAACTGGCCGCGGCACTCGTGGCGCGCGACATGTTCCAGGGTACGGAGATCATCTTTGTCTCCGCGTCGCCGCAGTTGCTTGAGGCCGCCAAGGCCGAAGGCTTTCATGCGCTCGACCCGGCAAAGGAAGCAGCGTAAGCCCCTTGCCGAACATCGACCTCGTCCCCGCGGCGCCCGAACAACAGTCGATCGTCGCCAACCTGCTCGAGCTCTACATCCACGACTTCAGCGAATTCCTTGACATTGACCTGGGCTCGAACGGGAAGTTTGGCTATCCTGACCTGCCTCTCTATTGGAGCGCGCCAGGCCGGCACCCGTTTCTCGTCAAAGCCGACGGCCATTGGGCAGGCCTTGTACTGGTCAAAGAGGAACCGGCCATTTCCACTGGCCAACCCACTCGTGACATCGCCGAATTCTTCATCCTCCGCCGATACCGCAGGCACGGAATTGGAACCCAGGTTGCGCATCAAGTCTGGCGCACGTTCCCCGGTCCGTGGTCCATCCGCGTCCTCCAATGCAACCATGCGGCGCGAACCTTCTGGGAACGAGCAATAACGGCATTCACCGGAGAGCCGGTCGAGCCATCCAGCTTCCAGCGAAATGGCCAGCCCTGGACCCTCTTTTCCTTCGTCTCTCCGGCAAAAGAACCTGAGTAAGCCCTCATGTTCCGGGCTTCGATTCTCAAACAGAGCCGCCTGCAGGTCCGCAAAAAAAAATGCGCCCTCCCTTCCCAAAAGCGGTAATATTGCCTCGGTCTTTGCAGTCAAAGAAAGTCCTGGCCAAAGATGAAAGACTCCGATCAGCATCCTGCAATCCATCCCTTTTCCAACTGTCCTGCCCTCGACGGCTACCACTGCGTAACCAACTCCCTGGCAAAAATCTTCCATCATGCCGGCCATCCGCTCTCGGAGGACCTGCTCCTCGGTCTCGGTGCCGGAATGGGATTCGTCTACTGGCAGATGAAAATGGGATTCAGCACCACCATCTTTGTCGGTGGCAGAGCCAACATGAAGCACTTCTTCCAGGATCTCGGCGCAAGAACCGGCGTCCAAATCCGGGAGGTGACCACCTCAAGCGCCACGAAGGCCGAAGCCACGCTCCTGCAGGCGCTAGTCGAAAAGCAGCCAGTGATGCTCGGCGGCGATATGGGCTTCCTGGACTGGCTCCATTTCCCCGCAGGCTACCATTTTGGCGGCCATACGTTCGTGGTGTGCGGCTACGACGGCGCCAACACCGTTCTAGCCTCCGACATGGACCCCAAAGCAACGGGACTGAAGAAAGGCTTCTACGCGCCAATCTCTCTGGAGCAGTTGCGCAAGGCAAGAAGCTCGCCCTTCAAGCCATTTCCGCCTAAGAACCTCCACCTGGAGTTCGATTTCGCCGGATTTAGCAACCCCGGACCGAGCGAGATTGACGCGTCCATCGAGCAATCCATCGACGCCAACCTGAACCCGCCCATCAAGAACTTCGGCATCGAAGGCCTGCGGCACACCGCAACCCAGGTCCTGAAATGGCCCGCGCTTTTCAAAGAGGGCGAGCTGCGGATGAACCTCTTCAATCTCTATATCTTCATCGAGATTGGCGGAACCGGCGGCGGTTGTTTTCGCTTCATGTACTCCCGATTCTTGCAGGAGGGAGCCAAAATCACCCGAAACTCCGCCCTCAAAGAGGCCGCGAACCTGTTCGATCAATCCGGCAAAAAGTTCAGCCAGATCGGACAGATGTTCAAGGACGCGGAAAGAACGAAAGACTTGCAGAAAAAGATCGAGACCGCTTCACATCAGTTCCGGGAGATCGCCGGCCTGGAAGAGCAAGCCTTCAGGTTCCTGCAGAAAAGCATCTGAAGAATCGCTTTAAAACTGCACCGCGAATGCCGATAGAACCTAGGTAAATCTGTCCGATTTCCGGATCTGCAATCGCGTCTGCAATTGAACGCGTCCACCGCATGTAAAGGACGACTTCCATGGTTGAGCAATCTCCACCGGTACCCTCAGACAATTCGCTGCAGGATATGGCCCGGAATTCCCTTCAGGGCAAGCTGGCGCAAACACACTACGTAGTGCGCCTGCCAATTTTCGATCCGATGAGTAACGTGGAGGCCTACGAACTGCTCTTCTGGGATGGGCAGGAGCTGACCGATGGCTGGAAGAATTCGCTGGCCACCCACGCTGTGTTTAGTAATGCGATGGTGTTCGGAATCGAAGAATTGGCATCCGGAAGACCAGCATTTATCCAATGCGCCGCCGAGTCGTTGACCGAAGAGTGGGTTTGGAATCTGCCGCCCCAATTAACGGTCGTAGAACTCCTTGAAGATTCGCACCCAACACCGGGTCAGCTTGAAGCGTGCGCCCGGCTGAAAGAGCTGGGTTTCCGGATCGCGCTGGATGACTTCACCAAAAAGCCTGGGGCCGCAGCTCTTTTGAAACTGGCCGACTACGTGATTGTCGATATTGCCATACTCAACGACAAAGATCGACGCCTTCTGCGCGCCTTTCTGGTTGGCGTTTCAGCTTGCCCGATAGCCAAAAATGTCGAATCGCAGGAAGAGTACAGGGCCGCCTGGGGAGCCGGTTTCAAGCTTTTTCAGGGATATTATTTCTGCCGCCCCGAGCCGGTCCGCGATCATCAGATCCCAGCCAACCGCATGCTCCACATCCAGATCCTGGAGGCGCTGCAAAACGACCCCATCGATTTGAATCGATTAAGCCGCCTCATCATGGGCGACGCGTCACTTACCTACAGTTTGCTGCGCCTGGTCAATTCCCCTCTCTTCGCCATCCGGCAGGAGATTACCTCCATCCATTCAGCGCTTATGCAGCTTGGAGAAGAGAGGTCGCGGCGCATTGCCATGCTGGCCATCGCCACCGATTTCGACACAGGCCAACCGCCAGAACTCCTGCGCATGGCTTTCGAGCGCGGGCGCTTCTGCGAATTGGGAGCGGAGCTCCTGGGACTTTCCCCCAGCGAGCAATACCTCATCGGCATGGCCAGCATGTTCCCCGCCATGCTGCGCATGACCATTGAGAACCTGGTGCATGTGCTGCCGTTGCGCGACGAGGCTCGCGCCGCCTTGCTGGGCCAGCAAACCCGGGAAGGCGTGCTTCTCAACTTGATGGTGTGTCAGGAACGCCGTGACTGGGCGGCCCATGATGCGCTCGTCAAATCCAACAAGCTGTCTGTCGCCGAACTCATGTGGCGCTGTGCAGATGCGCGAGATTGGGCAAACGCCACAATTCAATCCATGAAGTGATTGGCTATTGCCGCGAAGAAGCACCGCGCCCCGTTCTTTTCCGCTTTCTCAAGGGTGGGCGCAAGAACGACTGTGCCCCATTCATCGCGCAGTCTCACCGCGCGATGAGTGGGATCGTCGCGATGAATTCCCGTGCCCCGTTTTTGCGACTTTTTTTCTGTCGCAAAGGCGGGAAGCACTACGCCCGTGCGAGCCTCCCGCGAGCGGCTCGCCGCGCCGCAGGTGCCGTCTGCCCACCGCAGGTGCCACCCTATTTCCACTCTTTGCATCCAAGCTCTTGCTGTTGATCGAATATCCCCTCACTGGAGAAAAACATGAGCGTCGGAACCATCGAAGAGCTTTTCGTTGACGAGTTGAAAGACCTTTATTCCGCAGAAAAACAGATCACGAAGTCCCTCCCAAAACTGGCGAAAGCCGCCACAGACCCCGAGTTGAAGAATGCGTTCGAATCGCACCTGAAGGAAACCTTCGGCCATGTCGAACGGCTCGACCGGGTTTTCGAAATCCTCGGAAAGAGCCCCCGCGGTAAAGTCTGCAACGGCATGAAAGGTGTGCTTGAGGAAGGCGCTGAAGTGCTGGAAGAGACCGAGAAAGGGTCACCTGTACGCGACGCCGCCCTCATCTCTGCCGCGCAACGCGTGGAGCACTATGAAATGGCTGGCTACGGCTGCGTACGCGAATATGCGGAGCTGCTTGGCCAGCAGGAGATCGCCAAGCTGCTCGACGAAACACTTTCGGAAGAAAAGGCCGCCGATTCCAAGCTCGGCCAGGTAGCCAAACAAGTAAACCCGGCTGCGCTTCAGGAAGCAGAAGCCTAGCCCTCGAGCATACGCCGTTACCTAATCCGATCGAGGAGAAACTCGCACCCGGAAAGCCCGCAGTTGCTTTGTATCAGGGCACGGCTTCAGCCATGCCGATTAGCCATAGATCGAACTGGGCTTTAGCCCCTGCGGGCCGGTCTTCGAGAACCCATCCTTTCGCCCTCTTTCTTGGCGAAAGGGTGGGCAGCACTGAAGCGCCGTGTCCCGTCGGGGTACCCTCTGGGTCAGACTTTTTTCTGTCGCGAGGATCGGAAGCATGCCAGTGCGAGCTTTCCGCGAGCGTCTGCCCCACCGCAGTGGCTATTCTTTGCGAAACCGGTTCGCCCGCTCGAACTCATCGCGCAGCGCGGGCGTCCGCAGGTTCTCCCGCAAAAGTCCCAGCCGCTGCTCCAGCGCAAGCAGCGCGGCTTCCACAGCCTCCGTGTTGGTGTACGCAATGTCGCGCCACATCGAAAACGGACTCGCACCCAGCCGCGTCATCTCCCGCAGCCCCCGCCCGCCCACATCCTTCAGCTCCGGCGCATCGCCCACTTCGTCTTCCAGCAGCGCGCTCAGAGCGGTAGCCACAAACTGCGGCAGATGGCTGACCCACGCCACCAGTTCGTCATGCCGCACCGGGTCCAGATCCAGCGTCTTAGCGCCCATGTCCGCAACCAGCTCCCGCCAGCCGCTGACCAACTCCGCCCCACCCACCGAACGTTCCGCCGCCGCATCGTCGGTGAACAGCCAAACCGCTCCGCGAAATAGCAGCGCATCCGCCAGCTCAGCCCCGCCGCGTTCCTTGCCCGCCATCGGGTGTCCCGGCAAAAACGCCGCACGATCAGGCTTGTTAAATAAGCGTCCCGCGGCCTCGGAGATGACCCGCTTGGTGCTGCCCACATCGGTCACCAGCTGATCCGGCCCCAGCACCTCGGCCAGCTTTTCCATAAAGTCGAGAGTCGCGTAGATGGGAACGGCCAGCAACGTTATCTGGGCTCCACGCGCAGCCTCAAGCGGATCAGCCGCAACCGAGTCCAAAGCACCCATCGCCAGCGCCATGCGCGCCTGCTCCGGGCTTCGGTTCCATCCGGCAATCGCCCCTTGAAAGCCCGCCGCGCGTAACGCCAGCCCCACTGAAGTGCCCAGCAGGCCGGTGCCCAGGATGGCAATGCGCTCGATCATTCCGGCGATCTTTGCTCCGTCCGCTACAGCGTTCTCCCCACCGCCGCCGCAATTACCCGCAACTCGCCCATCAGCGTTTCAAACTGGTCGAGGAAGAGTGTCTGCGCCGCGTCTGAAGCAGCCTTGTCCGCGTTGGGATGCACTTCCACCAGGATCGCGTCCGCGCCCGCCGCCACTGCGGCCTTCGCCATTGTTCCCACCATGTCCCGCCGCCCGGTTCCGTGCGAAGGATCGCCGGTGATCGGCAAATGCGAAAGCTTGTGCACCACCGGAATCGCCGAAATATCCATCGTGTTCCGCGTGGCCGTCTCATACGTGCGGATGCCGCGCTCGCACAGAATGACGTCGTAGTTGCCGCCCGCCATAATGTACTCGCTCGATAGCAGCAGTTCCTCAATGGTGGCCGCTATGCCGCGCTTCAGCAGCACGGGCTTGCGCGCCTGCCCCAGCTCGCGCAGCAGGTTGAAGTTCTGCATGTTGCGCGCGCCCACCTGGAACAGATCCGTGTACGGCAGCATCGGCTCAATCTGCGAAATCTCCATGACCTCGCTTACCGTCAGCAGCCCGTTCGCCTCCGCGGCCTCGCGCATCAGTTGCAGGCCCGGAATGCCCAGACCCTGAAACGCGTACGGCGAACTGCGCGGCTTGAAAGCGCCCCCGCGCAAAAAGCTTGCTCCGGCGGCCTTCACGCGCGCCGCAGTTTCAAAAATCTGCTCGCGGTTTTCAATGGCGCACGGCCCGGCCATCACGGCCACCTGCTCGCCGCCCACCTTCACGCCGTTGGAAAACTCCACCACCGTGCCTTCGGGACGAAATGCCCGTCCCGCCAGCTTGTATGGCGCGGTGATTCTGTGTACATAGAGCACGCCCGTCAGCAGCTCAAACTTCCGCAGGTCCAGGCCTGCGGTGGGTCCCACGCCCGCCAGAATGGTTTGCGTCGCGCCCGTGGTCCTGTGAACATTCACTCCGGCCTCGACCATCGCGTCGATGACTGCATCGATCTGGTCTTCTGTGGCCCTCTCCTGCATGGCTACGATCATTGCTTGTTCCCTGTCTCGGGCGCGCCTGTTTTTGTCTGGGCGCCTGTGCCTTGGCCCTGCGCTTCGCCAGCGCCGCTCGTCGCGGCAGCCTCCGATGGGTGCGCCAGGGCGTTCCTCTCCGATGCCAACTCGTCCCTCTGCAAGGCCCGCATCACGTCGATGATCCGCTCGTAGATATGCGTCAGCTCAATGTCCGGCAGCGGACCCTTGTTCGCCGCCCGCACGTTGGCGTAAATCACCTTCTCACGCCCCGGTTCGTACACCGGCAGGGAAGTGGCCGCCTTCAGGTGGCCAATCCGCAGCGCGGCACGTGCCCGCTCGCTCAGCAACTCAACCAGTTGCCGATCCAGAGCATCAATCTGATCTCGCATCTCTTCCAGCGTCATTCCATCCTCGTGTTGCGTCCGTCCACCGGTGTCCTTCACGGCCCAGCGAACCGGGTGCCTAGGAGCGAAAGTTGAATCCAAGCCTACGGCATGAGCAGCCGTGTGCGGGGGTCTAGGTTACCGGGCCAGCGCCGCCTCAGGCAGCTGCAGGCCCAAAATAAATCGCACAAATCGAGCCACAGCTGTAGGCGCCGCCTCGGGAGCAGATCTTTCTATCAGCTCCACTATTGCGCTGCCGATCACCGCGGCATCCGCGAACTCCGCCACCTGGGCGACATGCTCCGCGTTGCTGATGCCGAACCCCACGGCTACCGGCAGCCGACTCCATCGCCGGATCCGTGCCACCAGCGCCGCAGCGTCCGCCGTCAGATTCAGTTGCTTGCCGGTTATGCCTACCCGGGATATGGCGTAAATAAAACCCTTCGAATGCGTCGCAATCGCTTCCAGCCGTTCGTCCGGACTCGTAGGCGCGGCCAGAAAAATGGGGGCAAGCTGCACCCGCGCCATCTCCGCCAGGTACTCGTCCGCCTCTTCCACAATCAGGTCAGTCACCAGCACGCCGTCCACCCCGGCCGCTGCGGCATCGTCGGCAAACTTGTGCAGCCCATAATGCAAAATCGGATTCAGATAGCTGAAGATCACCAGGCCCGCCGCCGGCCTCTCTGCCCGAATCTCCCCGGCCAGCTTCAGCACGTCCACCAGCCGCGTTCCCCGCGCCACCGCCCGCTCGCTGGCACGCTGAATCACCGGCCCATCCGCCAGCGGATCGCTGAACGGAACACCCAGCTCAATCACCGCCGCACCCGCATCGATCGCTTCCAGAGCAATCGCCCGCGTCAGCTCAAGGCTCGGGTCCCCCGCCGTCAGGTAAACCACCAGTCCGGGTTTGTGTTCAAAAACAATCGCCATCGGAATCAAATAACTCTGTCGTCACTTCCCTTAACCAACCACTGGAAACCTGTTTTCGGCAACCAAAATCGCTGGACAACCAGAAAATGGCTGTCATCCGGAGCAAAAGGGGCCCCAAACGCTCTTCAGTTTGGGGGGTGGTGAGTCGAAGGACCTGCTTCTTCTTTTCGTCTGCCGGGTGCCCCCAGTCCCTCGCATTTGGGACCGGGGAATCACCAAGCTCAAAGCTTGAGCTCCCGCGCCAAAATACCCATATCCTTGTCGCCGCGTCCAGAGAGGTTCACCACCAGTATGTCATGGGCGGCCAGCGTGGGGGCAAGCTTCAGCGCCTCGGCCACCGCATGCGCGCTTTCGAGCGCCGGTAAAATCCCCTCCGTCCGAGCCAGCCGCACCACCGCCTCCAGCGCCGCCGCATCGTCCTGCGACGTATACTCCGCCCGCCCCGAGTCATGCAGCGCCGCGTGCTCCGGCCCAATCGACGCATAATCCAGCCCCGCGCTCACTGAATGCGTCAGTGCAATCTGCCCCGCGTCATCCTGCAGCACATACGAGTACGTCCCCTGCAAAACCCCCGGTGACCCGCCACTGAATCGCGCCGCATGCTCGCCCAGCTCCGTCCCGCGTCCGCCCGCCTCCACGCCAATCAGCCTTACCCGTTTGTCCCCGATGAACTCGTAGAACGCCCCAATCGCATTCGATCCGCCGCCCACGCAGGCAATCACCGCCGTAGGCAACTGGCCTTCCTTCTCCAGAATCTGCTGCTTCATTTCAATGCTGATGCAGCGATGAAAATCCCGTACCATCGTCGGATACGGGTGCGCTCCCAGCGCCGAGCCAAGCACGTAGTACGTAGTGCGCACATTGGTGACCCAGTCCCGCATCGCTTCGCTAATAGCATCCTTCAGCGTCTTCGATCCCGACGAAACCCCGCGGACTTCCGCGCCCAGCAGCCGCATGCGGAGCACATTCAGCTCCTGCCGTTCCATGTCCACGTCGCCCATGTAGATCACGCATTCCAACCCCAGCAGCGCGCAAACGGTCGCGGTCGCAACCCCATGCTGGCCCGCTCCGGTCTCCGCAATAATCCGCTTCTTGCCCATGCGCCGCGCCAGCAAACCCTGCCCCAGCGCGTTGTTGATCTTGTGCGCGCCGGTGTGCAGCAGGTCTTCGCGCTTCAGATAGATCTTCGCCCCACCCAACTGCTCCGTCAGCCGCTTGGCAAAGTAGAGGGGAGTAGGCCGCCCCGCAAAGTCCTTCAGCAGCCCCGCCAGCTCCGCCTGAAACGCCGCGTCCGCCTTGGCCACGTTGTACTCATGCTCCAGCTCCACCAGCGCCGCCATCAGCGTCTCGGGGACGTATCGTCCCCCATAAACACCAAACCGCCCCGCCCGCGACTCAGACGGAACTGCTGGAAGAATGACCGATGCCATAAGGGTGGCCTCCTGCGCTCGCCCATACGAGGGGGAACCTTCCAGTGTACAAGTCCCGCGGCTGCTGGGAAAAAGCTCGCTCTTGCATTCTCATTTTGGCGAACGCAAGAGCGAAAGATGGTTGAAATAATCGATCGGACTGGACGACTCATTCCGGGTGGGTTACCAACCAATGCAACCTCGTAATCAGGACATCCAGGGCTTGGCGGAGCCTTGCTCATCGCGAAAAAGACGTGGTGAAAGGAGACACCCCTCCTGATTCCGTGATGAGCAGGTCACCTGCCTATTGCAAGGGAATCGATCCAGTGGGAGTTCCCGAGCCAGAGTTCGCATTATTCCCAAAGGAGGTGACGCTGGCTCCGCCGGAAATCGAGATTCCTGCGTTCGTGTTCCTGAAAAGTGAAACGTTCGACAACGTAACCGCGACTCCCGCTCCGCTGGCGAACACGCCCGCATCGGCATTGTTGGAAAATACCGAATTTGCAATGTACACGGTTGAAACTGGTGCGGACGCGTTCGTGATGATCAGGCCTTCGGAATTGCCATTGGCCACGGTATTTGAAATCGTCACTTGGGCATTACTTCCCTCGATATCAACGCCCCAGGCAGTCAGGCCACCCGAGAAGTTGGAGTTGGAGATACTTGCAATGATGTTGCCGGACAGTTCGATGTTGGTACTGCTGTCCCGTGCGATGGTGTCATCGACATAGATGCTGACTGCGGATGACGAAATGACGGATATCCCGGTCAAAAATGCTGTCACCACGCAATGTTCAATGTGGACTGTCTGCGCCGATCCGACACTGATTCCAGCAGTTCCAGTAGTTGTCTGAGTTGGATAAATACCATGAATGCTGAGATTGCGCAAAGTCACAATGTCGCTGGGGCCAGCATTTACATTGATGCCGTACCAAACGGAAGGCTGTTCATAGATGGTTGCAAGTTGATTGCTTCCTCCGTCAACAGTAATCGCTTTGGTGATATCCAACGGGCCGAAATCTCCCGCATCTAGTGCGTCGATTTCGCCGCCCGCGTTTGTTTTCGCGTAGGCGCCAGCGAACGTCAGACAGGGACTCACCGCGGTACAGGCATTGGAGTCTTTGCCAGTATGGGAGACCCAGGTGCGATTGGCTGCGCCGTATGCGGCGCTGGTGGCCACTACGCATATTGCAATGAGATTGATGACAAAACGAAGAGACTTCATGGGGAGGTCCTTTCTTTCAGTGAGATTGAATGAATGATCGAACGGCAAGGGTAGACCGCCTGGAGCTTGTACGGCTCACCCCACCAACATCTGACGCTCAAGGCCAATAGGAGCAAGTGTATGTGAGGTAAGTCACGGGCGCCAGTCAATCAAGATAAATCTCGATTAACAAAACAGCGTAGAGCAAAGAACCCCTCCATCGTGTCGCACCGCGCTTTTGAGATGGGTGATTTAACCGCAACTCACGGCCCAGGGGCCGCCGCCGGCACAGCCCCGTCCGGCGTAGCCTTATCCCCTTGCCCCGCATCCGCATCCGTCAAGATCCGCGCCTCCGACCGAAACACATGATACGAGTCATACGCCGTATCGTTGATCGCCGTGTCCTTCGGCTTATAGATAACCGGCGCAATGCAATCCGACTGTATCGCCCGCCCCGCGCAACCCAGGCCTCCAGCCACGGGTGTAATCGCCGTAGTGATGGTGACGCTTTTGCTCGGGCAGACATACATCCTTCCCCCAATCTCCACCGGTTCGTATTCCACCATGATGTCCGCTTGAAGGATGGGATCGTCGGGCGACATCTCGGTCACGATCACCAGCCGGTAAACAGCCCCGGTCTCAGCATCCATGGCGATCTCCCCGTGAAACGGCGGAATCGATTGAAAATCATGCCACGGCTCGTTCGGCAACCCTATACAGCAGTAGTTCACAATGTAGTTCGATTTCTCCTTCGGAATCGAATAGCGAAACACCGCCACCGGTCCCGTCGCGCGCTGTTCCCAGTGCCCCCACTCCATCTTCCCCTTGTAAATATCCGTCACCACAATCCGCTGCAGCTGTCCAAATACGCCCCAATTAACCAACCCGTTCTTTGGCCTTATTTTCTTTCCAAACTGATCTTGGGTCGGCTCTTCCACTTCCTTGTCATTCCGGTAGTAGACGGTATCGCTGAAGTTATCCAGCGGTCGAAAGGCCTGATGTTCATAGAAGTTAGGAGTGGCCGCCGGAGATAGATACACGATTTTCAGATCGTGAAAGCGGTTGGTCGTCTGCCGCGCATAGAAGTCCGGCAGCTTATGAATGGAAGCCATCAAATTCTCGGCGGCCTTCGACAGGATCACGTTCTGCGTATGCGCATCAGGCGCAGCCGTTGTCGGAATCTCCGCAAAGGGAAGCTGAAGAAAGGCTGAAGCGTCCGCCATCACCTGCAGCGCCATCCGCGATTTTTCCCCCGGCAGTCCTGCCTCAATCTTTGCCAGCTTCTCGGAGTTGAGCCGCTCGGCCAGTTCCATCCCGGCGATTCGTTTCGCCAAGTCCTGGTCCTTCTTTCCATGCGCCGCAGCCAGCCTCTGCTCCAGTTGCTCCACCGTAACCTTTTCGGCAATTCGCGAAGGAAGTATCGCGGGAACATTCATCGAAGCCCGCACCGGAACAGAACCATGCGACGGGACCAAACCCTGCAACGGAATTGAAACCTCCATCGGAACCGAGTCCTGCAATGGAACCGCGGAACTCAGCGCAACTTCCATCGTCCCAACTTTGTGTGATCTCTGGTCATACACGCCGGTGCGCAGCCAGTAGTTGCCCATCGGCACCGCCAACTCCGCATGGAGTTGCACACCGGTGCTCTGGAAAATTGCATACACATCTGGTTTGATATTGAGTTCGGCTACGTGATCTTCTCGGGTCACAATCTTTCCGTACCGGTCGTAAACAATCAGCGAGACATTCAGTGCTCCTTTGTGCTGCCCACCCCTCTCCTCTTTCAGGTAGAGGTCCTTCAGCTCCACAGCGAAGTCAACCTTGTAGTGGCTCTCGCCCTTCTTCTCTGCTGCCTCCTTCTCGCCCACACCGCCCGGCACAATGCGCACCTTGTATAGAATCTGCTGGCTCTGCGGCATAGCAAGGTCCATAAACGGCAGCAGCGGGTCCACCGCTCCCGGATTCTCAGCAGCCACCTTCATAACCGCATGGTTACGTATGTTCATCGCGCTGCCGGGCAGTGCGTCATCCCTGGCAAAGTAGCCCTGCCGGTACGAAAGGTTGTACTTCCCTTCCGGAATCGTCACCTTGATATTCCGAAAACTTCCGTCCATCTTTCCATTCGTCGGCGTGTAGGAAAGCGTGTAGAAATAGCTGCTGTCCGATGTGACCTTCTTGATCACGTCAGACATCCCGTTGGTCGCGAATGCTTTTCCGCCTGATTGCTCCGCCAGAATCCTCGCGCTGACCATCTCTGCCTGATGCTGAGAGTCATCGGTTCCCAGGGACTGCACAAATGCTCCGTTGGGCCCGATCAACTGCGAGGGCTGCGTGATTCCCTTCGACATGTTGCTTTCCGCCATATACAAGCTGTTCGTGTAGACCCCCGGCGCATACACGGGATAAATCGCCGCCCGCGCCGATGCCAGCATGGCCAGCGTCTTTTGTATCTCATCCGCCAATGCCGGATTGTTGGTGCCGTTGGTCCCGGTTATAAAAACCGATGGCATCTTCTCAGCAAACCAGATGATATTTTTCCGTCCCGGAAACCCCTCAAGAAACGTCGCGAGCCGTTGCACGTTGGCAAGCGTTATAAATCCTTCATCGATGGATTGAGAGGAATCGTTCTCGTTCATGAAGTTCTGAAGCGCGTCAATCATCGCCTGCGGTGCCACCGTGGTGCCCCCCACAGAAGTGCTCATCATCCCAACAAGATTGGATTGGGCATTGCTCTCTTCCTGCCCCTTCAGCATCTCCGAGCTCTGCACTTCGTTGTTCTTCTTGTTATTCAGCGCCGCGGCCAGCACCGCAGGGTCGTCGTTGAACCCCTGGATAAAATGCAGCCCCAGCCCCATGGTGAAGATCGCCATCCGCGTTCCCGGCTTCGCAGACTTCAAAAACTTCAGGGCCTGCTGGTGAACAACCGCCTGATCCTCCATCCGCGTATTCAGCGAGTCCAGCAGCAACACATTCACCGCGGCCGGCTGCGGAAAGGGCGAGAAGTTACTGAAAACGTCTGGAGGATACTTCGGCATCTCCTGGGGCGCTGTTGTCGCGAGCGCTGCCGTATGCTCCTCGAAAAAGTCGATCGCCTGCGGCTTGCCTTGCTCCGAAACCGTAAAGGCATCTTGCTTCAGTCCCGTCACGGGCTTCCCGCTTTTGTCGGTCACAACCACATCCACCAGCACCGACCGGCTGTTGATCCGCAGGGTAGACGAGGACGCGTTCGCTTCCGGCGCCGCGGTTTGCGCCGGCAGCGGCAGGACAAGACACATCAGGGCGACTAAAAGGGTGATACAGAAACTCAACGTGCGAGACATACGGTACGCTCCCCCGGCAGCGAATCTTACCATCGCCCAACGCCCTAAAGCGGTGACGCACGGGTATTGTCCGGATGATTCCCTGCTTATTCTGACTGCTCCGCGCATTTGGCACCCCGTATCCCCACCCCGGTTAGCAGAGATTTTCAACCGGATTCAATGACCTGCCGTGCTTTTGAGACACGGGATTGAATGAGGGCGCCCCACATCTCGCTTTTGAGATTTGGGAACGCTCTAGGTCTGCTCATGGCCGTGGAGCCGCTGATGCAGACTGCAGCGGAACAACAGAGTCCAGGGCAATCTCCATCGTGCCAACCTTGCGCGATCCCTGGTCATACACGCCCGTGCGCAGCCAGTAATTGCCCTTCGGCACGGCCAACTCCGCATGCAGTTGCATACCGGTCTGTTGATAGCCTGCATATACATCAGGCTTGATGTTGAGAGCTACGACGTGATCTTTGCGGCTGATGATATTTCTGTAGCGATCGTAGGCAATCAGAGAGACATTCAATGTGCCCTTGTGCATGCCGTCCTTATCCGGCGACAGGCGAAGGTCCGCGAGATCGATGGCGAAATCCACCACGTAATGGTCCTTCTTTTTCTCGGCATCGGGATCGTTGTCCTTCGGCGGAACTGGCAGAATCCGAACCTTGTAGAGAATCTGCTCGCACTGCGGCATCCCCAGGTCCATAAATGGCAGCAGTGGATCGACGGCTCCGGGGCTCTGTGCGGCCAGCTTTCGTACCTCATGGTTTCGGACGTTCACCACGCTGCCGGGCAACGCCGTATCCACTGCAAAGTATCCGCGCCGGTACGAAAGATTGTAATTTCCCGCCGAAACCTTGACGCCGACCTTGCGCCACCCGCCGTCCATCTTTGCGTCCGTTGGCACATAGGACAAAGTATAAAAACAACCGCTATCCGATGTGACTTTCTCGATCACGTCGGAGAGCCCATTGGTATTGGCAAACGCCCGGCCTCCCGATTGCTCTGCGAGGATCTGCGCATTGAGTTGATCGGAGTTGCGATCCCCGTCCTCCGTGCCAAGGGCTTTGCCATGGAGATCTCCGCCTCCAAATGGGTTGTTCTCGGCCGTATACTGGGCGTAATTCGACGTTCCGCGCGCATCCACTGGATAGATTGCAGCTCGTGCCATCCCAAGCATGGCGAGCGTCGTCTTGATCTCATCTTCGATAGCGGGATTGTTCACACCAAAGATGCCTGGGGGCTTTTCTGTAAACCAGATGATGTTCTTCCGCCCCGGAAAACCCTCGAGAAAAGCCGCCAGCCGTTGCAGGTGGGAAAGAGTGATCAACTTGCGGTCGTCGTTTATCGAAGCATCCATCTCCGTGAAGAATTGTTGCAGACCGTCTGCCATTCCAGTCCCCGCCATCGCCGCCATTTTCTCCTGAGCGTTGGTTTCATCCTGCCCTTTCAGCATTACCGCGGTCTCCACCTCGATGTTTTTCTTATTGCTGAGCGCAGCCGCCAGCACTGCCGGATCGTCGTTGAACCCCTGAATAAAACGCAGCGACAGCCCCATTGTGAAGATCGCGGTCCGCGTCCCCGGCTTCGCGCTCATCAGAAACTTCATTGCCTGCTGGTGAACAACACTCTGGCTCTCCATCCGTGTGTTCAGCGAGTCCAGCAGCAACACATTCACTGCCGGCGGCTGCGGGAACGGCGAGAAATTTGTGAACACGTCCGGCGGAAGCTTGGGCATATCCACCGGCTGTGCGGCCCGCGCGATACCAGTCTCCTCAAAGAAGGAAACAGTTTGCGGCTTGCCTTGCTCCGTCACAGTGAAGGCGTCCTTCTTCAAGCCCGTAACGGGTTTGCCTGCATGATCGGTTACGATGACATCAACGACCACCTCGCGGCTCTTGATGCGCAGCCTGGACATGGGAGTGCTCGCGCCCGGCGTCGCGGTTTGCGACACCAACGGCGCGCCAAGACTTATAAGTGCGATGCAACAAGCCAGTGTGCGAGACATAGATGACGCTCCCCTCGGGGCAGCGAATCTTACCATCGCCCATTGCCTCAAAGCGGTGACGCACGGGTATTGTCCGGATGATTCCCTGCTTATTCTGACTGCTCCGCGCATTTGACACCCCGTATCCCCACCCCGGTTAGCAAAGATTTTCAAGTGGAGTCAATTACCAGAACCGGGGGCCGCGTCCCGCTTCGATTTGTGGGGATGCCCTGCAGCCCGCGGCGCCGCCGCTCCACGCAGTCGCCGATTCATCGGCTCGGAATACCACTTCGCCACCGCCCACCCCAGCGGCGCCGCCAGCGCAACCTCAGCCGCGATCCAAATCAGCGGCGACGCGCGATGCACCTTCACATAGAGCTCCGTCATACCCACCACCACAAACTCGTGCGTCAAATAAACCTCGTAGCTGTGCCGCCCAAACCACCGCACTGGCGCAGTCCACGCGCTTCCCTTGTGCCCCCGTAACACCGACCCCAGCATAATCAGGCAAGTCGCCAAACCCAGCAGTGTGTCGTCCGTCCCGCTGCGGCCCAGCATATTCATCCAGTGCCACGGTGGCCACACCACAATCAGCAACATCAATGCAGCACCGGCAATTTGAATCGCCGGCAGCAGCCGTCCACTCGCCCAAGGCGGCTTCCTGCGTTGCAGCCAATCGGTAAGCAGAGCCGTAAGGCACCCCAGCGCAATCCCGCTCATCCCGCACAGATACGACGTGTCCTTCCAGATTGCATTCGTCGTCCAGACAGTCCGCGCAAAAGGTCCCGTCGCCACCAGCGCCAAAAGCACCAGCACAAACAACGGCATCCCACGTTTCCATCGCAGCAGTGCCAGGCAAGCCAGCGGAAAGAAGAGGTAGAACATCTCTTCAACTGAGAGCGACCACATAACATCCCAGTTAGCCGGCAAGTAGCCGTGCACAGCCTCATACCAATTGATCTGAAACGTAAACGCCGCAAACAGCGCACGCGGCAGCGTTCCGCGGACCGGGTTAATGTGAAAGCCATCCACGGCCAACAGGTGCAACACGCTCAGCACCACCAGCAGCAAAAACAACAGCGGCGCAATGCGTGCAAATCGAATGCGGTAAAAAGTCCTCGCGCGCATGCGGGCAAGGGAGCCAAACCGGCGCAGCGATGTCAGCGTGATCAGAAATCCTGAAATGGCGAAGAAGACCGTGACCCCATTGCCGCCCTGCCAGAACACAATGCGCATCAATTGCTGCGGCAGAAGGTTCCGAATCGAGGAGCCATAGGTGAAGAGCAGCCGTATCTGCCCATGCAGCAGAATCACGGCGATAATGGAGAGCCCGCGCAGCAGGTCGATCCCGTCAAATCGCGACGTCACCGCCGGCTCCGGTACAGTCGCAGCGGGCTCGGCTTCTTTCGTCAATCGCGTCTCCCGAGCCATCAGACCAGCTTATCCGACATCGCCTAAGATGATCCGACGACGGGGCAGTCTTTCTCCCGGACGGAAGAAACCGAATATAGCCCGGGGTGAAGTCCGCCCAGGTGGACGAAACCCCGGGGCCAATCCGATTGAGAAGGTCATTCATCCCGTAGCAGGCTGTTACGAAACTGTTCGGCGAGCCTGAGTATGAAAGGCATCGAATCGCCTTCAGCCCGCGTCAGCGGGCGGCATAGGGTAGCCCCAGTCGCGAGACTGGGGTTGCGGGAATGTCAAAACATTCCAGCCCGCGTTAGCGGGCGAAAGAGGATAATTTCTGCCCCAACAGACGGTTTCGTAACAGCCTGCGGAGGGCCGCCGCGATTCATTGCCATTCCGCCTCACCCTGAAGAATCCATGCGCAACTCCATGCACAATTGCGCTGCAAGCAAAACCAAAATAACAAGCGCAATATCAATAGGTTACGTCACAAACTCATGCAAAATCAGCGCATTTTTGAAAAACGCGTTCAATTCTAAGCAATCCTTTCCTTCGTTTAGTTCAATTCTCTGCAATCGAAACACATCGAAAAGGCTGCCCGCAAGGTGCATGTCGACGCGAAAGACAACCACTTGAGCAGCCTTTTCATATGTTTTCTAACCACTTGAGCAGCCTTTTACCCTATGTAGGACAACCCTCCGAGCAGCCATTTGGTTCATGCCTGCGCAGCGGCGCGCGCCTTCGCGACAAAGGTCCGCAGCTTCTCCGGATCCTTCTTCCCCGGCTCCGATTCCACGCCGGAAGCCACGTCCACTCCCCAAGGCTGCAGCGTCGCAATCGCCTCGGCCACGTTCTCCGGACGCAGTCCGCCGGCGGCAATCAGCCGCTTCCGCGCCTCCGCATTCTGCGAGAAAATCGCCTTGGCGCTGTCCCAATCGAACGTCACTCCCGTTCCCCCAACCGCCGTCGGCGTGCGCGAATCCACCAGCACTCCATCCACATCCCGGTTGCGCATGTGCTGCCCAATCTGCTCCGCCGCGCCATTGCCGAAATGCACTACGCGCAGTATGCGCAGCCCGCGTCCCAGCCGCTCCCGCAACCTTCCGGGCACGCCTGGCCCGGCTTCAGAATGCAGTTGCACGCCGGTCAGTCCGCAAACGCGAACCGTCGTATAGATCTCATCTAATCCTGCATTTACAAACACGCCGATCTTCTCCACCGTGGCCGGAAGATGGGGTACGATGGCTGCCACCTGCGCCGTCGTCACGCGGCGCGGGCTGGGCGCGAACACAAAGCCCACCGCGTCCGCTCCAGCCTCTCCGGCCAGTTGCGCGTCCTCAAGCGAGGTGCTCCCGCAAATCTTGATCCAGAGACTCATCGCGCCGTAGATACCCCCGCCAATAATTCTGCCAGCGCCACGCCTGGATCGGGCTGCCGCATCAGGCTTTCGCCAATCAGAAACGCGTCGAACCCCGCCGTGCTCAGCCGCACCAGGTCCGCCGCCGTCGCAATGCCGCTCTCCGCAACCCGTACCACCGACGCCGGGATCTGCGCAACCAGCGCGAGCGAAGTTTCCAGACTCACTTCAAAGCTTCTCAGGTCGCGGTTGTTTACCCCTATCGCATCGACCTTTTCTGCCCAAAGGGTGTCTAAAACCCGGTCCAGCTCACCTTCTGTGTGAACCTCCACCAGCACATCCAGCTCATACTCATGCGCCTTTCTTGAGAACCGCAACAGCTCCTCGTTTGTAAGCGCGGCAGCAATCAGCAGTATCGCGTCCGCACAGTGCGCGCGGGCCTCGACAATCTGGTACTCATCCACCATGAAGTCCTTGCGCAGACAGGGGATAGAGACTGCCGCCGAAGCCAGTTCCAGGTTGCGCAGACTGCCCTGAAAATAAGGCTCGTCGGTCAGCACCGAGAGCGCCGCCGCGCCCCCATTCTCGTAACTCCGAGCCAGCCAGGACACATCAAATTCCGCCCGAATCAGTCCCTTGGAAGGTGAGGCTTTTTTGATTTCCGCAATAATTGCCGGAATTTTCGCACCACGTACCCCCCGAACCCATCCCCGCACCCTCACCTCGGCGGCCTGGCGCTCCAATTCCGCCAGGGAGACACGAGTTTCCGCCGCTGCCACGGTTGCGCGCGTCGTCGCCAGGATTTTATCGAGATGAGTGGACATACTCTCTTGGTCGAGTATACGAGGGCGACCGCATCAGAAAGACCGCAACGCGCGTTGAGGGCAGACCGGCGGGGGTTCTATAGAGATTGCAGTAGTACAGTCTCGCGGTTCTATTGATAGCGATATCATGGCCCGTGACCAAGTTTCGGTCGGGGGTATTGCCGTGCGTAAATGGTCTTTCGTTCTCGTCGCCGTTTCACTTGTTACCTTGCGGGTGCAGGCGAAAGTAGTTGTGTTCTGGCAGCCCGGATTTCCGACGGTGGCCAGCCAGCCGATCGAGAAGGCGATGTTGGACAAAGCTCTCAAGGGGTTACAGCCAGTGTTCGCGGACGAGGCGGCTTTGGGCGCGTCAGAGACGCTTGCAAATTGCGAACTGCTGCCCCCGTACGGCTCCGCGGTTCCTGTGGAGTCGTGGAAGAGCATGGAGCGTTACCTCGACGGGGGCGGAAACCTGCTGGTGATTGGCGGCCAGCCGCTGCACGTCCCAGTAAGCCTGGTAAACGGGAAGTTTGTCCCGGCGAATCGCCAGGACACCTACGCGCGGGAGCTGGGTTTTCGCCACACCTATGAGGTTCCTGTTACGCCTGACGCCAAGTTTCAATGGCGGTCCGGTTATACGTGGCTGCCCGCAATTGCAGTGTGGGCGCAAACATGGGCGATTCGACAGGTTTGTTGGTTGCCGTTCCGATCATATGCCGGCAACAAGACAACCGTCTTGAGCCGTGTCCTGCTTCCGAACGGCGGCGACTGGAAGGAGAAGCAGATGGGCAAGGGGCGAATCCTCTTCTCCGCTCGCCGCTGGAATTGAACGGCAATCTGCAGCACGTGGCCGATGTGTACAGCTATGCGCTAAAGGTTGCCTGCGTGGCTCCGGTATATTCCACAGCCATGAAGGACGCTGGCATCCCGATCTGCCCAACGCGCTACCCAAGCGCGACACTGTACGTCATTACCTCGGAGTCCAAGTGGAACCGATGTTTCGTTTGATGGCCTGCGCAGCCGCAGAACGTTCATGGGGACGCTCAAGAGCGGAACAGCTGCGCTGCTGCTTTTAGGGGTTGACGGCAAACTGAAAGCCAGCTATCGCTGGCCCAGCGAGTAAGCGCGCTAGTGAATGATCACCGGCGCGCGGTGTTTGCATCCGCAGGAACGGCGCAGGACAATCTCCACAGGTAGAACAATCCGATTGCCGGTGAGGGGAAGCTCGCTGCGAGAGATGCGATCGAATAGAAGACTTGTGGCAACGCGTCCCATTTCCAGAGCGGGCTGGCGCACGACCGTGAGGGAGGGGGAGGTGAACTCCGCCATGTCGAAATCATCGAACCCGGCGAAGGCAATTTCGGTAGGCATCTTCACGCCAAGGTGTAACAGCCCACTGAGAACGTAGCGCGTGGCCAGCGTATTGGAAGTAAGGATGGCAGTCGGCGGGTTTGCTCCACTTAGTTTGGCCCGCAATGCCTGCAAGGTGTCGTCCTCCGACTCGCAGCCGAAGAAGGAATCTTCCTGGAGCCCCGCATCCTGCAGCGCGCGCCGATAGCCGAGGAAGCGCGCATTGATGGTAAAGAGGACTCTGCTGAGACCCATGAACGCGATGCGCTTATGACCATGCTCGATGAGGTGCTCGACCATGTGGCGCGCGCCGGCAGTGTTTTGCACCAGCACAACATCGATGGCCGGGTCAGAGACAGGGCGGTCAAAGGCAACCACCGGAGTCTTGCCAAACACGGCGCGGGTGAGACGCGACTCCCGAAATCTGGCCGGGATGACGACCACGCCATCGACATGGCGCTGCAGCATCTGTTCCGCCTCGCGAAACTCAGTATCCGGATCTTCGTTGGAAGTGGTGATGATGACCGAATAGCCGTGTTCCTTGGCGACGGTTGTGACCGCGTGGGCGCAGTTGGCAAAGAATGGGTCGTAGAGATAGGGAATGATGAGGCCAATGGAACGGCTGCGCTGGCCGCGAAAGGCACGGGCCAGTTCATTCGGCCGGTACTGCAGCTGTTCAATCGCGGTATGCACACGCTGTGCGGTTTCTTCCGAGACAGGCGCCGTACCGCTGAGCACGCGGGAAACAGTCATGGTGCCGACCCCGGCCAATCGCGCAACGTCGCTCATGGTGGGTTTGCGGAGGGCAGACGATTGCCCGGAGGCATTTTTCACAGCGCTTACGGTCTGATCCTTGCGAGGGTCCGGCAATTTGCGTACTCCAGGAACACTTAACTCGCCATCGTTCTGGTCGCGCGCTCCTGAAATCGAACTGTGGCCAGCATCTGTGATTTCAGCGCAGGAGATACAGGAATACAGGACTACAAAGGAATCATCATCGTTTGGGTGAAGCCGCACATTTTAGCTTGGAATATACCAGCTTGGTAGAGACGGTGGCAATCGATTGGCACAGAACCTGTTGGCCGCGGGAGTAGGCCTCCAACGCCACTGCGTTATCGAGAGGAGCGCGAGGACATGAAGGAGAGTCTGCATGTGAATGGGCGAGCTCTCCACTGCGCGATTGACAGGTTGGATTCGAGCTCTACCAGAAGAGCGGCCTTGCACCTGTCCTGCGATTGCGATCCAACCATATCTCCTGTGTTGCGAAGACCCGGGATGATGTTTATTGCCACCTTCCCTAACGGGCGTACGTAGGCCTGAAGTGGTAGGAGCCGCCAATTGTGAAACCCTGCGGGGTAAGATCATGTGGCCCAAAGGTCTGGTGCCAGAATTGGTATTCGTAGTCGCCACGCACCCACAACTGGCGCCACACCCGGTATTCAATGCCACCGCCTGGAGCCCAGACACCGAAAGTATCGTGCGTGTAAGTCGGAGTTTGGGTATCTACGAAGTCGATGCTGCCAACGCCACCCATATACTTGATGTAGGGAAGCAAATTGCGGTAGTGACGATATGTGTATTTCAGCCCACCCAAGCCCGTATCCTCACGCGTATTAGGCTGCAATCTTGCTGGGCGGCCGTAATCGATAGCGTTTCCTTCGGCCTGAATGCTGAGGTTCTTCAGGGGCCCTGGCAAAACGAACAGATCCCAGTCGACATATGCTGAAATCCCGATCATTCTGCTTCCATATCCCCAATCAACATCGTAATCGGAGATACCGACTCCGACGGTGAGCGGCAATCCGCCTTGCGTGGCCGCGGGGGCCACCTGAGAAAACGCAGGAACCGCTGCGGCCACGAAGAGTACTGCAAGGGTCAGCTTCGGGAACAGGCGTCGCGACATTCAAAGTCTCCTTCCAAAATCTGCAGATCACCCTCCCCCCGAGGCGAATCCCTGCGGATTAGCATACACGCATCCTCGAGGTTTTTAGGCCTTTGGTCTTTCGAAGTATCGATTTAATTCTTAATGCAACTATCAGACTAATATCCCTCATTGCCTTTTGCATCAACATTCTGTGAGAAGTGTGGTGATAGATGACAGCATTGTACCTTTTGGGGGCCGACCACGGTGCCTGGATTGTTGTCACCGCTTTTGACCATCATGTCACGCCAGACGGCCACGATGTATTGTTTAGACGGAGTTGGTTCGCCGAAGACGACGAGTGCATCCACGGCAGCCGGACCAGCCATTAATATGGATGGTAGTCTGACTGTATTAAGTTTGCCCGGAGCTGCGACACTATGAGGGTTCTTGTAACCGGTGGGAGCGGCTATGTCGGATCGACCACGGTGAGGGAGCTGGCTGCCGCCGGGCATGACATTTTAATCTACGACAATCTTTCCACGGGACATCGCAGGCTTTCCGAAGGGTTCGAACTTGTTGAAGGAGATATAGCCGACAAGGAGAAGCTCCGATCGTGCTTGCGACGCACAGATGCCGTCATGCATTTTGCGGCTTCCGCGTATGTGGGCGAGTCTATCTCAAATCCGCGAAAGTATTTTCACAACAACATCGAATCGGCATTGACTCTGATGGATTGCGTGCTGGATAGCGAGGTCAGGCTCCTCGTGTTCTCGTCAAGCTGCGCGGTGTATGGAATTCCGACCGATCTACCCATTCTCGAATCAAGCCCGAAAGAGCCTATCAGTCCCTACGGTGCTACTAAATTGTTTTTCGAGCGCGTGCTCTCCGCTTACAACGTTTCGCATGGGCTGCAATATGTCGTGTTGCGTTACTTTAATGCGGCCGGCAGCCATCCCAGTGGAGGGGTTGGAGAGATTCACAATCCGGAAACCCATCTGATTCCGCTTGCGATCAAGGCAGCCCTGGGCAGCGCTCCGCCGCTTACGATATTTGGAAATGATCTGGATACGAAGGACGGAACTTGCGTTCGGGATTTTGTTCATGTGGCCGACATTGCCGCTGCTCATCTTAAAGCGCTGGAGTATCTCGCCGGAGGTGGCGCCTCCACCGCACTGAATCTCGGAACGGGCAAGGGAACATCGATCGCTGAGGTGCTCGAAGCAATTGAGAAGATCTCCAATCGGAGAGTCCCTCATGTTTTCGCGCCCCCCCGAGCGGGGGACCCCCCGGTGCTTTTTGCCAAAGTGCAAAAGGCCAAGCAGACACTAGGATGGGAAGCGCGATTCGATCTGGACACAATCATCGCCGGAGCGATCAAATGGGAAGAAGGGCTCCCGGCGTTCCTGAGGCGGTCCTGACCTTCGGCACAAAAGATTCACCTCGGGTTGACTTAGGCAATAAGGGATTGGGGCTGGATTTGGGAGAGATCTGCATCTTGATTCTCCCCGCCGGCAGTCGATTTGCAGTTCCTTAATTCCTGCAGACCCTCGCCGCACTCCCCATGCTTTCGCACCCAGAGGGCGACTGCGCCGTACCCGTGTGTCAACATCAAAAGGAATATGAACTCGTCCGGTCCATCCCCGATCGTGTTGTTCACCGCGCCCCACCCCGGTGGCAGCCCCATTTCCTTTGGCTTCGATAACACCTATGCGCGGCTGCCGGAATACTTTTACTCCCGGCTTGCGCCGACACCTGTAGTGGCCCCCACGCTGGTGAAGGTAAATGCGGAGCTGGCACGCTACCTGGGTCTGGATCCGGATGCACTGGCCAGCGCACAAGGCCTGGAGATACTGGCTGGCAACCGCGTGGCGGAAGGGTCCGAGCCTTTGGCGCTGGCATACGCCGGCCACCAGTTTGGCCATTTCGTCCCCCGACTCGGAGACGGTCGCGCCAACCTTTTGGGAGAAGTGGTTGCCCGGGATGGCGCACGTTACGACATCCAGCTCAAGGGCTCCGGGCCCACACCCTTTTCCCGGGGCGGCGACGGTCGAGCCGCGCTCGGTCCGGTCTTGCGCGAGTACATTGTGAGCGAGGCCATGGCGGCACTGGGAGTACCGACCACGCGCGCGCTGGCCGCGGCGACGACGGGAGAACGTGTATTGCGCGAAGTGCCTTTACCAGGAGCCGTGCTGACCCGCGTTGCGGCGAGCCATCTTCGCATTGGCAGCTTCCAATATTTCGCCGCACTGCGCGACACAGAAGGGATTCGCACGCTGGCTGACTATGCTATCGCCCGCCACTATCCTGAGGCCGCGCAGACAAAGCAACCATACCGTGCTCTGCTGGATGCCGTGATCGCACGGCAGGCGCGCCTCATCGCGCAATGGATGCTGATCGGCTTCGTCCATGGCGTGATGAACACCGACAACACCGCCATCTCAGGCGAAACCATCGACTACGGTCCCTGCGCCTTTATCGAGGCATACCATCCGGACGCCGTGTTCAGCTCCATCGACACAAACGGGCGCTATGCCTATGGCAACCAGCCGCGAATCGCGCTCTGGAATCTCACGCGATTGGCCGAGGCATTACTGCCGATCCTGGAGCAGGAGGCAGGCGGCGACGAGGTCGGTTTGCTCTCAGCCAAGGAAGCTCTTACCGCATTCGGCCCGCAGTTCAATGCGGCTCAACGAGCCGGCATGCAGCGAAAGCTTGGTCTCGCGACCGAACATCCCGGTGACGCGTTTCTTGTTGAAGATCTGCTTGAACGGATGGCCGGCAACCGCGCCGACTTCACTCTGACTTTCCGTCGGCTGTGCGATGCCGCAGCCTCACCGGAAGGCGATGAAGGGGTGCGTGCGCTGTTCGACGATCCCTGCGCATATGACATGTGGGCCACCGCATGGCGACAGCGCCTGGAGGAAGAACTGGGATCGGGGCAGACGCGCGCAGCGGCCATGCGGGCAGTGAATCCGGGGTTCATTCCGCGTAATCACCTTGTGGAGGAGGCGCTCGATGCGGCCGTCCAGAGGCAGGATTTTCATCCCTTCGAGCAGTTGCTGGACGTCGTGTCACGGCCCTGGGAAGACCGGCCCAACCTGGAGCGGTACGCCACGCCAGCCAGCCCCGAGGAGACGGTCAGCCGGACCTTCTGCGGGACATAGGCGCAGACCGGCCGCCCGGCGTGTCATCGAGCAAAACGGCTCGAGCGGTGGGGGCGTCTACAGTGACGGTTCGATGATCTGGCTGTTCCATACGGTGTAGGTTAGGTCATAGCCTAAAGCGGACCGCTCAAGAAACGATGTGTGATAACGTCCTTTGTCATGCATAAATTAGGACAGCTGAAATAGGGTGTCTTATCGAAGGATCGATCATTTGCCATCGCTGACTCCAACGGCCAGAACATGATAGAAAATGCAGCTGCTCCAAGGGCAAGATCATTCGCTTCGCACAATGGTTCCGCAAAGATGAGGATTGCGTCTTTCCCGCGGAATCCGAGGGAAGTGAGTCAAGCAGGCTCTCGATCGCAACGCATTTTGTTAACCGGAGCGTTGGTTCCGTGAAGAACCGCAATGCAACTCCAGCGACCTGACGGAGAGCGATCAGGGCGCCTGTCTTACGCGCAGGATGTCGGGATTGAGTCCCTGGGCGCTAACCATTGAATTTCGGGAAAAATGAGAAGAATGGGCAATTAAAGTGCCGTCCCTGCGGCCCGGTGAGACTGCGATGAGTGTCTGCATGGCTCTTTTCCGCTTTGGCTGTCATGAGTTGAGCCGTATCTGATGCGCGGCTCGCGCGCCCTTCATGCATGCGCCCCAAGACCAGGCCAACTGACTGGGTTGATTCATAAACCATGATTATCCAATCGTTTAACGTGAAGCGTTTGTGGAATATTTAGCTGCCATCCAGCCCCGCTTGTTATCGTTGGCAAGGCGTTCCAGCGCTCTTTGTATGTTATCGAGAAAGCCGGTCACGAAGTAGCTATTGACAACCAGCCTGTTCAACGATAGTCATAGGTAGACTCCGCACGAAGGCTCGCGGCTGCCCTCAAATGTATTAAGGAACACTTCCCTGTACCACTAAGCGAGCCGGCTAAGAAGCGAAGTCTCTCATTGTAACTCGGCGCGAGCGACCAGAGTCCCCTCTCTGTGCCCGCGATCTAAATTGCTCTATCCAAAAAGATTATGCGCTTATTGCGTGTGGGGTTGCCATGGTGTCGTTCAATCGCGTTTCTGCGTTAGCTTTCCGTCCAGCCGTTCTGAAGTTCGGCCTTGGATTCCTTCTTTGCGCGGTTGTCTCCCTGATGGGAACGGCGCTGCCGGCTAGCGCGCAGACCACCACCGCCTACACGGGAGGCGCGATCAGCGTTTCGGGACTTTCTGGGTCCGGTTCGTCGACGGCCACGGTCAGCGCCACGGGCACGGTGACGAAGGTACAAGTTGCTCTAAACGGACTTACCTCCAGCGGGGAAAACAACGACAGCGTTATGTACACCTCGTTTTATCTGCAGAGTCCGGGAGGCCAGAAGTTCGAACTTCTCGGCTGCACGGGCGATAGCACCGACGGGGATGATAACGGCGATGCCGGTTCCGGCCTGGACAACGTCACCGTGACCATCGTGGATACGGCGTCGTCCGGCGCGCCGGATGCAGCGCCATGGCAGCATACGGGCTCGACCACGGTGAAGCCCAGTTCGTACTGGCTCAACCAAAACGGCTTCTGCGCTGACACAACCATCCCCCCCAACGCCAGCGGGCTGAGCCTTCCACAGTCCGACGGCACCGCGACATTGAACGGCACGTTCGCGAATGCCTCGACGGAAGGGGCATGGACGCTTCATATCGTGACTGACGATACGTTTCTGAGCTCCCCCAGCACGGACCCGGTTTCGATCTCCTCATGGACGTTGACGCTGACCTATGACGCGACTACGTCGGCCAGCACAACGACGACGCTTTCTTCGAACGCCAATCCGGCGAATTCGGGCGGCTCCGTCACCTTTACAGCGACCGTTACCTCGACAAGCACGGTGGACGTGGGCACGGTGAACTTTACGAGTGGAGGAACCACCATCTCCGGCTGTGGGGCTAAGGCTGTGAGCAACGGCACGGCGACGTGCACCACTACATTCACGCAGGGGTTGTACACGATTGACGCCGCGTACAGCGGGGGCACCGGATTTTCTTCGAGTTCAGCCAATGCTATGAACCAGCTGGTGGAGGGCACCACCACGAACCCCTCGGGCGACACGTACTGCAACACGGGTTCCCTCCCGATTGCGGAGGAGTCCACCAGCTCAATCTATCCCTCGATCATCAAGGTCACAGGCCATGGTTCGCAGACGGTTTCCAACGTTGAAGTGGAGTTGCTGGATGTGACGGGAAACATCGTCGCGCAACATCTGCTGGTGGCGCCCGACGGCGTGCACAACCTGGATTTCTTAGACGACGGATTCAATTCGACGGACAGTTCGACGGGCAGCTGGCTCGATTTCTACGACGCGGCCGGCCAGTATCCCACTGTAAACGGCGCACCCCCGGAAAACAGTTCGAGCAGCCCCGCGGATTACGAAGCGTCTGACTTGAACGTGAATGCGGTGATTTGGCCCAGCTCGGGCGCGCACGCCATCGATTCGGCGGTTCCGCAAATTCCGGGAACTATCAACTACGGATACGACCCCTCGACTCCCCGCCAAAACGGACCCATTACCGAGACGTTTGAATCGAATTTCAGCGGGGTGACGGCCGATGGCGACTGGGCGCTGTATCCCTACATGAACTTCGGCAATGTTGAGACGATTGCCGGAGGCTGGTGCGTTGTTCTGACGATTAACACCGGCAATCCGACTGTGACCACGATAACCTCGACGGCGAACCCGCAGGTGGCGAAGCAGTCCGTGAGCTTGACTGCCGCTGTGACTTCGGACGGGTCGGCGGTGACGACGGGCGGAACCGTTACATTCGAGGAGAACGGCGTCACACCGCAGGGCGTGACCAGCCCGAACAACGTGGTGAACGTGAATACCAGCAGCGGGGATGCCAGTCTCACGCCGGGAGTGATTTCGTCATCGGTGCTGATTGGTGAAAGCGGTAGTGACACGTACATGACGGTGTACGAGGGCGATTATGAGTTTACGGGCGATTACAGCGGTACGTCGTCGGACAACGCGAGCCAGGGAACGTTCTACCAGCGGTTTAACAACAACGCTGCGTATTCAGCTGGATCGAGTGGGTCGATCAATGCCTGCAACGCGGGCCCGGTGATCACCGGCGAAGGAGTGTCGGGTGGGTTCACGCCGAATCCTTCGCTCATCACTGCCGCGGGTATTCCCGGCACGATCAACACGATGACGCTGACGCTGAATGGGTTCTGGAGCAACGGCGACGACACGATTTCAAACACGAGCGCGTTGGTGGAGGGCCCGACGGGGGCGAACTTGGACTTCTTCTCGCAAACGGGCAGTGCCACCACCATTCTGGGAACCGCGGACTCACCGACGCCGGATGGGGCCTTCACGTTTGAAGACAGCGCGAGCGGCACGGTGCCGCAATCGACTTACAGTCCGGGGTCATTCAAGCCGACGAGCTATAGCAGCCCGCACACGTTCATATCCAGTGCGAGCGGGTTCTATCCTGTGCCCGGGACAATCACCTATGCGCAGCCGGCTGGGAGCGGCACATTTGCAAACGTGTTTGACAGCACGAATCCGAATGGGAACTGGAAACTGTTCTTCAACGACACTGGCGCTGGAGGGGCGGAAGGCGCGCAGACCGGATGGTGCATCAATTTCAAGGAAAACCCGGTCACGGTATCGGCGGACGCCAGCCACACGGGAACGTTTGAAGCGAGCGAGACGAATGCGCAGATCACTGCCAACATCAGCGTTGCCAGCAACACGGGTCCCACGGGCGATCCGCTGGGTACGAATCCGCTGACGGTGAAGGACACGCTAGACTCGAATTTTACGTTTGTCAATACCGGGGTGGGTACTTGGGGCACAGGCTGGAGTTGCAGTGCTTCCGGGCAAAACGTCACCTGCACCAACGATTCGGCGGTTGCCGAGAGCGGCAGCTATCCGGAGCTGACCATCAGCGTGAACGTGGCTGCGAGTCCGACGTCGAACAGCGTCTCGAACCAGATGACACTGAGCGGGGCGGGCATCACCGCTGTTTCGTCGAATACTGACACGATTGCCATCGACGAGCCGCCCACGTTCACCAGCGGCACAAGCACCACCTTCACCGTTGGAACCGCGGGTTCCTTCACCGCGACCGCGACCGGTACCCCGGCGCCAACCTTTACCGAAACAGGCAATCTGCCCACCGGCGTCAGCTTGAGCAGCGCAGGCCTTCTCAGCGGCACACCGGCTTTCGGCACAGGCGGTTCCTACCCGATCATCATCACCGCGGCAAACGGCACCACCAACGCCACGCAGGACTTCACGCTGACGGTGAACCAGGCTCCGTCGATCACCAGCGGTAGCAGTACCACCTTTACGGTAGGCACATCCGGCTCATTCACCGTGACCAGCGCGACAGGGACCTACCCCACGGCGACGTTCACCGAGACTGGAAATCTGCCCACCGGCGTTACCCTCTCCACAGCTGGAGTGCTGTCTGGTGCGCCGGCTGCCGGTACGGGCGGTACCTACCCAATCATCGTCACGGCGGCAAACGGCACCACCAACGCCACGCAGAACTTCACGCTGACGGTGAACCAGGCTCCGTCGATCACCAGCGGTAGCAGCACCACCTTTACGGTGGGCACAGCCGGCTCCTTCAATGTGACCGCCGCGACAGGGACCTACCCCTCCACGACGTTCACCGAAACCGGAAACCTGCCCACCGGCGTCAGCTTGAGCAGCGCAGGCCTTCTCAGCGGCACACCGGCTTTTGGCACAGGCGGTTCCTACCCGATCATCATCACCGCGGCAAACGGCACCACCAACGCCACACAGAACTTCACGCTGACGGTGAACCAGGCTCCGTCGATTACCAGTGGTAGCGGCACTACCTTTACCGCCAGCGCGGCCGGCTCGTTCACCGTGACCACCGCCACAGGGACCTTCCCCACCGCGACATTTAGCGAGACCGGAAATCTGCCCAGCGGCGTCACCTTCGTCGACCACGGGAACGGAACCGCGACCATTTCTGGCACAGCGGGTCTGGCAGGCTCATACCCCATCACCATCACCGCGCAGAACGGCGTCTTACCGAACGGTACGCAGACCTTCACGTTGACCGTCAATCCAGGGGCAGCGACACACCTTGTGATTCCCGGCGGACCGGAACCGTTCTACACCGCATTCGGCTTCACAATTACCGCTGAAGACGCCGCAGGGAACGTTGCGACCTCATACAACGGAACAGTAGCCTTCACCAGCTCCGATCCCGGATTCGTCAATCTTGGCCCGATCACTCTGGTCAATGGACAAGGCACTCAGACTGGCGTACTTAAAACCGCCGGCACAGACACCATTACAGCCACGGACACAACCAATCCTTCAATTACCGGCACGGGCATCTTTACCATCCAGCCAGGCGCGGCAACACATATTGGGCTAATCGCACCGCCGTCGACTCATGTCGGTTCACCCATCAGCGTCACCTTGACCGCCTATGATCTTTACGGCAATGTGGCCACCAGCTACGGCGGCACGGTCGTCTTCACTAGCAGCGATCCCAGCGCTATCCTCCCCGGAAGCAGCGCAATCACGAACGGAACCGGCACCTTCTCCGCAACCATGGAAACGGTCGGCTCGCAAACCATCACGGCAACAGATTCGGTGAACAGCCTCTCGGCGAGTACCGGGAGTATCAGCGTTTCCGTTCCCGCCCTTGTTGTGACAACAGCGAGTGACGATACGGGATCCGCCTCGAATTGCACCGTCCAGACCACGCCTGGCACAGGTACGGATGCTTCGTGCAGCCTGCGCGACGCCCTGCTTGAGTCTGCGAGCCTCGGCTCCGGAAGCATCACCTTCGACTCGACAAAATTTGCCACAGCGCAGACCATCACGCTGAGCAACGGCACGCTGACGATTCCCTCGAATACCTCCATCAACGGGGCAACCTCCGGCACTGGGGCGACACTGGCGAACCTGGTAACGGTGAATGGCGCAGGCGCATCTTCGGTCTTCACCGTCGCCTCGGGTGCGATAGGCGACAGCATCAATGGACTGATCGTCACAGGCGGATCGACGGGTGCCAGTGGCGGCGGCATATCAAACATTAACGGTGGCACGCTGACGATAAACAACAGCACCATCTCGGGAAATTCCGCGAATGGCGAATTTGGCGGCGGCGTCTCGAACACCGGCACACTCACACTGAAGAACAGCACCGTCTCCGGTAATTCAGCGACCACTGGGCAGGGCGGCGGCATCTTCAATAGCGGCACGCTGACCGTAACCAACAGCACCATCTCTGGGAATTCGGCATCAGGCGGCGCCGGTGGCGGCATCATGAATATCGGCGGCGGAACGTTAACAGCGACCGACAGCACAATCTCCGGAAATACGGCAACGGGCGGTGGCGGCATTTACGCCATCGGAACCACGGTCAACCTGGCCAACACCATCGTCTCTGGCAATACGGCGGATGCCGATATCGATGGCAGCATCAATGACAACGGCGGCAACCAGGTTGGCGTCGCCGGCATCAATCTGGCTCCCTTGGGAAGCTACGGTGGCCCCACGCAGACCATGCCGGCTCTGCCTGGCAGCCCGGCTATCTGCTTCGGTACTTTGACCAACTGGAACGCGGCCAGCCTGACCGCTGACCAGCGCGGCTTCGGTCTCCTCTCCACATACTGCCCGGCGGGTTCAGTCGACTCCGGAGCGGCGCAAACCAATTACGCGATTGCCTTCACCACCGAACCCCCTGCCAGCGCCGGCGCCGGAGCATCGCTGTCTCCAGCACCGGTAGTGACCTTGACTGAAAGTGGCTCCGTCTTCGCGCCTGCCACCAGCGCCGTCAACATGACTGACGCCGATAGCGCCCTGTCCGGCGGAACAAACTCGGCAGCACTTTCATCGGGAATGGCCACCTTCACCAATCTCATCATCGCCTCGATTGAATCCGGCGACAAGCTGACCGCATCTCTCAGCCTGAACCCGAACCTCTCTCCAGCGTTGATCCTCATGTCGCAGCCAAGCACCGGAATAACCGTCAGCGGACTGGCCACGATGATCTCTCCCACTCCAGGACTGGGCACCGTCCTCCCCGCAACCAATGTGACCTTCCAGTGGGGCGCTGGGTCAGGGGTCACCGAATATCGGCTCGATCTTGGCACTACTGGACCGGGTTCACAGAATCTCGTGGTTTACGAGGGCGAGAATACTTCGGACACCGTGTCCAACCTGCCCGCAAACGGCGTAACGTTGTACGCAAGACTCTCTTCCTATATCAACGGAGCCTGGCTGTCTAACGACTACGTCTATACCGAGAGCCCCACGCCGACATCGGCCACACTTACTACGCCCACACCGGGACCAAGCACGGTGCTCGGCGCCAGCAATGTGCCCTTCCAGTGGACTTCGGGAACGGGGGTCACACTCTACCAACTCAGCCTCAGCGCCATTGCACCTGGTCAAAGCGAGCTGTTCATATTCCAAGGCACAGCAGCCTCTGCGACCGTGCCCGCCCTGCCCGCAAAGGGTCAGGTAGTCTACGCAAGGCTCTCTTCCTATATCAACGGAGCTTGGCAGTTTAACGACTATCAATATACCGAAAGCGGTTCGAGCACATTGGCAGTGCTCACATCTCCCACGCCGGGACTGAGCACCGTGCTGGGCACCAGCGATGTGACCTTCCAATGGACTGCCGGGACGGGGATCACCGAATATGAGCTCATCCTTGGTACCGGTGCGCCGGGCGCACAGGATCTGTTTGTATACAAAGGCGCGGCTACTTCCGTGATCGTGCCCACCCTGCCCGCGAACGGCGCAATAGTCTACGCAAGGCTCTATTCAAAAGTTGGCGGAACCTGGGTGTCTAACGACTACAAGTACTATAACGACTACGCGTACACCGAAGGCGGCACTTCCGTTCCGGCGGCGCTTACCTCGCCTACGCCGGGCCTCGGTACCGTGCTCGGAACAAGCAATGTATCCTTCCAGTGGAACGCCGGTACAGGAGTGTCTCTCTACGAGTTGACCCTCGGCACCATCGGGCCCGGCGCCAGCGATCTCTACTTATACAAAGGCACGGCTACTTCCGCCAGTGTGTCCACCCTGCCCTCAATCGGCGTAACTGTCTACGCAAGGCTCTATTCTTATATCAACGGAGCCTGGCAGCACAACGACTACGTCTACACCGAGTTCGGCACCACCGTTCCTGCCGTGCTCCAATCTCCCACGCCGGGACTGAGCACTGTGCTGGGAACCAGCAATGTGTCATTCCAATGGTCCGCCGGCACTGGGGTAACCCTCTACCAACTCAATCTCAGCACCATTGCGCCCGGTCAAAGCGAGCTATTTATATACAAAGGCTCGGCCACTTCTCAGACCGTGCCCTCCCTCCCGGCAAACGGTGCAAAAGTCTACGCAAGGCTCTACTCAAATATCAACGGAGCCTGGAAGTATAACGATTACGTCTATACCGAACAGTAGTGCCGCAGGCCGTACTGTAAGCACCTGGGACGCTCTTCGGAGATCTCAGCTCATGCTGAATCAAGAGCGTTTCCAGGTTTTGCGGGTGTTGGAAACGCGGATAGGGTGATTGTCGTGGTTGACAGAATGGTTTGCATTCTGCCTCCACAAAGTTAATGAACGATAAAGGACGTTATCACACGCCTATGACTCTGCGATCTCTGACCGCCGATGACTTGCTGCAGCAGGATTTGGCGACGCTTGGCGGATTCTGCTTACGTATCGGAAAAGCTATGACGGCCTGAACACGGTCTCCCAGCATGCCGGGCTGCATGGCACTGATTTCGGAGAGACACCTGGGCGAGTCGCAAGTAGTCGAATCGCCGGATTTCGACGCATTTCAGGAAGAGTGTTATTTGGCCACCGCAATGCTCACCCGTACCTAATCGAGGGTCAGCCTCCCAAGCTGAATGCCGCCGGTTCGATCCCGGTCTCCCGCTCCAAAAGAATGAGGAACATGTTTTCTCTGCGGCGAGCTCTTGGAGCAATTGCGATCGAGAGAAGGATCAAGGCGCTCCCGACGCCGCTAGCGGCCGCTGGCTGCTACGGTATAGTTGGACTCAGGCATGCCGTCGGAATCGCACACTAAAACTGTACTCATTCACTTCTCTGGACCCGACGCACCCGGGCTAACCGCAGCCCTTACCGGGATCCTCGCACAGAATGACGTGAACATTCTCGACATTGGGCAGGCGGTGGTGCATGAAAACCTTGCCCTCGGAATTCTGATTGAGGTTCCCACGGGAAGCAGCCTGGCTTCGCTCAAATTGGCACTCCAGAACCGCGCAACGGAACTCGGTCTCCATTCGCATTTCAGAATGATTCCGAAGGATGCGGTGAAACATTGGGGCTTCGGTCTTCGATCGAATCACTTCATCATTACCGTGCTGGGGCGTTCGATCACCGCCGAACAACTGGCGCAAGTGAGCTCAATCATCTCCGCCCACCAAATGAACATCGATCGGATCGACCGCCTCTCGCGTCAGCTTACGCCAGAAGCCGAGCCAGCGAACGCATGCGTGGAACTGGCTGTCAGCGGCGAGCCCTCCCGCGAGGTGGCAATGCGTGCGGAGTTCCTTGCCGCTGCCCAGAGGCTATCCATCGATATTGCATTCCAGCGGGAAAGCATCTTCCTCCGCAATCGCCGGCTCTTTGCATTCGACATGGATTCGACGCTCATTCAGGGCGAAGTGATTGACGAGCTCGCAAAGATGGCCGGGGTTGGAGATGAGGTGGTCCGGATTACCGAAGCAGCGATGCGCGGAGAGCTGGGATTTGATGAGAGTTTTAGTCGCCGTGTCGCCCTTCTCAAGGGACTCTCCGCCGAGCGCGTTCACAGTCTGCTTGATACGATTCCGCTGGCCGAAGGGGCCGAGCGACTTGTGCAAACGCTGCGGCTGCTTGGTTACAAGACGGCGATTCTCTCAGGCGGCTTCACATTCTTTGCTCGATCGCTGCAGGAGCGTCTGGGAATTGATACGGTTCATGCCAATGAACTGGAAATTGCCGATGGAAAGGTGACCGGCCGGGTAATTCCTCCGATCATTAACGGAACTCGCAAAGCATTGCTACTGGGTGAAATCGCGCGCAGTGAGGGAATTTCGCTTGAACAGGTTGTCGCAGTCGGCGATGGCGCCAATGACATTCCCATGCTCAGCCTTGCCGGCATGGGCATAGCTTACCGCGCCAAACCGCTCGTCCGCCAAAGTGCCGACCAGTCGATTTCCAATCTCGGGCTTGATGGGCTGCTCTATCTTTTGGGAGTTCGAGACCGCGACCTTCAGCACTACGAGGCGCGGAAAGTCAACGAGGCGCTGAGCCCAGAACGGGCGTAAGCGTGATTTCATCCACGACGATCCGGGCGATTTGCCGGCACCATCTAATTCTTTGCCGGAGCCGTGGCGGGCGTTTTTGCAACGGGCGGAGGCACCACGATCCTGGCTAGCTTGATGCTATCGAGAAGTGGGAACTCCTTATCGAGATAAGGCTTGCCTTCGGCCTGAATGCGGCCCTGATCAGGAGTCTGTCCGTAGCCCGCGTAGAGTTTTTCCACCACGTCCATGCCTTCAATCACGGTGCCGAAGGGAGAGAAACCCATCCCGTCGAGCCGCGCGTTCTCACCCAGGTTGATGAATAGCTGCGTGGTGCGGGTGTTTGGTCCACGGCTCGCGAAAGTGACTGAACCCTTGTGATTGGACTGGGTCACTGGATCGTCCTGGATCTCCGCATCCTTCCAGACCTTATTGACGGCTGGACTTGGGCTGAGGCCGAACTGAACGACGAAATCAGGCACGACGCGGAAGAAGTGTCCGTTATTGAAGAAGCCATTCTTGGCGAGATTGTAGAAACGGTCGGCGCCAAACGGGGACCACTCCCGGTGCACTTCAACTACGAACGGGCCTTTGGTGGTGAGGAAACGGACTTTGAACTCAGCGGGAGCCTTCGCTTTGAGTAGTGCCGGATTCAGGAGTGCGCGACTAACGGGCGCGACGGGTTTCTTCGCGGCATGCACGGACGCGGTTGCGGTTTGTGGCGCCACAGGCTGCTGAGAATAAAGCGGAGCGGCAAGCGCGGCAAGGGCGAGGAGCGAAACGGAAATAGCATTCATAGCTCGCAAAGTATAGCAGCCGAAGCCGCGTCTGATCAGCGTATTCATGGCCCTTCGCTCTCCTTGATCTTGACGACGAAAGCGGTGAACGTGCCTTCGCCAGCCACCAGCATCTGATGAGGCAAGCCTGCCGGGACATGAGCCAAGTCGCCTGCCCGCAATTCCTGCCGCGAGCCGCCCTCGATTCGTTCGCCCCGCGTTTCTCCCGGTCCGATTGTTCTTGCCCCGGATATTGTGCCTCCGGTCACCAGGGTTGCCTTCCCGGCGAGGACCTGGAAGATGTCGGCGAATCTCTCATGCAGTTCCGCCTCGCCATCGCGGCTGCGAAACGAAAGCATTGTCACGTGGCCTGGGTACCGCTTCAGGGTCTCGCTGGCCTGCCCGTCGCTGGCCTTCGCGAGTTTGCGGAGATAGGCCGCACGCTCCAGCAGAATCGCAGGCGTCCAGTGATCCAGATGCGGAGGTTCCTTGCTGAGACCCTTGACGCGCCTCATGGCTGGGGCTATCTCCTTTTCCGCTGGAAGAAGCTCCTTGAGAATCTGCTCCGAGTATTTGTCCATGTTTTCCTTCTCAACTCCGTTCTGCGAAAGGAATAGCCCGTCCTAAAGAGAATTGGCCAGTTCCTTCGCGCGCTTGAATATTGCGACGAACATGGGACGCGTTAACTTGCCCGTGTTCGTGTTTTGCAGCGATGGATGATAAGTTGCGATCACATGCAGCCCATTTGGCAGGGTGTACTCCGCACCGTGGCTGAATGTAAAGCCGGTTCTCGCTTTCAACAACCCTGTGCGCACGGCATGTGCCAGCAAGCCGTCAAACGAAATCTTGCCCAGGCATACGACCACGCGCAGGTCCGTAAGATGCATCAACTCTTGTTCCAGCCACGGAGCGCAATTACGCTGCTCCTCGGGCGTGGGCTTGTTGCCGGGCGGAGCGCAGCGCACCACAGCGCTGATCCAAAGATCGGTGAGGCTCATGCCGTCGTTGCGAGAAACCGCATGTGGCTGCGAGGCAAACCCGGTTTCATGGAGCACGGGAAAAAGAAAATCGCCGGAGCCGTCGCCAGTGAAAGGGCGGCCGGTGCGGTTGGAACCGTGTGCTCCCGGGGCCAGGCCGAGCGCCAGCACACGCGCATTGGGATCTCCGAACGAAGGCACGGGCTTGCCCCAGTATTCCCAATCTCGATAGGCCTTTTTCCTTATCCTCGCTACTTCCGCGCAATAAGCCCGCAGGTTGGTGCAGCGCTCGCAGGCCACGATGCGTTCATTGACGACGGCCAGCGGCGATGGATGGGGCATGACTAAATTTTAAGGGATTGGGCACCCGCCCCGTTTGCTCACCGATCGATGAGCGCCTTCATGACGGACGTATAGCGCTCGCCTGCCGCTGCGTCTGGCGGGAATACGGCTTCCAGTTCGAGAACCAGTTCCGGCGCCAGGGCCAGGTCAACGGCGGCTGCGTTTTCTTCAAGGTATTTGCGTCGCTTGGTGCCGGGCATGGGGACAATGTCCTCGCCTTGAGAAAGCACCCAGGCCAATGCTAGCTGGCTGGCAGTTACTCCGGCTTCTGTGGCCAGCTTCTTTACTTTGTCCACGAGTTCAAGGTTGCGGGCAAGGTTTTCGCCCTGGAAGCGGGGGTGGAGGCGGCGGGTGTCATCCGGGTCGAAGTCGTCAGGGGACTTGATGGCGCCGGTGAGGAATCCACGGCCGAGGGGGCTGTAGGCTACGAATCCTATGCCGAGTTCGCGGCAGGCTGGAATCACTTCGGGTTCCGCATCGCGGGTCCAGAGGGAGAGCTCGGTTTGGAGGGCGGTGATGGGATGGATGCGGGAGGCGCGGGCGAGGGTAGCCGGTGAGGCTTCAGACAGACCGAGGAAGCGGACCTTGCCCTCTTCCACCAGGCGCGCCATGGCGCCTACGGTCTCTTCGATGGGCGTATTGGGATCGACGCGATGCTGGTAGTAGAGGTCGATGGTCTCGATGTCGAGGCGGCGGAGGCTGCCTTCGACGGAGGCTCGCACGTAGGCTGGGCTGCCGTCTACACCGCGCTTGTTCGGGTCGCTCGGGTCGCGCACGATGCCGAACTTGGTGGCCAGGAAGACGTCGTTCCGGCGGCCCTTAATGGCGCGGCCTACCAGCACCTCATTGGTGTGCGGTCCGTAGGCGTCGGATGTATCGAGGAAGTTGATGCCCAGTTCCAGCGCGCGATCGATGGTGGCGATCGACTCGTATTCGTCGCGGCCGCCGTAAAAGTCGCTCATGCCCATACAACCCAACCCGATGGCGGAAACCTCGGGACCGTTCTTGCCCAGTCTGCGTTTCTTCATGCTTCGCTCCTCGCTGTCATATCCTCTCAGATGAGAGGGATTCCATCGTGGATGCAACGTTGTGCGAAAGCATGTTGTCGGTTGCGATTGAGGAAGCGCGACTGGGGCTGGCGGAGGGCGGAATTCCGATTGGTGCAGCCATCTTCAAACGGACTGGCGAGCTGGTGAGCCGGGGGCATAACCGCCGCATCCAGCAGGGCGACCCCAGTGTTCACGGGGAGACGGATGCGTTTCGCCGCGCGGGGCGGCAGCGCAGCTATCGCGACCTGGTGATGGTGACGACACTTGCCCCGTGCTGGTATTGCAGCGGGTTGGTTCGGCAGTTCCGGTTTGGGACGTTAGTGGTCGGCGAGAGCCGCACTTTTGCTGGTGGGCTCGACTGGCTTCGTGAGAATGGCGTGGATGTGATTGAGCTGGATAATGGCGAGTGCCGCGAGATGATGGAGGCGTATATTGCTGCGCATCCACAGGTGTGGAATGAGGATATTGGAGAAGAGTGAAAGAAAGTTCTACATTCAGAGTTCTGAGTTCAAAGTGGTCAGTTGTTAGTGCTCCCTGCTCTTCGCCTGACGAAGTATAGTGTTAGGCCGGCGGCGATGTAGGCGAGATAAATCCATGGGAGACGTGCGTGGTTCGCGTCGGCTGCGGACTGTATATCGAAAATCACGATCAGTATCATGACCAACACGGTAGTCACGCTGACGGCGGTGATCCAATGTGAATGCTGACCGAGGGCGCGGCGCGCGAAGGGCAACGCCACGGCTACCAGCGCATAGGCCGTGAGAAATCCAAAGACTGAGAGCGACCCCAGCAGGTCATACATATCTGAGCCGGTCACACCACGCAGAGCCATCGTCACAGTGGCCGCGAACATCAAGCTTGCGGACAACGCAATCGCTGTGCCTGGGGTGCCATGCCGCTTGTTGGTGCGCTCCAATGCGCGATGCAGCATTTTGCCGTGCGCCATGCGCAACAGCACTCGGGCGGCTGCCGTGGTGCAGGCCAGCACGCAGGCAAACATGCTGACGAACGCGCCAACGTCAACGGCCACGCCCAGCGGCGAGATGCCCGCCTTCAATGCGAGCAGGTGCAATGGGCTGGTTGATTCGCTGAGTTTGGATGACTCTCCGCGGAACCCCAGCACCTCAGAGTAGGAACACAGCATGAAGAACACGCCGGCCAGAATGGCGCACTGAATCACCGCGCGTGGAATGGTGCGCAGCGGCTCGCGCGCCTCATTGCCGAGGGTGGTGGCGCTCTCAAATCCCACAAAGCTGAACATGGCCAGCACGAGCGCGGGCCCCAATGAAAAAGTCGTTGTGCCTTTCAGGCGAAGCTGGTCCAGATCAAATTGGAAACCGAAGCGGTACACCATCACGGCCAGCACGATGAGAATCAAGCTGACAGACACCACTTCAATCCAAAGCATGAGCTCGGCTGAGAGCTTGACGTCGCGGTAGGCGACCCATCCGGCGACGGCGCAGACGAGAGCAAGCGTGCCAAGAGTGGGAGGCGTCCAGTGAAAGAATTGCTGCGACAGAAGGCCGACATAGTAGAGCGCGCCGCCGGCCACTGATGCGCCGGTGGCGAGATAGGCCAGCAACAAGCCCCAGGCGGCCACCACGCCGAAGACGGGCGGCAGCGTGTCTGACGCGTAGGAATAGAGCGAGCCGGGCGAGGCCGACAGGCGCGCGAAACGGCTGACGCAGAAGCCCACCAGCAGAGTTGCGGCGGTGGCCAGAAGGTAGACGAACCAGGTTGCGTTGCCGGCCAGGGCGAAGACCAGCGGAATGGTGAGGGACGGCGAAGTGGACGGCGCCATGGCGGATACGGACTGGGCGAGGGTTTCCAGGGGGCCAAGCACGCCGGTGTGGAGGCCGTAATTCTCGGCTCCGCCTTGCTGCGGGTACACTTCGACTTGGGTCTGGCCCGCCACGGGTCCGCCTTTCATGCCTTGTCTTGAGTGCCTTGATTGTCTGTTGAGTCTAGAGGATTGCGAGGTTGCTCTAGTCTTGCGCTGATCCCGGCCTTAGGTCAAGAATATTGGCTGCGCGAAACGGGGCTGTTTGTTGCCATTTCATGGCGAAAACAGGTTGAAATCGGTCTAAAAGCGGCGTTTTTCGAGGGTGTTTGTTTACCCTTATGATAACAGGGTGGCCTTCGACATTTTCTTGCAACCACTTTATTTCGTTCACCTTACGTCCATTTTTCTGCGGGCAGGTGGCGAAAAGGGGGTAATTTGAGGGGGGAGGGGGTGGGTATGCGTGTTTTTTTGGCGGTTTGGAGCGTGGGAGATGGGTGGAATTTGAGGGTTGGCATGCAGCTATTGTGCGCGGTTGCGGCGTAATTTTCGGCAAACGGGATGTGCTGGGACGGGTGCGCCGGATTGGCAGAAACCTATAATGTCAGCAATGCTTATTGTTCGGTTGTTGGTGGTGCTGGTTGTTGCGGCGGCGTTGCCCGGTTTGTCGGCGGCGGCGCAGCAGGTTTGGGAGATGCAGGAGTCGGGGACTACGGCGGGGCTGCGTGGGATTGATTCGGTGGATGGGACTGTGGCCTGGGCTAGCGGGACGGGCGGGACGGTGCTGAAGACTGTTGACGGTGGGGCGCATTGGACGCGGTGCGCGGTGCCGGATGGGGATAAGGATGGATCGACACTGGATTTTCGCGGGGTGCAGGCTTGGGATGCGACAACTGCGATTGTTATGGCGAGTGGGCCGGGGGATAAGAGCCGACTCTATAAGACGAAGGATGGATGCAGATCTTGGAAGCTTCTCTTGATAAACAAAGACAAAGAAGGATTCTGGGATGGCTTTTTAATCCAGGAGAAGCAACTGGGCTGGCTTCTTGGGGACCCGGTACGCGGGCGCTTCACGCTCCTTGGAAGCACTGACGGTGGCTTGACATGGACCCTACAAAGGAATAGCGGGTTGGATACCGCCGGCCCTCCTCGAGGTGCGTTTGCGGCGAGCAACACCGCCTTAGCGGCACAGTTCGGAGAAATATGGTTTGTGAGCGGCGGCCAAGGTGGAGCATTGTCGTACAACGGAAATGAAACCAAGATATGCCTCGACGATTGTCCGTCGGGATGGAATCGCGATGGGAAATCTTATGCGTGGCGTACTGCCTCAATCCCGATCGGAAGTAACGAAGAGGCCTCGGGAGCGTTTTCCCTCGGGATTCGAATGGCGCCCATTGAGGGAGGCAAAAGGGAATACCGAATCGTTGCCGTAGGCGGCGAGTACACCAAACCCAACGACTCAACTGGCACCGCCGCGTGGTCCTCCGATGGCGGGAAGACCTGGACTGCTTCCTCAATTGGACCGCATGGTTATCGCTCATCTGTGCAGTGGTCTGAGTCGCTGAAAGTCTGGATTACTGCGGGGACCAATGGGTCTGACATTAGCCGCGATGATGGGAAGACTTGGAAGCCGCTGGATGATGGGAATTGGAATGCTTTGTCGTTGCCGTTTGTGGTTGGGCCGAATGGGCGAATTGCTCGGCTGAATCCGGCGGCTCTGCCGCGGGCGAAATGATGGGATTGTTCCCGAGTGACGGCGTGACGTGATGGCAGTGGCGGGTCTCATGATGAAGTTCCATCGCCCCTCCGGGGCTTGGATTTCTTTTGGGCGGCTTACCCCGGGTTCTCGTCCACTCGCTTGGCGAGCGGACTTCACCCGGGGCTAACTTCCGTCGCTCCCTCCGGGAGCTCTTGTGTTCTCTTCGGGATCGTCAAATTGTCGCTCAGGGTGGAAATGGTTTCGGCTATGGTGACTCCGCAGGGGCTAAACCGACATCTTTTTGTGGCTTTCTTCGGCACGGGATCCAGAGGGCGCCCTGCCATGCCCTGATACAAAGCGCCCCCGGACCGAAACAGTATTCTTGCCGAGCTAAAAATCTCGTCCGGGCCTAAAGGCCGGACCATTTTGCTTTCTTTTCAGGAGGCTGAAGCCCCCTGCTCCCTCCGTTTAGATCCCTCGCGCTAACTCCTCGCTCAGGCCGTGAGTCCAGAACCATCCCCCGTCTGTAATACCACTTTCGTACTGAGGATTTTCGACGGCATAGGCCGGATTTGTGCCTCATGCGCATCGAATACGGTAAAATTGGAGTACCGGATGACTCAAACCTCTCCAGCGGCTGCCAGCCAGGCCTTCCGCTCCACGCGGGAGACAGAGTTGCGGGCGCCGATCATTGAAGTCAATAACCTGGAAAAGACTTACAAGACTCCGCACGGGACTCTTAACCTGTTTGCCGGCTTGAATTTGCAGGTGGAACGCGGCGAGATGGTGGCCATTGTGGGCCAGTCCGGGGCAGGAAAAAGCACACTTTTGCACATTCTGGGGGCTCTTGATGCTCCCTCCGCAGGAACTGTATACTGCGCGTCAACCAACGTGGCCAAACTCTCCCCACGCGAGGCGGCGGCGTTCCGCAACCGGGAAATCGGCTATGTGTGGCAGTTTCATTATCTTCTGCCGGAGTTTACGGCGCTGGAAAACGTAGCCATGCCGCTGCTGGCGCGCGGTGCTCAAAAGAAAGAGGCTATGCAATTGGCGGCTAACTGGCTCAGGGAAGTGGACCTGGAGGATCGCGGGGGACACAGGCCCGGCGAACTGTCAGGGGGCGAGCAGCAACGCGTGGCGCTGGCGCGCTCGCTCGTCAACAATCCCCGCGTGCTGCTGGCCGATGAGCCTACCGGCGACCTGGATCAGACGACAGCAGGCCGCGTTTTTGACCTGGTGGAACGTTTGCACGCAAGCCATGGCCTGACCTCAATACTGGTGACGCATAACCTTGACCTTGCGGCACGTTGTACACGAGCCTTGAAACTGGAGAGCGGACGCCTGGTTCCGTTGGGCGCGGCGCCGCAAACGTGAGTAAATCCTGCAACTTCAGGGATGAAAAGCACCTTTTACCCGAGTTTTTGAGTCTTATCTAAGTAAGCAGTCTGGAAGGGGATGACGGGTCATCTGCAACCAGGTTGCCAGTGCAGGATGGGAGTCTCCCGAGCAGCAGGACCGCCGGGGAACGATGGAGCGGAAGATGAGCTCCTGAACCATCTACAAGGGCTGTTCGGGGACAGGAAGACAATTTCCATGGGGTCTCCGGCGGCGAGTTGAAGAAAAGGGGCACGAGCGAAGAGGGCCGAGGCCGGCGATTTAACCGGACGGCTACTTAAGCCGATAGCCTGCTGCAGAGGGAGAACACAATGTTCGAACGCTATACGGAGAAGGCACGGCGTGTGATCTTCTTCGCGCGATATGAGGCCAGCCAGTTTGGTTCGCCCTATATCGAGACCGAGCACCTGCTGCTTGGCCTGCTGCGCGAGGACAAGGCTCTGACCAACCGCTTTCTGCGCTCCCATGCTTCGGTGGAGTCGATCAGGAAGCAGATTGAAGCGCATACAACGATTCGCGAAAAGGTTTCGACGTCTGTGGACCTGCCGCTTTCAAACGAGTGCAAGCGGGTGCTGGCGTATGCGGCGGAAGAGGCCGAGCGGCTTGGGCACAAGCATATTGGGACTGAACATTTGCTGCTGGGGCTGCTGCGCGAAGAAAAATGCTTTGCGGCGGAGATTCTGCAGGAGCGCGGTTTGAAGCTGGCGCAGATTCGCGATGAGCTGGCGCGCGTGACGCAGGAGAAAGCGCCGGCGCAGGCACGGCAGCGCGAGTCGAGTTTGCTGGCTGAGTTCAGCCGCGACTTGACGCAAGCGGCAATGGATGGGCAGCTTGATCCGCTGGTGGGGCGGGATGGAGAACTCGAGCGTGTGATTCAGATTTTGTGCCGCCGGACCAAAAATAACCCGGTGCTGATTGGCGAGCCGGGTGTGGGCAAGACCGCGATTGTGGAAGGGCTTGCGCAGCGCATTGCCGATGGCGAAGTGCCGAGCTTCCTGGCGGACAAGCGCGTGCTTGGGCTGGACCTTTCGCTGATTGTTGCGGGCACCAAGTATCGCGGACAGTTTGAAGAGCGGCTGAAGACGATCATGAAAGAGCTGATGGAGAATCAGAACTCGATCGTGTTTATCGACGAGCTGCACACGCTGGTGGGGGCTGGATCGGCGGAAGGTTCGCTGGACGCGGCGAATATTCTGAAGCCGGCGCTGAGCCGCGGCGAGATTCAGTGCATTGGCGCGACCACGCCGGCTGAGTATCGCAAGTCGATTGAGAAGGACCGGTCGCTGGAACGGCGCTTCCAGGCTGTGAAGGTGCCGCCTCCGAATGAGACGGACGCAATCAAGATTATTCACGGTATCAAGGACCGGTATGAAAAGTTTCACGCGGTGAGCTACACGGATGCGGCGATTGAATTCGCGGTGTCGCATTCGAATCGTTATATTCCGGATCGGTTTTTGCCGGACAAGGCGATCGATCTGATTGACGAGGCCGGCGCGCGGGTAAAGCTGCGTCAGACTTCGCTGCCGGAAGAGATTACCGAAGTTCAGAAGCGGATCAAGTTTATTGTGCATCGCATGGACTCGGCGATTGCGAATCACGAGTTTGAGAAGGCACGGTTCTATAGCGACGAAGAACGCAAGGAACGCGAGAATCTGCGCGCGCTGCGCGACAAGTATCACCTTGATGACTCGGCTGCGGGCATTGTGGGCCGCGAAGACATTGAGGATGTGGTGAGCCGGTGGACGGGCGTTCCGGTGACCAGCATCAAGGAAGAAGAGACGCAGAAACTGCTGCGCGTGGAAGGCGAGTTGCACAAGCGCGTGATTTCGCAGGAGAAAGCGATCTCCGCGCTGGCACGGGCGATTCGCAGATCGCGTGCGGGCTTGAAGTCGCCACATCGTCCAATCGGAAGCTTCCTGTTCCTGGGGCCGACGGGCGTGGGCAAGACGGAGATGGCGCGGACGCTGGCTAATTTCCTGTTTGGATCGGACAAGGCGCTGATCCGCTTTGATATGTCGGAGTTCATGGAGAAGCATTCGGTGTCGAAGCTGATTGGTTCGCCTCCGGGATACGTGGGCTACGAGGAAGGTGGCCAGTTAACGGAACGCGTGAAGCGCTCGCCTTATTCGGTTGTGCTGCTGGATGAAATTGAGAAGGCGCATCCGGATGTGTTCAACATTCTGCTACAGGTTTTTGAAGACGGGCAGTTAACGGACGGGCTTGGGAACACGGTCGATTTCAAGAACGTGATTCTGATCATGACGTCGAACATTGGTGCGCGGCACTTGATGAAGAAGCAGGGGCTCGGGTTCCAGAGCGACCGGGAAGACATTGTTTCGGATAAGGTTGAAGAGCTGGTGAAGCAGGAGGTAAAGAAGACCTTCAACCCAGAGTTCCTTAATCGCCTGGACGAGGTGATTCTGTTCCAGTCGCTGTCGGATGGCGACCTGATTCAGATTGTGGAGTTGCTTGTGCAGCAGCTCAACACCAACCTGGCGCAGAAGGCGATCACTATCTCGGTGACCGAGGAGGCCAAGAAATGGATCCTCGACAAGACGCTGGTGGATCGGAGCTACGGCGCTCGGCCATTGCGTCGGGCACTGCAGCGGTATGTGGAAGATCCTCTATCGGAGGCGCTGATCGCTGGGAACATTACGCAGCGGCCGGCGTTCCTTGAGGTCTACCTGGATGCTAACCAGCTGTTCTATCGGCCTGTCAGCGCGGACGAAGGTGTCAGCGATGAAAAGGCAGCGGGGATTTTGCTTTTCAGCAATTGAAGCCAAGTTCAACTTAGTACCATCAAGCCCCCGGCGCAACCACCGGGGGCTTTCTTCTTTGGGCTTGCGTAAGTTCATGCCCGTAGGAATGGGTTAAACTCAGAGCAGAATCTCAGAACGTAGCACTCATGGACAGGTGTTTCCACCGCTTCGTAACCCACTGACCCATTGGCCTGTCTAATAGCCGGTATATTCCCAAAGCGGTGCGCCTTTGAGGAGGAAACATTCGTGGCGCCGATTCTGCCCTGGCTGATCATGTTTCTTTGCCTCTTGATCTCCGTGGTCAAGTATCTGATGGGCCTCATTCTGAGAGTCTCGTTCCCCGCGGCAAAAGTGCAAAAGGACTTCACTTATCAACCAACTGTAAGTGTTCTTATGCCCTGCTTCAACGAGGGCCGCACGGTTTATCAGACCATCGAAAGTATCAGCAAGAGCAATTATCCCGCTGGCAGCTTCGAAGTGATCGCGCAGGACGACTGTTCTGTCGACGACAGTTACGAGTGGATCCAGAAGGCGCAGCGGGACTTCACCAACGTACCCATCCGCGCCGGACGCAATGAATTCAATTGCGGTAAAGCGCGCACCGTATGCAATGCCCTCGTGCATTCCACCGCGGAAATCATCATCTCCATTGACTCGGACTGCATCTTTCACCCTGACGCGATTCGCGAACTGACAGCATGCTTTTCAGAGCCTCGAATGGGCTCGGTTGGCGGCCGTGTCGGCGTCTCCAATCCCAATGACGGCGTCATCACCGCGATTCAGACCCTCATCTACTACTCCGCATTCGAGCTGTACAAAATCCCTGAGAACTGGACGCGCAGCGTTTGCTGCATCAGCGGATGCCTATTCGCCATTCGGCGAAAGCTACTGCTTGAAATCGAGCCGGCCATCCGCGGCCGCCATTGGTTCGGAATACCGGTCAACCAGGGCGAAGATCGCTTTCTCACGCATCAAACGCTGCTCCGCGGCTACGGCACCTACATCAACACCGACGCGTTATGCTGGACCACGGTCCCGAACAAGCTCTCTGTCCTATTTAAACAGCAGCTTCGCTGGCGCCGCAGCATCGTGCGCGATTTGTTCTACACGCTTAGAACCCTGCCGCAACACGTTTGGAAGCTGCACCCCAACACCGTCTTTACGCTCGTACTTACACCGCTTGGCGCGATCGTTGCCCTGCTGGTGGTTGTCACGATGTTGACCTCCGATCCACTTGCATGGATCGGTCCTGCGCCGCTCATTGTGTATCTCGGCATTGCCGCCGTGCTTAGTTGGGCCATCAAGAAATACAGCGTGAGGGAAACGCTTCAGCATCCTCTCGCGTTCGGCGCATACATTGCATGGTCTGTCGCCAGTTCGCTGTTTATTACGCCCCTCGCGCTTTGCACGATGGACTCCGCTGACTGGGGGACGCGCACCAAGGAACAACTTGAGGAGGTAGCCGTTGGCAACACCGGTAGTTGAATCCACAACACCTGCTCCAAAGGCACGTCCACCGCGGCAATCGCTGGCCCATAAATCGGTCATCACCGTCTATCGGATCTTTGCCATTGTGGTTCTTTACGCAGTGCTTGTGGGCGTGTTCAGTTATGCCTTCGTGATGGGTTTCTATGCACTGAATCATACCTGGGTCGCACCCATCATCCTTTCCGCATACGATGAAAAGAGCCTTGATTTCATGCAGAAGCTTGTCATCAGCCGGCAATCAATCGAGGACCTCAAAGTAGATGTAACTCGCCAGCAAAGCACGATAGCGGAGATGAACAAGCAGCGCGCGTCGCTTGTCGCTCTCGATCCCGAGTTGCAGACCGCCATCATACGCGAGCGGGATCATGACCGCGTCACCGGCCCGCAGTTAGCCGCCCTCGACGTGCAAAAGCAAGCCGATAATGCCAAGACCAAGTCCATCGTTGCCCAGATCCATGAGCTTGAGGCGCGCATCAACAGCGACCTTGCCGCCGGCCTCATTACCAAAGGCGACGCCGAAACGCAGTTAGCCGCGCTTAACCAGGCCGAGGATGCTTACACCGACAGCAAGATCGCCGACGTTCTGTTGTCCGACAATGTCCTGGACAAGACTACCGTTGGCACCAAGTCCCTGGATGTGCTGGAGAAGCAGGCCGAGTTGCGCTCTGAAATTGCCGAGCTGGATATTACCCTCAGCGTTGCCGAAAAGCAGTTGCAGGAAGACAACCGCCAGATAGACCGTTTACGCGACGCTATCAACACGGCGAAGCAGAGCCCTTACTACCTGAACGCAACCGGTAATCAGCGTCTCTACTTTGCGTTTGTGCCGTATGACAATCAAGCGGACGCCAAGGTGGGCTCTCCTATTTACGACTGCTATCTGAACATGGTGCTCTGCCGCAAAGTTGGCACAGTAAAGCAGGTATTCCTCGGCGAAGAAATCATCAGCCATCCCATCTTTAAAACTCAAGTGCGCGGCCTCACAATTCTGATGGACCTTTCCCATCCCGAGTCCGCAAAATCGCAAACCGTCTTCCTCGGCCGCAAACCACTTTTGTTTTAGCTAATAACTCTCATGGAGTTAAAGTATGTCTCGGCATAACCTGCGTGTTAGTCTCCTGTTTCTCTTGCCCATTTTCGCCATCTGCGCCCGGGCCCAAACTGTCCAGACGGATCAGCAGGCCTACTGTGCTTACCTTACCGAACAGGCCCAGGCGCAGAGTAATTTCCTACGCACGCCCACAGCACTCGGCTCCTTCACGCAGCCTGACACCGGCCTCCCTCAGCAACTGATTGCTGGCGCGCAACTCAGCCTTTCAAGTCTGAAGAAAGCCGGCATCACCCTGGATGTTGCCCGCAAGAATTGCGAACTCTATAAAGCCTCCACTGGGGTGATGCAGCATCTCCAATACGCTTTGCCCGCCATTGAAAAGGATGCTCTCCAACATCGGCTTGAGTTGATCGCCGATGCCGCAAAATCCCTGGACGAGTTAACCGGTCAGACCGACAAGATGGTTGAAGCCCAGAACATGACTCGCCCCATGTTGTGGGAACTCAAGACGAACAGGATCAAGCTTGATTCAGATCGTGCGGACACACAGTCGAAGATTGCGGCTATCTATCTTCCTCCACTCGCCGTTCAGTCACTCAAGGAGCAAGTCGCGGCCAAGCAGACGGCCGACGTCGAAGATCAGAAATCACTCGCTAATCTGACCCGCCAGAACAATTGGGATGTCGCACTCACCGTCGGGACACACCAACAAGTTAATCCTGTGTCGCAGGGCCCGCAACCTTACGGTGAGGTGACAGTCAGTTATAACCTTGCCGGCCGCGCCGTCGACAGGCATCTGGACCGTTCCGTGACCGCATACGGTGACTGGAAGAAAGTGCAGGAGGGTGACGTTGAGCGCGGAATGGAGGAACTACGCAAGCAAGTAATCCAACAGATATCTGCTCAGCAGGACAGGCTCAAATCTCTAAAGCAGGAGAGCAATGACGTAGAGAAGAGCCTGCAGTTAGTTGCCAATCCCGAGACCACCGCCGCACTCGATTTTCGCAATCAGCTAACTTCCACTCAACTTCTTTTGGGAATAGAAGCAGGCGACGCCATGTATCGCATCGAGCGGCTGCAAGACTTCCTGAGCAAGAACTTCTAAGCTTGGATCGGGAACCTGCTTCGCGGGTCAGACAAATTCAAAAGCGTTCAACATTATTGCGGCGTCTGCGGGCTGCGCTTTGCGGTGCGGAGGGCGACAAGGCCTAGCAGGGCGATGACGCCGATGAGCGCTGCCCATAGAAGCCAGGGATGCTTTTCGGTGAAGGGGCGGTCGTCGGGGCGGGGCTGCCACGCGGGATTTGGCTGATCGGGATTGGCGTTTATCTGGGTCGCATTCGGCTGGGGCGCAAACAGCGTGGCGTAGTCATAGCGAGGAGACGAGAGGGCCGGATCGCCGTAATAGAGGTCGTAGTGCGCGCTGGGCGCAGCTTCAAAGCAGAGCTTGCGCTGCAGCATCTGGAGACGAACGGATTCGAACTTCAAGGGCGCGTCATCGCCATTCTCGATGGTGATTGTCCACTTTGCCGGGGTGGAAAAATCTGTTCGGGGCGCATCGATGGCGAGGTGCTCTTCGTTGATGCGATGCCCATCCTGCAGGCTGTGAACGCGCAACAGATTCCCATACGTTACCGCAGGCGGTGGAGCGGTTGCCGGAGTTGAATCCGGCTCTGTCTTCGGTAGTATCTGGGCCGCACTGATGGTCACGTTGCGGCTGAACGAAGCCGGTTCCGCTGCAGGCACGAAGACAATCCGGTCAACAGGCACATTGGCGGGGACAGTGAATTCAAAGACTGAATTTCGCCTCTTCTGCATTGCGAGCGAGGTCTCCGCGACTCCGACAAATTGCGGATCGCTTGTGGGGAGGCGATCGACGGAGAGCCCGGTGAAGCTCTCGGGATGCAGCGGACCTGTCACGTCAAAATGCAGGTATGGAAAATCGGACTCGGGGAGATGAAGCACGGTGCTGCGGCCCAGCTTCTGCCGAGTGAGATCGAAGATGGTGTACGAGCCAAGCTTTGTTTCGCTGCCGCCCTGGGTCCGGCTGCCTGAGACTGCAATTGTGGCGATGAAGTCGTGACCGGTTACGGCTAATTGCAGGTCGCTGTATTTTCCATCGGGCATCTCGGCGTCAAACGCCGTGCGCCCATCGCGCGCGCCCAGGTTCAGTAATGAAATACTCTTCTGCGCGCCTTCTTCGGGAGCGGCGGTGCGAATGACATAGGGCTGCTCCGGATTTGGTTGGTCCGCGGTGTCGCGATAGAGACGCAGGTCTGCCAATCCGGGGGCGGCATGGGTGAAGATTCCAGGATTGAGGACGAGACAGCTTTGGCCGCCCTGCGAGGGAAGCCCGGCGAGCGAGCGGGTGTAATGGAAGTAACGGATCTCCGGCGAGGCGGCAACCACAGCGAGCAGCAAGGCGGCCGCGCTAAGTTTCACGAGTCCCGCCTGTTTGGATCGCGCAGATTCAGCCAGTCACGTTGATAGACGTAACTGACACCGAGCAGGAGCGCGCCGAGGCCCAGGAAGCTGAGGATGCGGTAGCCCTCGGCCAGTTCGCTGACGTCAACCAGGAAGACCTTGGCGATGGATACGGCCAGCAGTACCAGCGCCTGCCAGCGCAGAAAGGCTGAGCGGCGCGAGAAACCGGCTGCAAGGAGGATTGCTCCGTAGGCCATGAACCAGGCCGAGTAAGTGAACTGCTCGTACATGCTCCATCTACTTACCGGCTGGAAGCGGCCGCGCATGGGAGGCATCCAGTAATGATGAATCTCAATACTTACGGAGAGGAGTATGAGGCCGCTGACCACGAGTCCGGTTAATAAGGCCAGAAGGCGCCAGCCATCCTTGTGTTGAGGATCGTCTTTAGTCTGCGCGTTGTATGCGATCCAGCAGGCGATGGCGAACGCCGCGATTCCCGCGCAATAGGCTCCAAATTGCTGGTTGAAGAATGGCGTGGGCGCGACGGGCGGCTCCATGACGAGCAGCGCGCCGAGCCCGAGGATGAGGCAGCCGATGGAGAGTACGCGCAACAGCAGCGAGCGCAGACGAGCCGCTCCCCAGAGCAGGGCTGCGCCTTCCGCAAGCCAGCCGATGGTGAGCCACGGACCTTTGGCCTTGAGCGGAATGGCGATGGTGAGAAACACGACGGCTAGGGTCAGATGCAACCCGGAGAGGACCGCTCCACCGGTGCGCAGCTTGCCCGTAGCCGGCACCTGCAGCAATGCCAGGTAGAAGGCCGCAAACATGACAGCAAGCCAAGGGTCGGCCCAGCCTGCGTCCCTACCGTCAAAGAGGGCGTAGAAGGCGACGAATCCCACGCCCGCGTTGGCCAGAGGCATGAGCACGCCGGCCAGGGTGTCCCAGCCGGATAGGGTTACGCCGTCGTCGCCGTTGACGCGTACGAGGTGGGGCGCGAAGGCAAACATGAGGAAGAAACAGCCGACGAAGAACGCTGTGATACCGAAGGCGGAATCTGCGTAGAAGGTGGCCCACCAGCCGATGACGAACACAACTGTGCCTACAAAGGCCGCAAAGAGCAGGCGCGACCAGGGCTTGAGCGCCGCGAGAAGGAGCACGGCAATGTCGAGAATGAGCAGATAACTGAAGAGCGTGACTTCGTGGTTTTCGCCGGTGGAAAGCAGGAGGGGCGTGCTGAGACCGCCGGCAATGGCGTAGAGGGCCAGCAATTCCGCGTCCTCGACCCAGGCCATGAATCCGTTGAATGCTGTGACCAGGATCATGGCGCCGAAGGCCACGCCGGCCGGGACCAGGTGGAAGACGGAGAACGAGGCCCACAGCGAAAGATAGAGAACGCCGCTGCCGATGGCCTTGAGAGAATAGGCGAAGGCCGTGAAACCTTTTTTGTGAAACAGTTCTGACCACGCTATGATTCCCGCGCCGGCAACCAGGCCGATGAAGACGCGGCCCAGAGGGCCGATCCAGTGGTTGTCAAAGGCCATTTTGAGGAACAAGGCCACGGCGATAAGAATTGCGAGAATGGCGATGCGGTTGAACCACTGCGAGCCGATTTTGCTTTCGAGGGACTGGGCGCTGGCTGCATTTGGCCCAGGGGCGTTCGTGGGCTGCGGCGCATATCCAAAGCTGGGAGGGGGGACGTGCGGCTCGGCGATGGGTGCCAACACCTGTGCCGGTTCCTGGGCTGGAATGGTTGCGGCGGCTTGAGGATGTGGCGCGGCCTGCTGGCGAAGGCTGGCAATTCGCTGAACTTCGGCTGCCCATGAGGCGGACTGCGGGCTGATTGATTGCGGACTGGCTGCACCGCTTGTCGCGTGGTCCGCGGCGGGATGGGCAGGTTCGTCCCCGACTACGATGCCGTGTTGATGCAGGGCCGCCTCAAGGCGCCAGACACGGGTGGTGAGGTCGCGTACCTGTGCTTCAAGTCCGGCTGGATTGTCAGGATTCATCGCCGTCTACTGTACAGCAGAGGCGGCGGCAATACCAGTGTGACCATTAGGTGGGTTGCGGAAAGCTTGTCTCAGGGTGTCTGATGCTTTGCAGGGCTTCATGCACGGCGAAGGTTCCAAAGGAGCTTGATGGAACGATGCCGGCCCATCGGGTTGCGGACCCAGATTTTGTGGGTTGGCGGAAAACACTTTCCAGATTTGCGGAAGAAGGGGCCAGTCATCCGGGACGAAGACTATCCGGGTTAGCCCATCAGTTTTCCCGGCACCCCGGGGTTTCATTCCACGAAAGAGATCAACGTGAGAGTCGAACAACACTGGAGGTGCGTATGGGAGAGGAACAAATACTTGAAGCCCTGAATGCGCATTGGCACGCATCGGCGGCCGGTGATGCAAACGCAGAACACGATATTTACGAAGATGATGCCATTTGCGATTATCCCCAGTCAGGGGAGCGAATCGTGGGACGAAGCAATTTGCAGGCCTTGCGGAGTCATCATCCCGGCAAGCCGTCAGGGTTTAACGTCAAACGAATACTGGGAAAAGGTGATCTCTGGATCACGCAATACACAATTACCTATCAGGGGCAGGTAGCGTTCACAGTCAGCATTATGGAATTCCGCAACGGAAAGGTCGTGCACGAGACGCAGTATTTTGCGGACCCGTTTGAAGCACCCTCATGGCGTAGCCAATGGGTTCAGCAGATCTCGTGATGGTTCCAAAGACTTGAGTGTGAAGTCCCGCGTACCTGGCGAAAGGCCAGAACCTTCGCGCGCTTGCCGGGCTGCCGGAGTGGTGTTTCCGAGATGGCTAGATATCGAGATTCTTGACGTCGAGCGCGTTGTCCTCGATGAACTTGCGGCGCGCTTCCACGTCTTCACCCATCAGGGTAGTGAAGATGGCTTCGGTTTCAGCAATGTCCTCAAGCTTGACCTGGAGCAGCGTGCGGTGCTCGGGATCCATGGTGGTTTCCCAAAGCTGCGTTGCGGTCATTTCACCCAGTCCCTTGTAGCGCTGAACCGAGTAATCCTTCTTGCCCTGTTCAACGATGTAGGTGAACAGCTCGCGCGCTGTCTGCTTTTCAACGGGTTCGCGCAAGGCGCGGGCCGTGCGCCGTGCCTGCTTGGCTTCCGCCTGCACTTCAGCGCTTTCAGTGGAGGCTTCGGCGAGCGCATCTTCCGTCTCCGGGGTGGTTTCCGCAGTTCCTGGCTTGGCGGCGAACTCGATGAGGAACGGCGGCTCAAGAAACTCCTTGATCAGCGAGTACTTGGACATCATCTGGCGGAACTCGGGGCTGGAGGCGAGGTTCCAGTCGATGCATCGCGTAGCGCCCTGCGAGTCAGTGAAGCAGACGGACCAGGTGTGGTGCTCGTCGTCCTCGACGGGAGCGCCCAGCGATTTGAATTCAAACTCCCCGGCACGCTCCGTCAGTTCTTCGTGGAGAGCGGCCAACTTGGGCGGGACCTCGCTCTCGCTCTTGGAAGCGAAATCGGCGCGGTGGACGAGTTCGGCGCGGGCGAGGAGCTCGGTCAGCTTCTCATTGCGGATACGCTTGTCAACCTTCTCAACGAAGCTGAGATACTCATTGAGGGTGCCCATGAAGCGGGTGAGGTCTGCGCCTTCAATGCGGCTGGCGGATTCTCCGTGGCGGACCAGCATGCCTTCGGAGGCGCGCTTGACCATGACTTTGACGAATTCGCGATCGTCCTTGATGTACTGCTCGAAGCGGCCCTTCTTGATTTTGTAGAGGGGTGGCTGGGCGATGTAGATGTTGTCGCGCTTGATGAGCTCCGTCATATGGCGGAAGAAGAAGGTGAGGAGCAGGGTGCGGATGTGCGAACCGTCAACGTCGGCGTCGGTCATGAGGATGATTTTGCCGTAGCGGATCTTGGTGGCGTCGAAGTCGTCTTTGCCGATGCCGCAACCGAGGGCGGTAATCATGGCGCGGATTTCTTCGTGGCCGAGCATCTTGTCATAGCGAGCTTTTTCAACGTTGAGGATTTTGCCCTTGAGGGGAAGGATGGCCTGGAAGCGGCGATCGCGGCCCTGCTTGGCAGTGCCACCTGCGGATTCACCCTCAACGAGGTAAAGTTCGCAGCGGTCGGGATTGCGCTCGGAACAGTCGGCGAGCTTTCCAGGCAGGCCGCCACCGTCGAGTGCGCCCTTGCGGCGAGTAAGGTCGCGGGCTTTGCGAGCGGCTTCGCGGGCACGCGCGGCTTCGATTGCCTTGTTGATGATGCGCTTGGCTACGGGCTGATTCTGCTCGAGGAAGCCGCCGAGGCGATCATTCACGAAGGCCTGCACGGTGCCTGCGATGTCGGAGTTGAGCTTGCCCTTGGTCTGGCCTTCGAACTGCGGCTGGGGCAGCTTGACAGAGACCACGGCGACCAAGCCCTCGCGGACATCGTCGCCACTGAGGTTTTCCTTCATGTCTTTGAAGAGGCCAAGCTGCTGGCCGATGGCGTTGATGGTGCGGGTAAGGGCTGTACGAAAGCCGGATAGATGCGTGCCACCGTCGACGGTGTTGATGTTGTTGGCGAAGCTGAACACGCTCTCGGAGTAGCTGTCGTTGTACTGCACCGCGATCTCGATTTCGACGCCGTCGCGCGAAGCTTCCATGACAATCGGTTTCTCATGCAGGACCTGCTTGCCGCGGTTGAGATGCTTCACGAATTCCGCGATGCCGCCGGCGTACTTGAACTCAGAGCGGCGCGCTTCTCCGGTTTTGGGGTCCGCGGTGCGCTCGTCGGTCAAAGTGATTTCAAGGCCCTTGTTCAGGAATGCGAGCTCGCGAAGACGCTGGGAGAGCGTGTCGTAGTTGTACTCGGTGCTGGTGAAGATGGTCTTGTCGGGAAGGAAGTGGACCTTGGTGCCAAGTCGCTTGCTGGTGCCGGCCTGGCGCAGCTCGCTGGTGGGAGCCCCGCAACTGAAGTCCATCTCCCAAGTGTGGCCGTCACGCCAGATTTCGACGTTCAACTCCTGCGAGAGAGCGTTGACGCAGCTTACGCCCACGCCGTGGAGGCCGCCGGAAACCTTGTAGTTGGAGGCATCGAATTTGCCGCCGGCGTTGAGCTTGGTGAGCACCACCTGCACGGCTGGCATGGTTTCACCGCCCGCGAGGGTCTTCATGTCGACGGGGATGCCACGGCCGTCATCGATGACAGTGATGGAGTTGTCGACGTGGATGATGACATCGATCTTGGTGGCATACCCGGCGAGGGCTTCGTCCACCGAATTGTCTACTACTTCATAAACCAGGTGGTGCAGTCCCATCTCGCCGGTCGAGCCAATGTACATGGCTGGACGCAGGCGAACATGCTCCATGCCTTCAAGAACGGTAATGTTTTCTCCGGTATAGCTACCGTTCTTGCTGTTGTCGCCATTGTCGCCGGGAGGGGTGCCATCAAGTGGTTTAGTCGCCATAAGATTTATTCGCATTCCTTTCGCTTTCAAGCGCCGGACGGTGCGGTTCCCCACTGACAAAATCAGGGATGGAAATCAGGGAGTAACCGCTTGAAAGACAGGGGCTTTACGCGAGTTGTGCCTGAAGTAATTTTACCATGTGGGAGGGGTGCAAAACAGGGGGCAAAACGGTGAAGAATGGGGGTAACTTATATGAGATTACCTTTCGGGGATGATTACCCGGGTAATCCACAGGAAATCTCTTGACGATCCGGATGAAAAAGCTGGACTTAGCCGCTTCTCTCTTCTACCCTCTTAGTTGTAGGGGGTTTGATTTTACTGTCGAATCAGATCCAGAAAGGTTACCAAAAATGAAACTTGCCATCCGCATTTTCGTGCTTTTGATCGTCTTTGCTGGCGTTGCTGCCGCCTCGGTCTCTTCATCCTCGACAACCCACGTGATTGCGAGCCACCAGTCGGCTACCGCCGATCTGCCGACGCCCGGTTGCGGCCCCGGCGTCCCTGGATGCCCTCCTCCTGGATCGGGTGATGGCGGTGGTAACCTCAGGTAGAAACTTAGGTAATGGCGCGGAAGTGCCAGCTAATAGATCCCTTTTTTGTTGAGGAGAGAAGATCCATGCGCTATTCTATGAGGACTCTTAGGATGGTGAAGACCTTCTATGTCCCCACAGTCCGCAATGTCGCTCTTGAGCGTGCTTGAATTTGCACTCTGGTCTGTGTTCGCCTTCCTGTTCTGGAAAAAGAAGCTGAACGGCCGTTTTCCCGCGATGGGCGCCTATCTGGCTCTGCGGGTAGTTTCCACGCCTGCGCTGCTTGGGATTTTGTGGGTCTATGCGCAGCCCTGGGGTCGTAGCTATTACGTGGTCTATTTCTTTGGCTACTGGGTGGTTTACATTGCTTGTGCGGTGCTGCTGTTCCTGATTTGCATGGAAGTCTTTCGCTCCGCACTTTCCGCCTTTACCGGACTGATGAAATTCGGGCTCGTGGTATTTCGCTGGGCGGCGGTTGCGTCTTTGCTGGTGAGCTTCTCTACGGTTTCTTTTTCGCACCGCGGCATTCTGGCCCTGGCCGACGTTGCTTACGGGCTCATGCGCTCTGTGAGCATTCTTGAGTTGTGCCTGCTCGCCTTCCTCTGCCTGAGCATGAATGCGTTGCGGCTTCCAGTGCGCGACATGGCATTTGGGATCTCGGTAGGCTTTGGCGTGATGTCCACGAACGATTTCGTGCAATCGATGTTAGCCTCCAAATTCACTTCGCTTACCGCTCCGGTGCAATTCGTCTACGAGTCGGTGATACTGTTGGCGCTTGGGACGTGGGTGACCTACTGCGCCCTGCCGGAGCCGGTTCGCAAGCCTTTGGTTCTGCCCATCAACTCCACCATCTATCGCTGGAACGAGATCGCGTCGGCCTTGGGCCACTCCGGAACGCAAGTGGCTGTGCAGCAGCCCGCCAATAGCTTCTTCCTTACCGACGTGGAGAGAGTGGTGGAGAGGGTACTGAACAGGAACCTCAAGGGCAACGAATCAGAAACATAAAGACAGTTGTCAGTTGTCAGAAACATAAAAGGGGCTACGGCGATGCCGTAGCCCCTTTTGATTATGGATCTGAACTGGACTTTTATTATTCTGCCGCTACGGGTTCAATAGAAGCGAAGCGACCGCGGCCGCCGCGGTCCTGGAACTTGACCCGGCCGGAAACCTTTGCAAACAGGGTGTCGTCTGAGCCGATTCCCACGTTCACGCCGGGCTTGATCCGCGTGCCGCGCTGGCGGATGATGATGGTGCCGCCGGTAACCAATTCGCCGCCAAAGGCCTTTACGCCCAGCCGCTGTGCATTCGAGTCGCGTCCGTTTGTGGAACTGCCTCCACCCTTCTTATGTGCCATTGTCCTGTTCCCTTCTCACGCCTGGTGCTTTGCCTGATCGATGTGTTCTTGAAACTAACTTGCGGCGGTATAGGTTACGCCGTCAGCCTCAATGGCCTTGATGCGCACCTCGGTAAAATTCTGCCGGTGTCCCTGCAGCTTCTTGTACTGCTTTTTCCGCTTCAGGTGGAACACCAGGATCTTGCTGCCGCGGCCTTCGCCCAGGACTTCCGCAGTCACTTTCGCGGTAGCCGGCTTGGATACGCTTCCAGCATCAGGCGAGAATGCCAGCACGTCGCTGAATTCTACGGTGTTGTCCTCTGAAATAACGCTCTCAATCTTCACGACGTCGCCTGGAGCGACCCGGTACTGCTTTCCACCGGTGCGAATCACTGCGTACATAACAAATCCTCCAGCGCTCCGGTCTCAAAAACGAGGGCGCAATCAATATCTGAACTTCATTGGGGCGCATACAGAGAGTGACTGTCACGGGTAAGCGGGCAGCAACCACGCTAGAATTCCAAGCGGTCAGCCCGGCACAACCCTGCAGCCTCAAAGAGGTGCATCGCCAAACTCTCTGATTCTATCGTTAAACCGGGATTCAGGTCAATCAGTTCCGGTAAGCGGCAGGAGACCAAGCCCGGGCTTGCCTCCGATTGGGAAATCTGACCGGACAATGTTTGCCAGGTGGAGGTTGCCAAACGGGGGGCAGGCTCCTAAGAACTCACATGGATGTGGCTGCAACCTCGTATAGAATGAAGGCGCCATGGAATCAGCGTCAATTCATGCCGAATGGGTGGGACGAGTCGTTGACGGTAAGTTTTCCCTTCTCCAGTGGTTAGGCCCCTCGGATTCTGGTGGTGTCTTTCTTGCGGAGTTGGACGGACTTCCGTGGAAACAAGCCAACGTCGAGTTGATCCCCGCCGATGCCGAGAAAGCGGAAGCGCTAGCCGCCGCATGGGCGCTCGCAGCCCCGCTTTCTCATCCTCATCTGATCCGATTGATTGACAGCGGCCGATGTGCGATCGACACCGGCTTTCTGATCTACGCGGTCACGGAACATCCTGAAGAGGTTCTCTCGGAGATTCTTCCTCAACGTCCACTCACACCCACCGAAGCGGGGGAAACGCTGGCCCCGATTGTCGATGCGCTTGCCTATCTTCACGGCAACGGCATCGTGCATGGTCACCTGAAACCCGCGAACATTCTTGTTGTCGGGGATCGGGTGAAGCTTTCCTCGCGCTGGCTCTATGCCGCCGGAAAGCCGGTGTGGCACTCCGCGGCGCGGGACATTTATGACGCGCCTGAAACCTCCAGCGAACCCATTTCTGCTGCCGCCGACATCTGGTCGCTCGGCGTCACCCTGGTGGAAGCCCTCACCCAATATCCAATTTGGGACCGGTCGACGGAGGGCGAGCCGATTGTACCGGCCGCCATTCCGGAGCCTTTTCACACCATTGCGCAGGAATGTCTTCGCACGGACCCCGCGCGGCGATGCACGCTCAGCGATATCAAGGCACGGCTGCAGCCATTGGCTTCGGTCAAAGCTCCGATGGAGCCGGTTCGGACCGAGCGGATTCAGAACCCGCCTGTGGCCAAGACACCGATTTCGATTGCGATCCCGGCCAGATATCGCGGGCCGGCAATTCTGGCCGCGGCGTTATTTCTGATCGCGCTGGCCGTGACTCTGGTTGTGCACTTTCATCACGCAGAGCCGACCTCGATGAATGCAAGCCAGCCGCCCTTGCCCGCAGTGCCCGCACCCCAGCCGAGCGCAAGCACTGTCACGCCGCCCAGTTCCGGCGCCGCCCCTGCGCCCAGCGCGAGCCCTGTGCCCACTCCCGACGCAGTCCCGGCTCCCCAAACCGACGCTCCAATGCCGGAGAATCAAAGTTCCCGGAAGAGCGCGGCGGCGGACCAAGTGATTGAACGTGCGATGCCCGATTTACTTCCAAGCGCGGTTCGGACGATTCACGGCGAGGTTAGCGTGAAGGTGCGGGTTACGGTGGATCCAAGCGGCAATGTGGAGAGTGCGACGCTCGATTCGCCTGGACCCAGCAAGTACTTCGCCAAAATGTCGCTGCAAGCGGCGCAGAGTTGGAAGTTCAAACCGACGCAAGACCCCAGCACATGGACTTTGCATTTCAAGTTCAAGCAGTCCGGAACTGATGTCACTCCAGTCCAGGTTTCCCCTTAGGGTCGTTTACCGCTTCGCTCCCGGATAACGGAGAAGCTGGACAACGTCGTCGTTACCAGTCAATCTGCGCAACTATACTTCCCCCATGCAGCCTGTCACGATTATTGCCACGGTCCTGAATGAAGTACAGGATATTGCGCGGCTCGTGCCCAGCCTGCTTGCGCAGACGCCGCCGGCGGCCGAGGTGGTGATTGTAGACGGTGGCTCAACGGACGGGACCTGGGAGTGGCTTGAGGGGACCGCGCGGGCGAGTTCCAGCCTGCGGGCGATTCGTGACGAATCGTGCAACCTGCGGCGCTGCCCCGGACCCATTGCGCGCGGGCGAAACGTGGCCATTGCGGCCGCGACCTCAGATCTCATCGCTTGTGCCGACGCCGGCTGCACTTATGCGCCGGACTGGCTTTCGCGCATTTCCGGGCCGCTGGTGAATGGATCGGCCGAGTATGCATTGGGTGGGTCGGCGATGGATCTTGCCGATCCGACGGTATGGGATTTGGCCTCGGCGCACTTCTTTGGGGTAAGGCTCGGAATTGACAAGCCTACTAAGTCATGTACGGCGCGCTCGATGGCGTTCCGGAAGGAGTTGTGGAAGCGCATAGGCGGCTTTCCGGAGACTGCCTTTTTTGGGGAGGACACGCTGTTCGATCAGCGGGCGCGCGACTTGACACAGCCGGCGTTTGTAGAACGGGCGAAGGCTTTGTATCGGCCCCAGTACACCCTTAGGACGGCCTGCCGCCAGCTTGCCGGCTATGCCGCCAGCGACGGCATTCTTGGCGTGCGCCCGGCACGGTTGTTTCGCAATGGAGCGCGCTGCGTGCTTGAGCTTGCTGCGCTTTGCGCTTTGCGCTGGACGATTTATCCGCTCGTCGTTGTTGTGGCTCTGGAGTGTTGGTTTGCGTTTCGCCACGATCTCAGTTTCCTGTTGCGGAAGGGGCTGCGGACGGTTGGAGCGCGGCTGCTGTTTTCGATTCTTGTGCCCTGGATCGTGGCCGGCAATCAGATTCGCGGCAGGCTCACGGGAACAATGAAAGCGAACCGGCAGAATCTACAGCGGTAGGTGGGTCGAGCAGCGCCGGATCGCTGTTGCGCTCTGCGGAGCGACGTTGATGCTGGGTGCGAACCACGCGAATCGCGACTGACGGGTCAACCGATGGCTTCGCCACTCTCGATTCCCACGCCAGGACCGGCAAACAAGAAGTCCCAGGATGTGTCGAGATAGAGCCATCGTTGCGCTCCGAACCAGCTTGTGGGGATTCCCGGCACATGGAGCAGGGTGTGACCGTCCATGCACATCAGCTCAGTTCCGTTCCAGGCAAGGAAGGTTCTGGAGGCCTGACCAACCTGTGCAGGATGCTCAACGAGCCTGAGACATACAGGACACCTTTGCCGCTGATCGCGCAGAACCCAGCGCAGACCGAAGAGGCACATGCCAAAGGTGGCGGCCAACTGGATGTAAGCCGATGCGTTGGAGTACGGGGTGGTGAACGCGTAGGCCATATCGAGGGAAGCGAAATAAACGATGGGGAGCAGGAGTGCGACCTTGACGCACAAGAAGCTCCAGCGATTCAGTCTTCGCGACCACGAGGTTCTTTGTGGGCTGACGCTCGATTCTCCCAGCGAGACGGAGGTGATCGCGGGCAGTGCGAGCAAGGCAAGCAGGAGGGCGAACAGGTAGATAGACCATGGACCCGGGCGGTAATCCTCGATGGAAACACCGAGCAGGTCGTCTTCGGAGTCGTCTGGTCCATAGGCGGTAATGTGCACGCACTGGGTCCACATTTCAGCCTCGCCTGCGGGAGTGAGATGCGCAACTACGTACCCTGCTCCGGCGGCGCTTTCCGGTTCTGGCTCAAGCAGCCAGGCATCCACCTTGCCGGGGAGCTTCCAAAAGCCGTTGGGCGCGACTCCGGCGATGCGCGCCGTTCGATTTCCCACGCGCACTACACTACCGGTTACATGGGGATTCGCGGCGAACTCCCTTGTCCACATCGCTTCGCTCAGAATCAGGCTGGGCAGGCTGTCGCCTGCGTCGCGGTCCGAATCCGCGTACCGCAGCGGCAGGCCCAGCAGAACAAACAGATTTGCACTGGCGTGCGCCACGCCCCATCCAGACGCATTGGAGCTTGCAGAGGCGGAATCCTGAATAACGGAATCGGACTCAACGCGGTAGAACGCAAAGCCGTCGAAATACTGCTGCTTGCGTCCCTTCCACGTTCGATACTGCTTTGGCCGAATGCTCGGCGATAAACCGTCGCTGTAGCCTGCGTTCTGAATCATGACCAGGCCTGGATTTACCTGACCGACCATCAGGTCGCGCTCCGCGCGCACTCCGGGGAGGAGCAGCGCCATGGCGTAACAGGCGAACAGCACGCCGACAAGTGCGAAGAAGCATTGCACCGCAGTTCCTTGCTTTGTGGGACGCGGCAACCGCATTTGCATGCCCTGGCTGCGAAGGCAGAGCGCGTCTTGAAACGCACCAAGGCAAAACGACATAACCTGCTGCTCGGCAGCCCAGGAAATGCAGCCCCCGGGCGCGCAAGTCCGCCGCACATGCCACAGTTCCGACTGCCACTCTCGCCGCCACTCGGCTCGCCGACGGGCGGGCACCACCAGGGAAGCGGCCCGCAAAAGGCACTGGTCGAAGAAATGAAACAGGGGCATGGAGGCAGGCGTCATACGGATCTTGCCTCCTCGGAGGGAATCAATCTTTCCAGCAGCGGATAGCGTTTGCGTGATGCTTCAAGCGTGGTCTTGCCGGCTGGAGTCAGCTTGTAATACTTGCGCGGGGGTCTCTGCTCGGCATCGGCGATGGACTGGCGTTCCCAATGCGAGCGGATGAGTTCATCGCGCTCCAGACGGCGCATGGCCGGATAAACAGTTCCGCTGGGCAGGCCGGTCATCTCCATGATGCCAAAGCCGTAGACAAAGCCCGCGTCGACGGCGTGCAGGATGAGGGCCGCGGTGTGCGAGAGTTTGGCGTCGGCGGATTTGGTTTCGCGGGCCATGGCGTATTTTACCTATGTAGCAATCTACTTGACAATGGTCTATGCCGTTTGCTACATAGGGTATGTCCTGATTGGATAGGTGGACCATGCTTGAACTGCGCCGCGTCTCCAAGCGCTTCTCTGGAATTGCCGCGGTAGACGACGTGAGTTTCTCGGCGCGGCCGGGCGAGGTGACGGGGTATTTGGGGCCGAACGGGTCGGGGAAATCCACCACCATGAAGATGATTACCGGGCTGATTGAGATGAGCGCGGGGCAGATTCTTTTTGAGGGCAAACCAATCCAGGATGACCTGAAGGCTTACAAGGGGCAGCTAGGGTATGTGCCCGAGGAGCCCTATCTTTACACGCATTTGTCGGGTGCGGAGTACCTGACCATGGTGGCGCAGCTTCGCAATCTTCCGGCCCGGCAATCGATGGAGCGCATTGATGGGATGCTACGCCTGTTCTCGCTTCGCGACGACCGGCATGCTTCCATCTCCGGCTATTCCAAGGGAATGCGGCAGAAGATTCTGCTGATTGCGGCGCTGATGCACAATCCGCAGCTCATTCTTCTGGACGAGCCTTTCTCCGGACTGGATGTTGCCTCATCGCTGGTGTTGCGCAGCCTGATTCAGGAGCTGGCAGCGCGCGGAAAAGTGGTCTTGTTCAGCAGTCACGAATTGGATACCGTGGAGCGCATCTGCTCACGGGTGGTGATACTGCACCACGGAAAGCTGGTTGCGGATGACTCGATCGAACGCCTGCGCTCCCTGATGGAGTTGCCGACCCTGGAGAAAATCTTCTCGCAGCTCGCCGTTGAGCAGGATACGGAATCGATGGCGCGGCAGATTGCGGATCTGATTCATGCATAACGTAATTCAAAGATTGATTGAACGCTTGCCGCTCGACTTTCGGATTCTATGCCGGCAGTTTATGCTGCGCGTTATCGATCTTGAGGCTCTCTCAATTCAGGCGGACGTCACAGGTTTTCTGGGACAGTTTGCGGGCGTGCTGATCATGCTGAGCCTGGTGCATGCATTCGTCACTTATGTGGGTTTCACGTCGCTTCCCAATCCTGCGGATCGACTGGCCTTCTGCTGGCACATGGAACACTATCTGATTGCGACGACGATGCTGGTGGTGGGGCTATTCACGGTTCTGAGCTGGGATGCGTCGTTCCCCGATCGGCGCGACGTGATGGTGTTGTCACCGCTGCCGGTGGGGCCACATACCATTCTCTTTGCCAAGGTGTCTGCCTCGGCCACAGTATTGGGGATTGCGATTCTTACACTGAACTGCGGTTCAGGAATCGTTGTTCCGTTCCTCGTGGGGGTGATGCACGGCTCGATGTGGGGTTTCTATCAAAGCCTCACTGCATATTGGATCGCTATCATCGGCGCAAGTGCTTTTCTCTACTGTTCTGTCCTCACCATTCAGGGATTCACTGCGCTCTTGCTGCCGCGACGCATTTTTCTTCGGCTTTCTGCCATTCTCCAGCTTGCGGCCTTCGGTCTTTTTTTTGCTGTGTATTTTCTGCAACCATCGTTTACCAATCCAAGTGCGTTGGCAGATGCTCAAAACCAATGGATATTGGCGTCTTCGCCCTCCTACTGGTTTTTCGCGTTACTCAATCAGTTGAACGGGACGTTGTCGCGTGCATTGACGTGGCTTGCTGTTCGCGCATGGATCGGCCTAGCGGTTGCCATTTGCGGAGCAGCCGCTTCGCTGCTGCTGTGCTATGTCCGCACCATGAGAAAGACAATCGAAGAGCCCGACCTGGTGCCGGGTGTGCACGGCTTGCTTTGGATGCCGCGCTTTGGCGGCTCGCTGCAAACTGCTGTTGCCCTCTTCAGTGTCCGGTCGCTCACCCGGAGCCGCCAGCACCGCGTTGCCTTTGCCTTTTATCTCGCATTTGTGTTTGGCCTTGCGCTTAGTTTGCTGCGCGGCGAATTGTCTTCCGCCGGCCGATCTGAGGTCACTGTGGACTTGCTGATGTCCACGTTCATGATGATGACGTTTGCGGTCTTTGGGCTGCGCAGCGTTTTTGCGCTGCCTGTTTCGCTCACTGCCAACTGGGTGTTGCGGACTACGCAGGTTCGTTCGCCGGAAGCATACATTGCCGCAACTCGTGGATCTCTGCTGCTGTTTGCGGGACTGCCGGCGTGGCTTCTGTCGGCTGGTCTTTCTCTTGGTTTCAACCCTGCCGGCCAGGTTGTGGCGCATCTGGCGATTCTGGCTCTGCTGGGATGGATACTCGCCGAGTTGTGCCTGATCGGGTTCTACAAGGTTCCTTTTACCTGTTCCTACCTGCCCGGAAAATCCAACATCCAGCTCGTGTTCTGGGCGTTCTTTATCGTGTGTCTTCCACTGGCAGTATGGATTGCAAATGTTGAACTGGACGCGCTGCATCATCCGCTGAAGTTCGTGTGCATGGCAGCCGTTTTCGCAGCCATTGCATTGGGGCTTTTCGGCCTCAATCGGTTCAAGGCACAGTCCGCTGTTCTCTACTTCGAGGAAATCCCTGAAGAAGTGATTACCACTCTGAAATTAAGCGCGTGAGTAGGAATTTTGATTGACCGTATCAACGGCAGATTCGAGGTGACCATGCTCGAGGTACAAAGCCTGTATCGAAGCTATCGCGGCATTCCGGCAATTGAGAATGTGAGCTTCAAGGTCCGGCCCGGCGAGATTGTGGGATTTCTGGGCCCGAATGGCGCGGGCAAATCGACCACTGTGAAGATTATTACCGGCATGCTGCGGCCGAACGATGGCCGGGTGCTATTTGAAGGCCAGGATATTGCAAAAGACATGGTGGCATTCCGCTCCACATTCGGCTACGTGCCAGAGGAGGCTCATCTTTACACGTACCTTTCGGGATTGGAATATCTGCAGCTTGTTGGCCGGCTGCGGGGTATGGACGAAGCGCTGCTCGAAACGAAAGCGACCACGTTGCTGAATCTGTTGAATCTGGAGTCGTGGCAATACACACCCATCTCTTCGTATTCGAAAGGAATGCGCCAGCGGGTGCTGATTGCCGCAGCGCTGCTGCACGATCCAAAGCTGCTGATCTTCGATGAGCCGCTTTCCGGGTTGGATGTGGTTTCCGGGCGATTGTTCAAGGACCTGCTGGAGTTGCTTGCGGCCGAAGGCAAAGCGGTGCTTTACATCTCGCATGTGCTTGAGGTGGTGGAGCAGTTGTGCAACCGGGTGATTGTGATTGCCAAGGGCAGAGTACTCGCGGACTCGCCGCCATCGGAGCTGGCGAAGCTGATGAGTCTGCCGAATCTTGAATCTGTGTTTGCTCAATTGGTGAAGCAGCAGGATACCCGCGCTGTTGCGCAGGAGATGGTGGAGGCGATGCGGATACGCCATGTCTGATGCCTTTCAACGCCTCTTTACGATGAGTGACGCACAGCCGCTGGCCTTGAATGCACAGGCTGCGCTCGGCCCCGCGCATCCGCCGCCGCGGAGCCAGTTCTCGTGGCTCATGCGGCATTTTCTTGAGCGCTTCTTCAACCACGAGACTGCGTCGCCCGACGGCGATGCGCGAACGCGCATTGTGCAGATGGCGGTTGCGACCGGACTTCCTGGACTGATGGTCGCCATGTACCTGTGGCCTGTCTACCATCCTTTTATAGGGTGGCCTCCGGGGCGGCGTCTGAACGCGGATCCGCCGACATACTGGCTGCAGGTGAACCATCACTTCTTCTTCGTCCTCTACTCGTTCGTGGTGATGGGCATTGTGACGGTGTTTGAGTGGGACCTGTTCTTTCCCGATCTGCTGGATGTCTTTGTGCTGACCACGTTGCCGGTTCCAGACCGCAGGCTTTTTCTGGCGCGGGTTTCCGCCATTGGACTTTTAATCGCCGGCTTTCTGTTCAACGCGAATTTCCTGGCTCCTCTGGTTCTTCCCGCGGCTACCGATCCGCCTAACTTGGTGCGGTTTCTTGCCGGTCATGTGACGGCGGTTGCGGTCAGCGGGCTATTCTCCGCGGCGTTTGTGCTGGCGTTGCAAGGCATGGTGCTCACAGTATTCGGCGAGCGATTGTTTCGCAGAGTATCCCTGCTGCTGCAAGGGCTTTCCATCACTGTCCTGCTGATGGTGCTGCTCCTGTTCCCAATGCTGAGTGGCGCGGTGCCGGTGTTTCTCAAAGCGGGGAACACCGCAGTGCTCTATTGTCCTCCATTCTGGTTCCTGGGCATCTATCAATGGCTGCTGGAGGGACCATCTGCTTTGCCCATTTACGGACAGCTTGCGGAGACGGGTTGCGTGGCCACGCTGGTGACTATCGGGCTGGCGATGCTTACGTATCCGATTGCCTACCTGCGCAGGGTGCGCCAATTGGTGGAAGGCCCCGGCACGCAGGATACGCGGAGTGGATTCGCTCTCCCCTTGAATGCGCTGGTCCACGCCACGGTGGCACGGCAGCCTGTACGACGCGCGGTATTCCACTTTATCGGGCAGACCATTTTGCGGGTGCAGCGCTATCGCATCTATCTGGTTCTGTATGGAGGAGTGGGGCTGTCGATTGTGGTTGCGTCGATTCTGCGGTTCGAGGTTTTGCATGAGCGGGTGCGCATGGAGATTTCAGCGGATGGCATTCGCATGGCCATTGGAATTGTGGCTTTCTGGATGATTGCCGGGCTGCGGATGGCATTCACTTCGCCCGGGAACAAGCAGGGAAGTTGGGTTTTCCGCATTGTGCATGGCAGGCCGCCGGAGTTGGTTACGGCCATGGAAGAATTGCAGGCGGCGAGGACCTGGGTTTTGCTTTGGGCGGTGATGGCTACCTTCGCGGCGCTATTCGCATTTCAATGGATTGCTCCACTCGAACTGCGGGGCTGGCCGTCGATCACGGGACGGATGGTGATGGCGGCCGGCATGTGCCTGCTGCTCACCGATCTGCTTTTCCTGAACGTGAAGTACGTTGCCTTCACGGGAGAGACGGGAAGGGAGCAGCCGAACCTGGCCTTTACGGTGCTGAAGTACTTCGCGTTTCTGCCGCTGGTAGTGACGCTTCCGCTGGCGGCGAGCCCGTGGATTGAGGCTGGCTGGACGCACGCCTTGCTGGCTGCAGCAGTTATCGCAGGCACGCATCTTCTGCTGCGGCATCGGCATCGGGCAGTGATCACGGAACATTGCGGGCTGGTTCACCTGGAAGATGACGAAGAGGAGTTTCCCATGCGGCTTGGGCTGCGTTATTGAAGCCTAGGCGTAGGGCCTCGATTTGGACGCGGCGGTGGATCAGCATGCGAGTATGTGTGCTGGATCACACGGAACTGCAAGGTGCGCGGGTGTACACTTCGCTTCGTTGTTTTGAAGGCTTGAACTATGCAGGTTGAAGTTGACACTCGTACCTTGAGCTATGCGCGGGGACCGGATCGGCCGCTGCTGGAGTTGACCATTGGCGACCTGCTGCGCCGGACAGCGGAGCGCTTTCCGGACCGGCTGGCCGTGGCCTCGTGCCATCAAGGGAAGCGCCTGACGTGGGCTGGACTGAGCGAGGAAGCGGATCGCGCGGCGCGGGGGCTCTGGTCGCTCGGCGTTCGGCGTGGGGATCGTGTGGGGCTGTGGTCGACCAACTGCATTGAGTGGATTGTGATGCACATGGGATGCGCGCGGGCGGGGGCGGCGCTGGTGAACGTGAACCCGGCTTACCGCTCGCACGAGTTGCAGTACACGTTGAAAAAATCGCGCATGAAGGCGCTATTTCTATGGCATAAGGACAAGCGCGCGGACTACGAAGAGATTTTGGGGCGAGCGCGACATGGGCTTGATCTGGAGTTGCAGCACACCATCTATTTCGACTCGCCGGAATGGCCGACGCTGCTGGATGAGCCGGGCGAATTGCCGGCACACGTGGGTGTGGATGACGTGGCGAATATTCAATACACCAGCGGCACCACGGGGCTGCCGAAGGGCGTGATGCTGACGCACCATAACATTGTGAACAACGGGCAGTTTCTGGCGCAGGGATTCCACTACACGGAGCACGACCGGATTTGCCTGCCGGTGCCGCTGTTTCATTGCTACGGATGCGTGATTGGGACCATGAGCTCGGTGAATTCAGGGGCTGCCATCCTGCTGCCGAACTGGACCTTTGATGCGCGGGCGACGCTGAGAACCGTGCATGACGAGCGAGCGACTTCGGTATATGGCGTTCCGGCGATGTACGTGGCGGAGATGGCGCTGCCGGACTTTGCGAGTTATGACCTGACCAGTCTTAGAACTGGAATGATGAGCGGCGCGCCGTGTCCGGTGGAGTTGATGAAGCGGGTACTGGACGAGATGCATTGCCGCGAACCGGTGATTGCCTACGGGCAGACGGAGACGTCGCCGGTGGTGACGATGAGCGACGCGGCGGATTCGATTGAAATCCGCGTAAAAACCGTGGGACGAGCGATGCCGCAAACCGAGATCCAGATTGTTTCTGCGGTGACGGGCGAGACGCTGCCGGTAGGCGAGCAGGGCGAAGTGTGCGCACGGGGATACGCGGTGATGAAGGGCTACGATGGCGACCCGGAAGGCACGGCGACCGTGATTGCCGCGGACGGCTGGCTGCATACCGGCGACCTTGGGATCATGCATGAGGATGGCTGCATTCACCTGACCGGGCGTTCGCGCGATGTGATTATCCGCGGCGGGGAGAACATCTATCCGCGCGAGGTGGAGGAGTTTCTCTACACGCATCCCAAGGTGGATGAAGTGCAGGTCGTGGGCATTCCGAATGCGCGATTGGGGGAAATTGTGGCGGCGTGGGTGCGGCTGCGGCCAGGGGTGGAGGCGACACAGGAAGAGATTCGGGAGTGGTGCAAGGGACAGATTGCTTACTACAAAATTCCCGAGCACATCCGGTTCGTGGATGATTTTCCGGCGACGCTGTCGGGAAAGATTCAGAAGTACAAGATTCGCGAGTTTGAGATTGAGGCGCGGGGACTGCAGGTTGAGGCTAACGCGGCTACAGCGTAATAGGGCTTCGTAGCGGGAGGAGGTTCATGGATTCCCGGGTCTGAAAATCCTGATTGGGGACATCCGGAGGCTCTACAGTTTGGGCACGACAATCTCGTCAAGATATTGGCGCAGTTTATCACGGTGTTGCTCCCTATAGGCAGCATAGTCCTGGGTGATCCCCTGGTCGGCGGCAGAAATCAGGATGTATGCCTCGACCAACCCGGACTCCTTCAATTTCAGCAGCATGGCAAGATTCGGGTCAAGATTCTTGACCTTCTTATCCTTGATCATCTGCTCTAAAGCTTCCGCCACGAGATCAAGCCTCTCCGTCTCTTCTTTCAGAGAGTGGCGGTATTCCTTTTCGTCGGGATACTCCTTCTTGAACTTCTCGCTTTGCCATAGCATATGGCTCATGTCGGCGATCATCCAGGCGCTGCTGCCATCGTTCCTGTCCAGAGTGGTGGGGTCTACGGTCAGCGTTATGCCTTTTTCGTTTGGCTTAATCGAATTCGGCGACTGAATGCGCGGCACGGTAAAGCCTACCTTATTCCGCTCCGCCCATTGCTGGATACCGATGTTCGATTTCTTGGTGTATGGCTCGGCCACGACCGCATCGATGAACTTTGCCCGCGCATCGCTCATTTTGCCTTCGGCCATCAGGGAGTCGCCCCAGTAACGATAAGCGGTCTCCACATTGGGATTGATCTCGATGGCCTGAGCAAACCAGTCGCCGGCCTTGTCGTACTGCTTCATCTTGAAGAGCGTATCGCCGCCGTACAGGGCCGCTAAATAGAGCTTGGGGTCAAGCACCAGCGCCTGGGTGTAGCCTTCGACAGCCATACCGAGGTCGCCGGACTCGAATGCGGATTCGGCCTTGCGCATGACCTGCTCGACCTTGGTATCCGGGGAGAAGGAGGATTCGCTTCCGTCCGGTGGAATCGCATCCAAAAGAACCTGGAGCAGATTGCTATTGTCTCCCATTTCCCTGGCGTGAAGCAGCAGCGCGCGGGCCCGCAACCTCTGTTGCTTGCGCTGTTCGGGATCTTCAATGCCGCCCGAGGTAACGAAGACTGTGGACGCCAGCCGTTCCTGGATTACCAAATCCTGGGGAAGCTCGACGGCAAGCTTTTCCAGCAGGGGGAGGGCCTCTGTGAACTTGTTCTGATCGTAAAGTTTGAGAGCGTGTTTGCGGTCGTCGTCCGTAGCAGGCGAAGCACTGATTTGTGCGGCGAGTCCGCTCAGGAAGAGAAGCAGGAATATTGGCGTAAAAACAATTCGCAATCGGGCCATTCAATCTTCCTCGTGCATGCCCGATATTACACCCGAGTTGTGAAGGATGGAGCCGGGCGCCCCAAACTCCGCCTGGGGGATATGGGAATCCACAAACCTCAGCCGCCCACCATTACCTGGTTGGAATTTGCAGCAAAACTGCAATGTATTGGCGCACCTTGGCGATCATGATTGCCGGAGCTTTGGAGTGAAATTCCGCTCCCCGGCCGACCCAGTCCATGCTCTTCAGTTGATCGATTAGCACGACCCCTTCCACGCTTCCAACTGTGATGGGCAACGTGAAGGGGTACGGCTTAACCTTGCTGGTCAAGGGACAAACAACAGCCAGACCGCGGGCCCGGTTGTAGCGTAAGTCAGTCAATACGAGGGCGGGTCTGCGCTTAGCCTGTTTCCGGCCAACCTGGGGATCGAAGTCGAGAAAGACAATGTCCCCGGTATCCGGAACATACTGGCTCACCATTCAACAGCTTCCCTTCCAATCTCTGGCCCTGAGGAAATCTCCGCATAGCGATTCTCCGGGGTGATCTGAGAAACGAGTTGGGCGAGCATAGGGATTTCTCCTACCCGGTGTATCGGCACAACGCCATCGGCGGCAACAGCAATCTCCAGTGGGTCGCCAAGCTGCAATTGAGCGTCGTCCGCAATGGGCTTCGGAATCCTCACTGCCAAGCTATTTCCACACTTGAGCACTTGAGCCTGCATACTCCCTCCTGTAGATACATTGTGTCACTCTTGGATCGCATTGATTGGAGGGCGATGCGAGTCTGTCGCATTTGGCAAATGAGTTAAAGTAATTCGAACCAATGAATTCTCGCAGAATCATCTCGGGAATCGCGCTCCTATTCGTATTGAGCGGGGCGTGGGCCCCAGGCCGCGCATTTGCCGGGACCGAGCCTGCTGGGACACAGAGGGCCGACTCCGTCTTGATCCTGAAGAAGGACCATGTGCTGGAGTTGCTGGCAGGCGGCAAGGTCATCAAGACGTATAAGGTCGCGCTGGGGCGGGGCGGTCTTGCGCCCAAGCAACAGGAGGGCGACGGGCGCACGCCGGAAGGCCATTACGTGATCGACTCACGCAATGTGGAAAGCCACTATCACCGCGCGCTGCATATTTCCTATCCCAATGCGGATGATCGGCAGCGTGCGGCTCGGCTGGGAGTTTCACCCGGCGGAGCCATCATGATTCATGGGCTGCCGAACGGCATGGGTATGCTGGGGGCGTCGCACCGGCTCTACGATTGGACTCTTGGCTGCGTCGCCGTCGCCGACGAGGAGATCGACGAGATCTGGGATCTTGTTCCGGTCGGAACGCCGGTCGAAATCAGGCCATAGAAACGTGGTAGTTTATGCAGCGGTTGCAATGGCAGCAGCGCGAGTGATGGTGACGACGGTGATGTCGTCTTCCTGTCCGAATTTCTTGGCTGCTTCCACAATCGCCGCTGCCGGCTCCATTGAAAGTTCGCGGCCGCGATCGAAACCGAAGAGTTCGCCTTTCTGGTTCTGCGCTTCGATCACTCCGTCGGAGTAGAACGTGAGGCGGCTGCCAGGCTCAATGAGGAACTGGGTCGTCTCATAGCGCAACCCCGCCGCCACACCAAGCGGCAGAGCGCCGGGCGACTCCACTTCTTTCCCATCGAGATAAGGCGACAGGTGGCCGGCGTTGGCCATTGTCACGCGTCCATCCGCGGTAATGTGCGCCGCAAGGGCCGTAGAAAAGCCTCCGCCGGAGCGGCCGACAAGCCGCTCGTTCAGGCCGATCAGAAGTTCGGCAGGATCCTGCGTGTACTCGCTTAGACCACAAATCGCTCCCACCAGCACAGAAACCAGCATGGCGGCGGGAAGCCCCTTGCCCGCCACGTCCCCGACTACGATCACCATGCCACCTTCCGCCGCCGGCAATATCTGGAAGAAATCGCCGCCTACCTGTTGCGCCGGCTCATAGACGGACTCGATCGTGAACCCTGGGACGATGCCACGATGCTCGGGTAGGAGAACCTTCTGTACCTCATGCGCAGCCGCCAGTTCGCTATCAAGTTGCGCCTGCCGCCGGCTCGAATTGGCGGAGCGGAGCAGCATGATGATGGCCAGCGAGAGGGTTGACAGGATTCCCGAAACATCGTTGAGCGACAGAGAAAATGGACCGGCGGGAAACCGGTCGATGAAATTCAGGCCGCGGAGCGCGAAGAGGCGGAAGGCGGGAAATTGAAACATCGTAGAGAAAGCGACTTCAGCATAGATATAGAGGCTGAAAAGGACTACGGGAATGAGGAGAATGCCCGCCTCGCGATTACCGCGCCGCATATGAACGGCGAGGACGATGGGAACGACAACTGAGAGAAGGATGATGAAGGGGAGATTGCCAATCAACTGAAGCGGCAGCGTAACGGCAAACAGGTATAAGCCCGCCAGGCCGCTATATGCGTTTGCGAGACCAGCAACGGCCAGACAGAGTCGCCAGCGCCAGCCGATATGCTGATGAACGAAAGAGAAATAGAACGAGACCCATATGAACGGAGAGACGAGTCGAAAAGGAACCATTGCAAGGTTCCACATAACAGGAATGTTGTGGAATACGGATATGAAGGGTAAGACACTTTCCCCGAGCTGAAGGGCCCCCAATGCGAAGATCCACAGATACTGGGTTTGGTTGCGCTGCGCCGAGAACAATAAAAGAGCCACGATACCGAGCCCAATTAACAAAAGGCGGTCGATCCAGTCGAAGGTATTTTGACCGATGATGGCAAGCCAATCATCGCGGTAGAGTGTGTCCTGCTGGCCAATGGTGAGATTGTTGGCATAGTAGCCTGGATTCTGGATGCTCACCCAGTCGACCCTGGAGAAATAAACACGCATGGCGATGAGTAGCGATCCCGAAGCCAGCAGGCGATCTGGGATGCCTTTCAGGATTCTTGAACTGGAGGTATACGGGACATGGGGCGCAATCTGACCGGAGGCTATCAGCCGTTCGCCATTCACATACACTTCAAAGGCACTGGAAATGTCTCTCTCTCTCAATGCAAGGCCGGTTTGATTGGGACTGACCTTGACGCGAAGGCGATACCAGATGACTTCCGGATGGCTATGGGGAAAAAGCGTGGTAATCGGTTTGTGGGGATCAAAGGACGTCCATTGTGAGTCGTCGAAGTCCACACCGGCGAAGGCAGGGTCGTCTCCTGCGTAAACGCGCCAGTTGGTGGCAAGATCGGCCGGCTCTCGCAGACTGGTGGCGTCGAAGATTGCGTTGGCATTTTGTGCATGGGCAGTCGGCACAATCTCGAGAAGGAGCAGCAAGAAAGACGCAGCCGCCAAGGTGGAACACACGCAACGGCGCACAGAGTTGAAGAAAGCCATGGGTTCGAGCCGTCTCCTCGTTCGATTCACTCTAGCATCCGACCGACGGGAACCCGGAAAGAAAACGTCTCAAGCGGCGTTGGCGATGGCGACCTGGCGAGTGATAGCCACGACGGTGATGTCGTCGGCCTGACCGAATTCTTTTGCAGCTTCCACAATCACGGCTGCCGGGTTTGTGGAAATGGCTCGCCCGCGCTCGAAACCGAACAGCTCGCCGTGCTGATTCTGCGCTTCTACCACGCCATCGGAATAGAACGTTAGCCGACTGCCCTGGGCAAGTTGAAAGTGGGTTGTCTCATAGTGCGCGGCTGACTTGACTCCCAGAGGCAGCGCTCCCGGCAACTCCACCTCCCGGCCGTCGAGATAGGGGGAAAGATGCCCCGCATTGGCTACGGTAACGGCTCCTTCTGCGCTGATGTGCGCCACCAGGGCGGTGGAGAAGCCGCCGCCGGCGCGGCCCACGAGCCGCTCATTCAGGTTGGCGAGCAGTTCCGCCGGTTCGGAGGTGTACTCAGCCACGCCGCGGATGGCTCCCACGAGAACCGAAACCAACATGGCCGCGGGCAGCCCCTTGCCGGCGACGTCGCCTACAACGAGCAATAATCCACCTTCGGGCGCGGGAAGAACCTGGAAGAAGTCCCCGCCGACCTGTTGCGCAGGCTGATAGGCGCTGTCTACGCTGAAGCCGGGAACTGTCTCGATTTCGTCAGGCAGAATCACCTGCTGCACCTCGCGCGCCGCCGCCATTTCGCCTTCAAGCAGGGCTTGCTGGCGGCTGACCTGCGTGGAGCGCAGGACCATAATGATGGCCAGTGAAAGCAGATAAAACAGCTCAGTGAACTGGTAAAGATTCAGTTGGAAGGGTCCGGCGGGATGCTGGAAAAGGGCTATGCCTATCCGGTCCACCTCGGGGACCATAGCGGGAATCTGCGCCAAAAAGAAGAGAATGATTTGCGCATAAAGCGCAAGACTCTGCAGAACGCAAGGGATGAGCAGAATCCCCGCTTCGCGGTTGCCCTTGCGCCAATGCACGATGAGCAGCGCGGGGACTACGCCCGCAATCAGGACTACAAGCGGGAACAGGGCAAGGACGGCCCACACACGCGAGACAGCCCCGTGCAACTGGGCGATCTGCGAGAGCAACTGCCCGGCCATGGCGACCGCGCAAATCACCTGGATCCACCGTCCAAAGCGCAGACGCAGGAATGCAAAATACATCAGGATGACGAAGATCGAGCTCGCAATCGACAAGGGCTGACGCAGCAGGTCCCAGTTGGCCGGAACATTGTGGAAGTACTCATACCAGATGAGCGGCAATATGCATGTTGTCGCGAACATCTGCAAGAAGATCCACAAATACTCCAAGTGCTGCCGCTGCGCGGAAAACAGCGCCAAGGCAACAATCCCGAGCCCCAGCGCCAGCACGTTGGTCATCCACGCCGGCGCATTCTGGCCAATCACCGTGAGCCAGTTGTGCTCTCGAAGCTGGGACTCCTGCCCGATTGTGAGGTTGTACGAATAGAGACCTGGATGGGTGTCTCCCCATTCACCTTTCGAGATGTGTGTTCGGACCGCAATCACCACTGACCCGGTGGCAATTTCCTTGTCCGGAATCCGGGCCAGAAGCCGGCCGCCTAAGGTAAACGCCGCGAAAGGCATCACGCGCCCGTTGGCAAGAATCTTTTGACCGTTGGCATAAATCTCAAAGGCGCTGGACAGGTAGAACTCAGAGAGACTCAGCCCCAACTGCGAGGGTTGCACCTTCACATGAAGCCGGTACCAGACCACCTCCGGCGCGCTGTTCCCTAACACGCTCTTCAAGGAACCGTCGGGATTGAAGCGTGTCCACCCGCTATCGTCGAATCCGGGTTGGGCGTAGGCCGGATCATCTCCACCATGAACCAGCCAGGTTGCGGCAAGGTCCGTTGGTTGGCGAAGATTCGTGGCGTCGAATGACTGGGCCGGCACCGTGGCCGCGGGAAGAACGAGCAAAAGAAATGCGGCGGCCAGCATTGCCAGCCGGAATGCGCCCTGCCTGCGCGGGCGGGGCCGGCATTCGAGCGGTCTGGACAGGAAAACAGTGCGCACACGACCTCCAGTGGATTTGCTTTCACCCTACCATTCCCCAAGCGACGGATTCCAGAGGATTTTTCGATGGATGGAGGAAAGAAAGTGCTGTGCATCTCAGCGTCTTCGCCAGCGTCGCCAGACAATCAGCGCCACCACCAACACGAATATGGCGGATGCGGTAATGCGGACCAGTTCAGCTGCACCCATAGGCGACTCCGGCTAACGGGCTTGCGGGGCGCGATGAATGTGCTCGACCTTCTTGTTGTAGCGTCCCAGGAAGGCATTCCAACGAATGATGGCGATCTCTTCCAGCATTTTCATGCCGTCCTTGAGGTAGCTCATCCGCGTGCGCTCGTCGTGGGCCCAGCTTACGGGCACTTCCTCCACCCGGTATCCGCGTTTGACTGCGATGAAGAGAATCTCCGGATCGAAGCCCCATCCCTCGATGGTCTGCAACTGGAAGACCGTCTGTGCCGCGGCGCGTGTAAACGCCTTGAAGCCGCACTGGGTATCGGCAAAACGCAGGCCCATGACGGCGCGGGTGACGGCATTGAAGCAGCGGCCGAAAAACTGGCGATAAAACGGCTGGCGGTGGGTCTGGCGGCCTTTTTCGAGCCATCGCGAGCCGATGGCGATGTCCGCACCGTCGGCAATGGCGGCAAACAGGCGATCGGCCTCCTCGATGGGGGCCGAAAGGTCGGAGTCGGTGAACATCACCACTTCTCCCAGCGCCTGCAGCAGTCCGTTACGCACGCTGTAGCCCTTCCCGCGGTTGCCGGGGTTTTCAATCAAGCGGACTTCCGGGTTGCTCTTCGCAAAATCGGCAACGACCTGGGCGGTCGCATCCCGGGAGCCGTCATTGACCACGATCACTTCCGCGGTCCAGCCTTGCGCGTGAATGTGGCCCAACACAGAGCGCAGCGTCGCGGGGATGCGCGCGCTCTCGTTGAAGGCGGGAATCACGATACTGTACTTCGGATATTGGGTCACGTTGCCGATCACCGTCCGGGAAGCGTTTACACTCCCACGACTTGATTTTCAAAGAGACTCTCGCCATCATATACTTCAGCGGCGCACAGGTTGGACGCAATTTCTTCGGTGAAATAGCATCCGCGCCTGAGTTTTCGTGAGAAGAAGAGATAGCGGGGTCCGACTCCCAAGGGGAATCGTTCTTTTTACCCCCCTGTCGAGCCCAATCCGGTTATGCTGTGAGCGGAGGCAAAGGATATGACAAAAGCAGACCTGGTGGAAAAGGTGACCGGACTTGGCGACCTGACCCGTCGCGACGGTGAGGTCATCGTGGAGACCATTTTCGATTCCGTGATCGGCGCCCTGCAAGGCGGAGACAAGATTGAGATTCGCGGTTTCGGCTCCTTCCGCATTCGTCAGCGCAATCCGCGCATTGGACGCAATCCGAAAACGGGAGAGCGCGTCGAGGTTCCAGCTAAGCGCGTGCCCTACTTCAAGCCCTCCAAGGAACTCCGCGACCTGGTGAATCCGGACGAGGCAGCCGCCGCCTCCTAGCAACGCGACGCCGGCTCTCATGGGCCGACGCGACATTCCCGGTCCCTGGAATTTCGCACCCCTTCCAAAAAACATTCAGCATGGACGGCCGTCAGGTTTCTTTGACTTGGCGGCCTTCAATGCCAGTTCCCTTCGGCGTCTTCCAGCGGTTGAGCACGTCCAGTATGAAGATCGCAGCCAGCAGCGGAATAAGCCAGATGACGCGGCAGCCGTAGCGATCGTCGACAACCGAAAGGACACCGGAGACGAAAGCATTGGCGAGAACGATGGAGATCACGACTAGGCTGAGCCCAGCGAGCCGAAGCGAGTAGCGCCGCCAAAGCAACGGAATCGACACTGCAATGATCCCGAGTGAGGGGAGCACCGTCCAGAGCTGGACATCCGTCAGCAGATCGAGCTGAAGAGTTCCCCTTGCCTGGCGGCTGGCGGAGTAGCTGGCGCGCGCCCTGGGGAGGGTCGTAGCGAAGTTGTCAAGAATATATGGGCTAGGGTCAAAGCCATAAATGCCGAAAGACCTCAACTGGCCCCAGAAGTTGGCCGCCGAGGCCGCCAGTTGCTCGCGGGGATAAGCACGCACCGTAGCCAGCACAAAGGGCATCTCCTGCTGGGACATCAGCTGCTGGTCGTCGTCGGAGGCGGAGGCGAAAGCTCCATCGGGACCCCAGAGAAAATCGTCGGAGTCGCCGGAAAGCTGACCAAGATGCTTGCAGATGGCCCACTGCACCTGGGGGCAGTGTTGATCGAGATATTTGCGACCGGTGCCGTCGCCGAGGATGCGGGCCATCAGGTAGGGTGGGTGTTCGCCGTTGAGCGAGGGCTTTCCATAGAGATAGCCGTGGAGGGCCAACTGCGCCCCTGCCGCAACGGCAAGCAGGGCTGCAACCTCCGCCAGAGAACGCAAGCGGTACCGGAGATGGCGGCGCTCGAAGGCTGCAAACAGGACAAGAAGGAGCCAGAGCCCGGCGGCCAGCATGAGATGCGTGGTGTGTGCGGTGATGCCCCAGACGGCGATTGGATAGAGGGAAAAGCGCTCGGCTCGGGAAAGGGTTTCCGGCGCAAAAACGAGCAGGTATATCGAAAGATAGACCAGAGGACCAAGAATGTCCGGCATGATGAAGGCGGAATACCAACTGACCCCGGTGAGCATGCTGAGCAGAAAAACGATCACCAGGTAACAACGGACGGTGCGCCGGGTGGCGACCGTCCGCACCACGAGCCAGAGGACCCAGGCCACCAGCAGCGATTGCAGCGCCACGATGGGCCAGGGCGAGATATTCCAATGGAACGGCAGAATACCCAGGCTGTAAAAGAACGACCGCATGCCGTAGTAATCCGAAAGCTGGTGCAGGAAGACGGCGCGCGCCACGATGCGGCCGTCGTCGAGGTAGGTCATCGAATCTGGATAGAGAAGCGGAAAGCCGTTGTAGAGGGCGGGCCAGGAGAGCATCAGCGCGCCGAACAGGACCGCAGCGGCGTCACCGATCGCGCCGCCTCTTCTCTTTCCCGCGTGCTCTGGCTCCGCCGCGCTGGCATCGCCCATGGCAGGTTACCCCTCCGGAAGTTTCAGTGTCGGACCGCCCATCATCGTATCATCGGGCGGCGGCCGCCGCCGCGGACCTTGTTCTTCGACCAGGGCTAGAAGAGGATTCAGGCATCCCGCTTGCCTGAGAGTCCAACCGAAGCGGCCACTGCCGTCTCCGGTGTCTCGGAAGCCAACTGAATGGCGCGCAGGATCAGTAGAGTATTCCGGTGAGATACAGCGATGACAACAAGGGCCAGCCCGGCGATGAAAAGGGCGCCTGCCACAACCGTCACCACATAGATCGAATAACCCTTGTCGATAGCTCTCAAGTTCATCATCGCGGGCACAATAATTACCTCTCCCACAAAGAGGAACGCGATTCCAAGAATCAGCGACAGTTTCGACGCCTTCCCCAGCTTCTGCCTGCGGTCGGCAATATCCAGTGATTTGCGGAGAACATTTTCATAGGCTTCCGTCATGAGGTTCACCCCTTCGTTCGGTTGCGGTTCGTAAACATTTCAGCCCATATGCGAGGCGCGACTTGACCGTGCCCGCGCTGAGTTGCAGGATGGCGGCGACCTCCTGGATGGTGAGGTCTTCAAGATAATGCAGCGCCAGAACGGCCCTGCTTGCCGGTGAAACCTGATCCAGAAGGAGATGGAGTTGCGCGACGAGGATTGCCGAGCTTTCTTCGAGACCGATGGGAAGTTCTTCCATCTCCACGTCTTCTTCGTGCCTCACCTGCCACAATCGTCGGCGGCGCAGAAAGGCGAACGCGGCGCGCGTGGCAATGCGGTAAGTCCAGGCACGAAAGAACTGCGGCTCCTCGAGCGCCCGCAGATGGCGGATGATTTCGAGGAAGACATCCTGCAGCACATCCTCCGCGCCGTCCGGGCCGACGAGGCGGCGGATGTAGTGGTAGAGGACGGCCTGAACGCCCCGCAGCAACTCTTCCAGCGCCTCGCGGTCCCCAACCTGGCAACGGAGAACCAGATGCGCTTCGTGGGTGCGGCTGTTCAAGATTGCCCTCCACTTGCTGAGAGGCGGCGGATGTCCAGAGTGTTCGAAGATTCCGCGAAGAAGGGGTTAACGGGATGATTGCGGGCGGATGCCGATCACGCTCATCATCCGCCCCGCATGCCCTTTTGAGGCGCGGTGCGAGAAAAACAGGTCGGTGTGACAGTTGGTGCAGCCGCCGGTGATTCGGATGGAGCCCGGTTTTAGCCCCGCATCGAGCAATTGACGGCGGTTGGCCTCAACCAGGTCCACGTGAATGCCGGGGCCGATGGGCGAGTGGCCGGGCGCCCGCTGGGTAAGAAAGAGCATTGGGTATTTGGTCCGGACCGCATCGACGGAGTAAACCTCGCGGAACAATTCGCGGCCATAGGCGAACTGCGATTCGAATTCGGAGAGCATCTCCTCTCCCACGGCATAGCAGCAAACGCCGATGCCGGGACCGATGGCGGCAATGAGGTCCTCCGGCCGGGACCCAAACTCAATCCGCATACGACCCACGCCAGTCTCCGCAATCCGCTTCACCGTACCACGCCATCCGGCGTGGAAGGCAGCAACCGCATGCCGTTTGCGGTCGGCGATCAGAACCGGAATACAGTCGGCGGTCTGCACGCCCAGCAGGATGCCGGGCTGGTCAGTCATCAGGCCGTCTCCTTTACAGGGGGTCTCCCGCGCCGCGCCCGCTGCAATGCAATGCACCAGCACACTGGAGTGAATCTGGCGGAGGGTCACGAGGGGGGTGTCCGCGCTGCCAGTAACCGCCTCGGCTAGCAACCTGCGGTTTGCCGCTACCAAGTTGCGGTCGTCGTCGGCCGTAAATCCAAGATTCAATTCGCCTGGCGCATCCTCTGGACAGTAGGCCCGGCTCAGTCCGCCCCTGCGGGTGCTGAAACCGTGCCAAAGCCAGTCCTGAATTCGATTTCCCTGGATTCGGTCTCCCTTCTGCCCTCCCTGCTTCGTCGCGGCAGGAAGCCGCCAAGCGGCAACCGTAAGAAATTGCACGCCGTTGGGGGCAACGTTGGGAACCGGAGGCTGCTGCGGCAACTCGTCCGGCTCGCCGCGCTGCGGCCGGTTGCGGCCGCGCAGCGAAACGGCGCCGGCCTTTCCGCGCAGGTTGCGAATCAAGCCCGCTTGCTCAAAAAGGGTGTCGATGGGAGCGAATTCCGGGTCTATAGGAGGAATTGGGGTGGAGGAAGTGGGCATCTAATAAAGATTCTAGCTGTCCGGACATTTCAGGGACTGTAAATTCCATTCGCTCGGGTGAGCGAATGGGCCTGCCTTCCGGCAGGCCCGCTCGAGAGGCTTTTGAGGTAGGGGGTCCAGGGGGGAGATTTGAGAAGAGATCCAATGAAGGATCTTCAAAAAGGAATGGATACCTTCTTTGGAGGGACTGAAATTCGAGGAAGCCTCTGCTTGTTATTAAGTCAGATGCAAACTTCGGGAAAAGGTTGCTGACCTGGGAAAAAGGTTTTGCGATTTTTTTTGAAGCGGACCAGAGTTTTACAATCAATGTGCAAGTATTTCATTTTTATGAGCAATCAGCCACGAAAAGGTCATCGATGACCTGACTGGCGCACCTGACCTTCGGGGTGTATTCTCAAAACCGTCTATGAGCACCCCATTTTCTCGCCTCCTTGCATTGGCAGCCATGACCTCCGTGGCCGCCGCCGTTTCCGCGCAACAGCCGGAAAAGCCTAAACCGGAAGATACCGAAGTATGGACGCCTGTGCCTGCGGTTGTGACACCGGGCGCAACCGAAGCTGCACCGCCCTCGGACGCGATCATCCTTTTTAACGGCAGCAACGAGGACGAGTGGGTCTCGGCCCAGGACCACACCCCAGCCCAATGGGTGGTGCATGACGGCATTCTGACCGTGTCGAAGGCGCACGGCGTAGGCAATATCGAGACCAAGCGGAAGTTCAAGGACTACCAGCTCCACGTAGAATGGCGCATCCCGGAGAACATTACCGGCAGCGGTCAGGGACGCGGAAACAGCGGAGTCTTTTTGGCCTCTACCGGGCCGGGCGACGACGGCTACGAGCTCCAGGTGCTTGATTCCTACAACAACCCAACCTATGTGAATGGGCAGGGTGGCAGCATCTACAAGCAGAGCCCGCCGCTGGTGAACCCGGGGCGCAAGCCCGGTGAGTGGCAGACCTACGACATTGTTTGGACCGCCCCGCGCTTCAACGAGGACGGCTCGCTGAAGTCACCGGCCTATGTGACGGCTTTCTTCAACGGCGTGCTGGTGCAGAATCACTTCGAATTGAAAGGGCAGACCCTGTACATCGGCAAGCCGTTCTATAAGGCCTATGACCGCGCGCCCATCAAGCTGCAGGCTCATGGCGACAAGAGCGAGCCGCTCAGCTTCAGGAATATCTGGGTGCGGGAGCTGGACTGACGCAGACCATAGATGACAGTACAAGAACCGGCTCCGCAGTCAGGCGGAGTAGGCGGCTTTTCGCGCGGATTTTTCCACGAAGTGCGTGATCAGGCCAGTGGGGAGCACACGCACCAGCAGCGATGTAAACCATCCACTGAAATAAGGAACGATCGCGCGCTGGCCACGGGCCAGGGCGGCGACCCCGATGCGCGCCACGTCCTCCGCCGATTGCGTGTCGCTGGTTTTCAAGCTCCCCGCGCGGGCCACATCGAAGAACTCGCTCTCGGTCGGCCCTGGGCACAGCGTCGTCACCTTCACCCCGAAACGGGCCACTTCCTCAGCAATTCCGAGCGCAAACATGCGGTCGAACGCCTTGGTGGCTGCGTAGGTGCTTATATAGGGCACTGGCTGGAAGCTGGCGGTTGAAGCCAGAATCATGATCCAGCCGCGCTTGCGGTCGACCATCCGCGGAACAAAGAGCCGCGTCAGGCGCACCACGGCCTCGCAGTTGACCCGCACCTGGCTCAGTTCCTGTTCGATTTCACTTTGGGCGAAGGCGCCGAACTGGCCCAGGCCCGCGTTGTTGATCAGAATGTCGACGGCAAGGCCCGCGCCTTCTGTGGCGTCATAAATCTGCTGCGGAGCGGCAGGATCGTTGAGATCGGCGACTACGATGCGGACCTCGGCTCCCTTCGCAGTCAGTTCCGCGGCCAGGGATGCAAGCCGGTCCTTGCGCCGCGCGGTGAGGATGAGATTTGCGCCGTGCAGGGCGAGTTCCCGTGCCAGCGCCGTGCCGATGCCCGCACTGGCTCCGGTGACCAGCGCCCATTTGCCTTTGAAGTCCGTAACGTCTGCCATGCATTCATCGTATCGGATGGGGAACTCAAATCGGTTAACGGCCCATTGCAGGGCCTGGCTTGGGCCCGGTCGACTGTTTGATTGAAGTGCTCGTCTTCCTCCCTGACTTGCTGTTCTTTTCGACGCGCAGCTTCCATGCCATGTGCAGCGCGGCGGTCAGGGTGTCCTCGTCAGCCGTGGCCAGGCGGATATGCGTCATGCCCATTCGTCCCCAGCCACCGGCGATGGGCAAAAAGATCTTAGGCTGCTCCAGGACAAACGCCGCCTGGTGCTCCGGGGTCAGCATCAGGTTGCCGTAGCCCTCGCCGATGGAGGCCAGGGAGGCGAAGATGCGGCCACCGACGCGAAAATCGGTTGCGCCGAAGTGCGAACCCTGTTCAGCGCCTTCGAAGCTGAGCGCGATGCGGCGAAAATCGGCTTCGGTCATTTGAGCGGCTCCTTCACGGCATTTCCGTCCGCGATGAAACCGTGCTACACCGCTGGACAAGGCTGAAACGAGGACCAGTCGATCCGCTGCTGGAACTCCTCATCCGGTGGATGGAGAGTCTTGAAGGTAAATGCAGACTGCGTTGGACCGTGCGCTTCAAGGTGCTCCAGCCGCTTCTTGGCCTCGTCGATGCCTGGGATATGGCCGGCGGGCACCCACCATAGCGTTGTGTAGACACCGGCGAACTTCTCAAACCACGCTTGGCGCTGGCGGAGCAACTCCACATGAGCTGTCTTGAAAACATAATGGTGGAGCGCTTCGACTGTCTCCCAAACCGACATGTTGAGGAGCGTCTGCTCGTTCGCGTAAGGACGCAGATAGGTGGCGTCGCCCTCGTTAGTCTGGAGCCGCCAAACGAAGCCGGGGCTTGAGTCAGCCAGGGCGTTAATCTCGGCCAGCCGGTTCACAAAACCCACCATGATAGGGTCGTCGAGTTCCCCCCGGATTCGGCCGATGTTGACCTGGGCGATGTGGTAATAGGCCATTGCGCTCTCCGCCTTTCTCTATGCCTCCCGTTGTATCGCGCGCTGCGGCAGATGGAAAGAGAAGGATCAGTGAGCCGCCAGAATCTCCGCTTCAAACTCCTCATTCAACCATTCGCTGAACGCCGAAAACTCTTCGTCGCGGCCCAGGAAGTCGCGGACCATCTGCCGTCCGGGCTTCGACCCACCTTGCTCAAGCACAGCCTTGCGATAGCGGGTGCCGGCATCGCAGCCGGTTAGGTCGGCGGGGTCGAACTGGGCAAAGAAGTCGAGCGCGATCACCTTGTCAAAGGCATAGGTGTAGTAGTTGGACGAGTAGCCGGTCAAGTGACCGAAGCTGGCATACATGCGGTTGCCTGCAAGCCAGGTCCAGGGCTGCAACGTCTTGTAGAGCCGCTCGGTGAGCGCGTCGAGGTCGAGACTGGCGGGGTCCTGATCGTGCAGATCGAGCGAGAGGGTGGTGTAGTAAAGCTGCGCGCGCACCCAGTCCGCGCGCCCAAACGCCCCGGCCAGCTTCATCTTCCTGATGGTTTCTGAGGGAAGAACTTCGCCTGTCTGATAGTGCTTCGCGAAAGCCTGCAACAGCTTCTCGTCGCGGAAAAACTCTTCCAGCATCTGCGAAGGCACTTCGATGAAGTCGCCCTCCGTGGCGAAGCCGGAAAGCCCCGCCCACTCGGTCTGACCGCCGAGAATGGCGTGCATGAGGTGGCCAAACTCGTGGAAGAACGTGACCACGTCGCTATATTGAAGCAGTCCCGGATCGTTCTCGTCTCCGGCGGGGAAGTTGCAAATCAGCGCGGCTTCGGGCAGCGCGCGGCCTCGAGAACCGGTGACAATCGGCGCGGCCGAGAACCACTTGTCCTTGCCGTCGCGCGGATGCATATCGAGGTAGAAATGGCCCACCACGCGGCCTCCGTCAAAGACGTCGAACGTGGAAACGTCAGCGTGCCATGCGGACGCGGCAGACGGGCGGAACTCAACCTTGAAGAGCTGGGCAGCGGTTTCAAGGACCCCGGCCTGCACCTGCGCGTAGGGGAAATAGGGCCGTACCGATTGCGAGTCGAAGTCGAAGGCCGAACGGCGGAACTGCTCATACCAATAGCCACGACTGGTGATGTCGATGGCTGTCAGCTCCGGCTGGCGCTCGCGGGCGAACCCGACGATCAAGGCATGCTCGCGCTTTGCGCCCTCGCGGCTGGCCTCGTCCAATTTGGCCAGAAAGGTACGGACATTTGCGGCCGAACCCATCATTTGGTCGGCTGTGGCGAGGTCGGCCCAACTGCGGAAGCCGAGGACCGTGGCAATCTCCTGGCGGGTCGCCAGCAGGTCGAGAAGGATTTTCTGGTTCGCCGGATAGGCACGCGTGTTGTAGGCCAGGAACATGCGCTCGCGCAGGGATGCGTTCGCGGCAAAGGTCATCACCGGCTGCATGTCCGGGGGATCGGTTGTAATGGTGACGCGACCTTCGTCGTTCGCCGGATGGCGCGCGAGGTAGTCGGTAGGCAACCCATCCAGTTCATCCGCCGTCGCCTCGATGGTCTTGCCGCCCTCCTGGATGTTCCGGCTGAATTCGAGCGACAGCATGGTGGCCTTTTCCTGCAGCGACTGCAGCTGGTCGCGCGTGGCCTGGTCCTTGTCAACACCAGCCAGCCGGTAGCCGAGCAGGGTGCGCTGCACAAAGTGCTGTGTGGCTGGGCTCGCGCCCGTCAAATCGATGGCCGCCAGCGCCTCGTACACCGCCCGATTCAGGCTAAGCGCACTGCCGGCCATCGCGATCCGCTGGGCTTCATTTTGTGCCTGATCGCGCACGCCCTTGTCCGGAGCTACGGAGTTGAGCACGCCCGCCTGCGCACCAGCCAGCCCCAGATGCTCAATCGCCTGGTCAAAAAGGCGTAGCGAATTCTCCGGCGTGCGCGGGCTTTCAACGGCCAGCAAGGCGGCCAACGCGGACTCGTGCGCGGCCAGCCGGGCACTAACCCAGGCGGAAAGCGCTTCGGCGGATTCAGCGCCACCCGCATCCCAGGCGTGAAGTGCTTCGGTTGCGGCAACGGGGGGCAGATTTTCAGCAGGCATGATGGGCAGACTCCTTCAAACTTCTAGGTTGCCACAGCCGGGCGGGTTCATGCTTTTATCCTGCGTTAACCAGGCAAGCACGGAACTTGTGCGGGACGGCGAGCGTAACTGAGCGCAGCCACGTCAGCATCTTTCTCCCCGGAGGATCGAGAATGGGAAATTTGGGACAAAACCTCAGGTTTGCAGCGCGGCAGCTTGGCCGCAATCGCGGTTTCGCCTTCACGGTAATCTTCACACTGGGGCTGTCAATCGGAGCAAACACCGCCATCTTTTCTATTGTGAATGCGTTGATGCTGCGAAGTTTGCCCTATCCGCATGCGGAGCGCATGGGGGCCATTTTTGCCCGCATCGAGGGCTCGGAGCCATTTGATGGACGCACCTGGATCGACGGGGAGCAGTGGGAGCTCCTGCGCGACAATGCGCCTTCACTCATCTCCGCGGTATCCGGTGGGTTGGCCTCGGGCGTAAATCTAAAGGCCGGCGAACGAGTCGAATACTTGCACGCGGGGCGGATTTCTGCCCATTACCTGGACGTGCTGGGAATTCAGCCTGCCACGGGGCGCAATTTCAGCGACGTGGAAGACAGTCCCCATGGCCCGAAAACGGCCATCCTGAGCTACAGCCTTTGGCGCAATACATTCGGCGCTGACCGCAACCTCCTGGGACAGACGATCTTTCTGAAGGGTGAGCCGCACACTGTCATCGGTATTTTGCCCGAGGGCGCAACGACTCCCATGAACGCCGATCTCTACACGGCCCTGCAACCCAGCCGCGGCGGCGAAGGCGGTGGTACCAACTTTGCCGTGATTACTCGGCTCAAGGACGGAGCCACCTGGCAGCAGGCGGACGCCGAAATCAATCGCGCCTGGGCGCCGTGGGCGGCGCGGCGAAGCCAGCGCCATCCCGGAACCCGGACCGCCTACTACTCTGTCCCGTTGCAGCAAGGCCAGGCTGCCGGATTGCGCCCCAAGGCTCTGGCTCTGCTGCTCTCGGCGGGATTCATTCTGCTGATTGCCTGTGCCAATCTTGCCGCGCTCACGCTGGTGCGTGTGGCGCGGCGCATGCCGGAATTCGCAACGCGATTGGCCCTCGGCGCTTCGCACTGGCAGATTCAAAAACAGCTCTGGATCGAGAATCTTCTGCTCGGCTGCATGGGCGGCCTGGCGGGTGTCGGCGTGGGCTTTGTGGCGTTGCGCGGATTGCTGTCTCTCTTACCAGAGAACTATCTGCCGGTGGCCAGTGTGTCTCTGGATGGCCGCGTGCTGGCGTTTACTTTGGGTGTGTCGCTTCTGACCAGCGTGCTTTTCGGCATGCTGCCAGTCCTCGCCGTCCGCAAGGTCGATTTACGTTCCTCAATGGCTAGCCGCTCAGTGGCAGGCGGGGATCGGCTTCGTCTGCGGCAGGCCCTGATCGCTTCTGAAGTTGCGCTGGCGGTGGTGTTGCTTGCCGGCAGCGGGCTGCTTATTCGCACCCTTATTCACCTGCAGACGCTTCCTCCCGGCTTCAACGCCAACGGTGTCATGACCGCCAAGGCCTCGCTCGACGATGCGCGTTATCACGACCCGATCGCGTTCAACAGGCTGCTCACGGACAGCGTCGTGGCTATGCGCCGGATCCCCGGAGTCCAGAATGCCGCGGTGGGCCTCTCGCTGCCCTATGAGCGCGCGCTGAACGATGGGGTCACGCTGCCCGATGGTCGCGTGGTGGGAGCTGATGCGCTTTATGTCACGCCCGGGTACTTTGAGACTCTCCAGATGCCGCTGCTGGCAGGCCGCACGTTCACTGACGGCGACCGCTCCAATACGCAGCGGGTCGCGGTGGTAAACCGCACTTTCGTGCAGAAGTTTTTCCCCGGCCAGGACCCGGTAGGCCGGACTATCGATAAGAACATGGTCATCGTGGGGGTCGTCTCCGATATCCAGCTCGCGTCGGGCCTGAACCCAACCGCGCCTTTGCAGACGGAGGAAACCATTTACGTTCTCGCCACGCAGGTTGACCCGAAACTTTTGGCCGTGGTGCATGCATGGTTTCAGCCGAGTTGGATCGTTCGCACAAACGGCCCTGTGGAGGGGCTGACCGCACAAATGCAGCGCGGCCTGACCAATGTCGATCCCAGCCTGCCTTTCTCGGGCTTCTACAGCATGGCCGGCCTGCAGGCAAAGACGCTGTCCACCCAGCGGATCGAGGTAGCTCTTTTGAGCGCGATGGCCGCCCTGGCCCTGCTGCTGAGCGCCGTGGGCATCTTCGCGCTGGTGGCAAACATGGTGACGCAGCGGACGCGCGAGATCGGCATTCGCATGGCGCTGGGGTCGAGTGTACGCCAGGCGATGATCCATGTGGGCTCGCCTGGAGTACGCGCTTCGGCAATTGGGCTGGTGGCGGGGCTGATCTTGTGTGCGGGCGCGCTACGGGCCATGCGCAGTGTGCTGTACGGCGTCGGCGTTTACGATGCACCGACTGTGATCGCCGTGGTGTTGACCCTGTTGGCTGTCACGCTGCTTGCGGCGACCGTGCCGACACTGCGCATTGTGAATATCGAGCCGGCAAAGACGCTGCGTGATGAGTAAACGGGCGCGGCTGGAGCGATTGCTCTCAATCTTTGTTGCATCCGTCGCGCATCCCCATTAAGATGCGTCAATCGATGCCGAAGCTCCATGAGGCTCCCAACCCGGTTCATTCCGTTCCTGCACCGTCGGTCCAGAGGCTGCGGGTGGGCAAGCTGTGCGTGGCCATCCAGGGTGGGTCTCCGGGGGAGATGCTGGAGCGCGCGGAAGCGGCTCTCGGTGACTCGAAGTTCCTTGAATTCCGGCTGGATTCGCTCACCAAACCCGCCGCCGCGCTTCCCATGCTGCGGGAGTTTCTAGCCAGGCATCGCGACGTCACCGCTATCGCCACCTGCCGGCGAAAGCCGTTTGGCGGCAACTTCGGCGGGTCGCTCACCTCCGAACTGGAGATTCTGGTGGCGGCGGCCGAGGCCGGCTGTCAGATCGTCGATCTCGAAGTGGAATCCGCCGAGGAGGCGCGCCCGTCGCAGTTGACCAAATTACGCTCCGCAGGCGCGGCGCTGCTGGTGAGCTTCCACGACTTCACGCGAACCAAGGGACTGGAGCAGGCTGCTGCGCGCATCGAGGCCTTTGCTCCGGTGTTCGTGAAAGTGGTGTCAACGGCAAGGACGCTGACCGACAACCTAGCCGTGCTGCGCCTGATCGAAGACCGCTCGCTTTCGGCGCGGATTGTGGGCATCGCGATGGGCGAGGAAGGCCTGTTGAGCCGCGTGCTGGGACCGAGAGCCGGCGCCGCTTTCACCTTCGCGGCGTCTTCCGAAGCGGGCGCAACCGCTCCCGGACAGGCGACCGCGCGGAGCCTGCATGAGCTCTATCGCATTGAGCATCTTGACCAGGCGACACGCATCTTCGGCGTGGCAGGTAACCCTATCGGCCACTCCCTTTCTCCGCTGATGCAAAATACCGCCTTCCGCCGCGAGAGCGTCAACGCCGTGCTGCTGCCGCTGAAGGTTCGCGCCCTGAACGACCTGCTGAGCGTGGTGCGCGAACTGCCACTGAGCGGCGTGGCCATAACAATGCCTCTGAAACAGGAAGTGCTGCCGCACCTGGCCAACATGGACCCGCTGACTGCCCGCATCAAGGCCTGTAACACGCTGCGCACGGGCGCCGACGGCAAGCTATACGGCTTCAATACCGATGTGGCCGGGGTGGTTCGGCCGCTGGAGAAGCGGCTGCGGATCAAAGGCGCCCGGGTTGCCGTGCTGGGCGCGGGTGGGGCGGCGCGGGCGGCCGTGTTTGGGCTCGTCGACCAGGGCGCGGATGTGTTTGTCGTCAACCGCACGCATGAAAATGCAGTCGCGCTGGCCAAAGAAGCGAAGGCCAAGGCCCTGAAGCATGAGCAGTTCGCGAAGCAGCACTTTGATGTACTGCTTAACTCCACCCCCTGCGGCATGGCGGGGAACAAACAGTCGCTGCCGATTGCGGAGAACGAACTGAACGCCGGCCTGGTCTTCGACATAGTTTACAACCCGCTGGAAACGCCACTGCTGAAGCTGGCCCGGACGCGCGGGATTCCAGTGGTGACCGGCTTGGAGATGTTTGTGCAGCAGGGGGCGCGGCAATTTGAAATCTGGACCGGCAAACCGGCCCCCGAGGCGGAGATGCTGCGGGTGGTGGAACTGGAGCTGCGTCGGCGTGGGTAAGCTGGCGAAGCAGCCGGGCGTCTTCCTGACCGCGGAGTGGCGTAACCTGCTGATGCTGAATTATGTGGTTGACCCCTCTCTGCTTAAGCGCTTCGTCCCTGCGGGGACCGAACTTGATGAATTCGAAGGCAAGACCTACGTGAGTCTGGTCGGCTTCGAGTTTAATCGCACGCGGGTATGTGGACTCCCGATGCCGTTTCATCAGGCATTCGAAGAGGTAAACCTTCGATTTTATGTGAAGCGGTCATTGAAGCGGGGCGTGGTGTTCATCCGCGAACTCGTGCCCAAATTTGCCGTAGCGGCCATCGCGCGATTTGCCTTCAATGAGAACTATTCAAGCGTGCCCATGTCGCATCTGATCGAAACAAGTGCGGATGGCGCCGTGGCGGAAGCGGAATATGCGTGGAACTGGGGGAAAGAGCAGTTCGCCATGCGGGTCGAAACGGAAGGCGCGAGCTTTCTTCCGCCCGATGGTTCCGCTAGCCAATTCATCACCGAGCACTATTGGGGCTACGCAGCACAACCGGATGGCGGATGCCTCGAATACGAAGTTCAGCATCCGCGATGGAATGTGTGGAAGGCGAAGGCAGCCAGCTTTACCGGAAACGCGGTCCATCTATACGGCGACAAGCTTGCGCAGATCCTCATGCATGATCCAGATTCCGCTTTCCTGGCAGATGGGTCGCCTGTGACGGTATACGAGGGGAGGCGAATTTAGCCCTCGGGAGTACATCGATTAGCCGTTGGAGGCATCTATTTCTGCAATTAGGATCGAGGGATCTTGTAGTTTCCCCGCTCCAGGCTTGCCCAAAGGCTGTGTTCAACAAGCGTGAAACACACTTCCTCAACCCTCAACGATATCGAAAGGAACCATTCTTTCGCCGGCAACCAGCTTCCTTGAAGGGACTGGAGCAGAAAAGCTGCGTCGGTTTGGGCTTGTAATGGCGAGTGAAACGAAGCGCCCCGGGGTGCCCGTCGCGCGGGATTACCGCATCGTCGACACGTCGAATCCCGACGCCGCAACTTCTGGACACCGTGAGACAAGTGAAGAAGAAGCTTGGAACGAAAGCATGGGCACCACGTATCTTCTGGGCAAGGACGGGCTGACCATGATTCGGCGCCCCGCCATGGAGGACACCGAGCGGCTACAAAGCAGCTCCGCGAATTAGGGCTTTGAACTGAACTCAGGCGAAAGCCTCAACGGGCCTTTTTCTTCCCCGTCTTGGCCGGTTTGGGCTTCTCGCCCTCTACATGCCCTATTTGAATGGGCGCCATGTCCGGCCCAATGCGCTTCACCAGCGTATCGAGCATCTCGTAGTTGATGGTGCGCGGAGCAACGGGGCGGGTGATGCCCGTCGCCGGATCGGTGCTCACATTCGGGCCGCTGGCCAGTTGGAAACTGAACGCCGGCACGCTGGCATCTTTAACGGTCTGCGTGAAAATCTTCACGGGCAGGTAGCCCTGGATCGGGTGCAGCCGGAAGGCCGTCTCGTAGCGGTGGTGCTTCAAACTCCATGTGAAGACGCGAACTTGGTTGAAATCAAAGGGCAGGCCGGACTCGTTGGGGCTAAGAACGGTGACGAACTCGGGAACCTGATGGTCAGGCGTGATGGCCTCGCTGTCGTGGACCTTGGTGAGCATATACGCACCCACGATTCTCTGGCCTTCAGCATATTGCGCAATCTCGTCCGGCACATCCACATCTACTTTGCCGGCAAGCAGCCAACCGGTGTGACCCTCGCCGTCGCGAATCAGCCACCAGTCTTCCATGGGGATGGGGGGAGCGGCCGGCGCCTCGGACGCGCTTTCCTGCTTGGCTGCGGTCTTTGAAGCGGATGGAGCCTTTCCGCCAGTCGGGCTCTGAGGTGCCTGCGGAGGTTTTGCTTCCACAGGCTTTGGCCGCACCGGCCCCGGAGTTCCCGCCTTGGGAACCGAGGCACGAACGAGAAGCTGCACCTTCGCATTGCCGGGAAGCAGATAAAAGCGTTGCGTATCCCGGCCGGGAAGTAAATGCAGATAGACGTCGTCGCGAAGAACGCCGGTGGCCACGACCGGGTCCTGCTTGTGCGCATCCGCAACCTGGGTAAACGCCTTATAGCCATGGGCGTCGATCACGGCGCGCTCTTCAATCCAGCCGATCTCGTTCTTCTGCGTCTTGACCTTCAGAAACCGGCGTCCGCGTTCCAGCACTTCGAGAGGCTGTCCGTTCACCACCTCGGCCACGCGATTGGAAACGGCGGCCACTCGGTCATGCAGGTACATCTGGCGCGCAGACACATAGACCGTCTCGTTCTGCTGCTTATGGAACCGGGTACACCCGCATGCGAATGCAACCACCCAAAGCATGAGCAAACACGGAACAGAGGCTCCGAAGCGTCGGAGCGATGGGACGAGAGGGATGGGAGATTGCGTGAGCACAGCCAGTGGCGGTCCTCTTGAGGATACCACCGTGCAGTTGTCAGTTGTCAGTTATCAGTGGCCTGCCCGGCAAGGACAGCTTGTTCATCGCAGGTCGTGTGCGGTCGGCGGGGAGCGGATTATTCCTGTCCGAAGCTACTTGACCACTGACCGCTGGCCACTGATTGCTGTTTCTAGGGCAACACCGCGATGCCGATCAGTAGGAGGAAAGCAGCCGCATGGACCACGCTGCGGCACTGCATGCGACCGCGCAGGGAACTGCTTATCACCGACGACTGAGAACTGATCACTCGTTCTATTGTGGCACCGCGACAATGGCAATCGGGCTGGAAACGATCGAGCTGGTAACTGGGGAAGCCAGTTGGCCGCTAGCGTCGCTGAATGTGTAGGCATCGATGGTGGGCCCGCTGCTGCTCACCCCCAGCACGTAGTTGCCGGTGCTGTCCTCAGCCAGCCCGCTGGGGGAAGTTCCAGTGGCAGTTGTGCTGCTAAGAGCCGTGAGCGCGGTGGGGGTGACAGAATAGCCAGTGATCACGCCAGCAGATCCGGATTGCCAACTAGCCGCAAACACATAAGCCCCGGTGGAGTCGGGCAGAATGGCGTGAGGCCCCGTTCCGGCGGGCGCGTACGGCGTCGTGGTTAAGGGGGTCAGAGAGTTAGCGCTGATCGTATAGACGCGCAAAGCGCCGGTGTTGAAGTTGGTCGTGGAACTCGGGAAGGCCGCAGTTTCGCCAACATACAGGAGTCGATTTTGGGGGTCGATAGCGACCGCGATCGCAGAGCCGGCACTTCCATAGGGCGTGAGGAGGTTGCTGTAGGGGCTTCCAACCGGGGAGCTGTTTCCCGCGGCGAATGGAAATGCTTCTGTGCCCTTCGAGCCGAGCGCCACGGCAATCAGCGCCCCGTTCGGAGAGATAGCGATGCCGCCCGGCTCAACCGAGGCGCTTGCCAGCTGGGGCGATTGTATTGAGCGGCTTGTGTCTTCTGTGCCCGAGGAAGTAATGGGATAAGCATTGAGAGTTCCCGCACCCGAGGCATCCACCAGCCACTTGCCCGAAGGATCCACCTGGATAGCCTCCGCCAGTGGGTCGTCAAAAACCGGCGTGCTCCCCTGCCCCAGGGCACCTGTGCTTGAGTTGATGGTATAGAGGGTGATGCCGTTAGCCGAGGCAACATAAAGAAAGTTTCCACTGGGACTCATTGCCATTGCGGAGCCGCCAGACAGAGTGTATGTGCTGTTGGCTAAGGTGTTCAGTGTGCCAGCGCTGATGGAATAGCCGGAAATTGAGGTGCTGTTGAGGATATAGAAGAAGCCGCTAGTACCACTCGCGCTGGAGGTGCAAGTGCCCGATCCCACCGCAACGCACACTGGAGTTGTTGCCGTTGTACCATCTGTCGTTGTGCCAGTGACGGTAACGGTGTACGCGCCGGCGGTAGTCGTTGCGGTGGTGGTTGCGGTGAGAGTGGATGTACCCGCTGTCGAGCTGCTAATTGAAACCGAAGTCGGAGAAAGACTGCATGTTGCGGGACTTACATCGCTCGTAATGCTGTCTGTCACTGCGCATGTCAGTGTGACTGTCCCGGTCCATGAGTTTTCTGGCGTCACGGTAATAGCTGAAGTACCACTTGCCCCGGCGGTCACTGCAATATTGCCGCCGTTGGTCAGGGTGATTTCAGTGCTACCGGTCGGCGCGGCCCAGAAATTCTTGCACCCGGAAAGGGAACCAACCGCCAGGACACTGATTCCCAGAACGCACGCGTAAGAAAAGCCCATCCGGAGCGGAGCCGCTGATTTGCGCAGCCGTGCCTCGAGTCCAAAAATCATTGCCGCTCCTTTGTGATCATGCTTCTCTTGAAATCCAGCTTCAAGGGTAGCGCTTTCATCCCGGTTGTGTCTGCTCACCATCTCCGACGGGCAGGGACCCGCTTCAGCCCAAATTAAGAGACGCGCGGCAGCAAAAATCGCTCGATGAGTACGTCAGAGCGCTGGGCAATCGGAAAAAGGCGCAGCAATCCGATACCGGGACGCTGCGCCTCAAACAGTCCTTTAGGGACGGCAGCAAGGGTGATTGCCGCCCGCCGGTTTCAGCTACATTCCCAGCTGAGTATTCTGCGCAACCACCGAGAGCGCAATCTCGCTTCCCCGCTTCACCTTCACGTCATGTTTGGTGGTAGAAACCAGCACACCTGAATTGCTGCTGGCAGTTTTGCTGTGCAGGTCAACGCCCGGAAGTGCGCCGATTTCATCTATGCTGTCCGGATGCTGAGGCAGACTGCTACTGGTGACCTCGTCACCCGGCTTGATCGGACGGTTGGAAATATCCTCGCTTTCTGGCGGGAAAATTCCTATGATCGTCGCCTTGATCGGAACGACTTTGCCGTCCTTGATCTCCGCCTTGGTAAAACGCAGCGCGAGTTTCGACGATCCTGTCAATTGCATATCATCGGTTGAAACCACACCCTCAATCGTGGTTCCGGCCGGCAACAGGGTTCCATTCGCCAGCTTCACCTTGTTACTTACAATCACGCGAACCGGATCGCCCACCTTGGTCTTGCCCGCATCCAGGGTGTTGGCCAAAGCAGCGTATGCTGGCACCATCTGTGCGCTCTGGTTCTGTGCCGATTGCGCCTTTGCATTGCCCGGTGCGAGGACAGCGCTCGAAAAGAGTAACGCCATCGATAACATCGCCGACGAAGAGGTAACTGGGATTCCATGTCTCATGAGTGATTCTCCTTTTAGCTGAAATAGCGTTCAAGAGTGTTGTCGCCGGCCGCATCTTCATAGGGTCAGGCGAGAACTTGCCACTCATGAGTATTAGGACGGTCAAGCAAAGGGGGTAGTTGCACAGCGAGATTAAGTCAAATATTCAAAAGGGGTTACCATCCTGTCTAAGCGGGCCTTAAAGCACCGGAGTTGTGCGATTGCTATTTCTCGCGGAGGGACTCGCTGTTGCGCGCCTGCCACACCAGTGTCGCCCCAACAAGGTCCTCAATGGCCATGCCGACGGACTTGAAGAGGATGCGGCGTCCGCCGGGCGCATCAAGTTGCCCGGAGAGCACTTCCCCAATCTCAGCCTGCACCTTGGCGCCGGAGAGCCGGACATCGCCTGATTCACGCTCAGCACAGGATCGGGATTCGGCCACAATAAAGCTCGACCGCATCACCTCGTCGTCCAGTTCGCGTAGGCTGGCTCCGGTTGCGCCGACGGCGAGCACCAGCGCCTTTTCGTTCAGCCACCGGCCTTCCAGCACCGGCGTGGGCGAGGAGGTCACGGTGAGAACTACATCGGCTGCGGCGGCTTCCTGAATGCTGACGGCGCGCGCACCGGTTTCCTCAGCCAAGCGCTCCGCGTTCGCGGGCGTGCGGCTCCAGACGCGGATCTCATTGAGCGCGGGACGAACTCGCCGGAAAGCCTGAATATGCGACCGCGCCTGCACACCCGAGCCCAGAATTCCGAGGCTGGTTGCCGTGGCTGGCGCCAATGCATCCAGCGCGACCGCGGAGACGGCGGCGGTGCGCATCTCGGTAATCACGCGGCCATCCATCACCGCCAGCGGCTCGCCGGTGGACCGGCACAGCAGTTCGATAACCGCCATGTGCGTGTGCAAGCCCAGTTCGGCGTTGCCGGGGTAGAAGGTCACCGTCTTCACTCCCATCAAATCGCCGACAATGACGGGCATGACGGCGAACCAGCCGTTGCGGAAGTCTTCTGCAATCACTGGACGAAGAACCATGCGGGCGGGCTGCTCAACGAGACCTGCGGAGTAGTCGATAAGCGCCTGGCGTATGGCGGGAATTAGCGCTTCGTAGGTGAGGACGGCGCGGACTTCGTGCTCGGAGATGTACATGGACAGCACAATGGTAAACTGCCCGCATTATGCTGAAAGATCTGTTTGCGAAGATGCGGAGCGGAGACAAATGGCCTGAGGTGCAGGCGACTGTGCGCATCGTGAACCAATATGAGGAGCTGGCGGTGGAACGTTACGATGTTTCGCGAAAAGTGGCTGAAGTCACGTTTGCTTTCACTGACAGTCGAGGTGAGCATCAGTATGGCGCGATTCTGGTGGCGGACAGTTCTTCGCTCTATGACGCGAAAGAAGACGACACCTTTTCGATTCGTGTCAATCCGGCGAATCCGGACGAGTACGATTCGCCCGATGCAATCAAACCTCGACTTTGAGGATTTCGCGAAGTGTTGCGTTAGTTCGGCCGGCCACCGGAAGTAGAGCGGCGACGAAAGCGCTCGTCGATGGGCTGGCGGCCCTGAAAGCCCGACTCCATCGTGTGCCAATGCTCAATCGAGGTTTCGCCCATGCGCCAGCAAAGCAGGACAACCTGATCGTCGACGCGGCAGGGAAAATCGAGCAGCCCCGCTTCCAAATCCTTTACCTGCACGCCGATGGAGTCGATCTCGGCGATGCTCTCGCGCACCCGTTGCATGTGGCTCTCAATTTCGGCCCGTTGCCGCGCCACCTTGCCCACGTCCACGCGCATGCCACCTGCGAGATACACCCGGCGCGCCAAGTCAGCCAGGCCGGCTTCCGCTTGCTCTGCGGATTGCTTGCCTTCGACCGCGCGCTTCAACAGTGATTCCAGCACCGGGAGCAGCGATTGCGCTTCTTCGAGAGTGAACGTCTTCATGCAAAATACCCTGACTTCTAGGATACGACGAAATAGAACTGGGACAATGGTCAATAAGTGTCACTGAATCGGCGCATTCGCGGTAGACCGGTTTTCCACATCCTCAACTGAGAGGCTTCCACGTTTCGCTTCATGCTAATCTCACTGTCGATTGGTGAAAACAATTCCCACTGCAAAGGGGAACGAACGATGGCGAAGCTCTTAAGGATCGCGCCCGAACTCCCGGTCCGCAATCTGCGTGACGCAATTCAATACTATGAACAGAAGCTTGGATTTCGCATCGTCATGCAGATGCCGCAAGGCGACTACGCAATCGTCGAGCGCGACAATGTCGCCATTCATCTTTTTCAGGACGACACCCGGAGCCACTCACCGGTCGGAATTCATATATTCACGCCCGACCTCGACGCGCTCTATGCCGAGGTCCAGCAACGGGGTGTTCATTTGTCGCAAGGAATTGAGCGCAAGCCATGGGGCACTCGCGACTTTCGCCTCAACGATTCAGCAGGGAACGAGATAAAATTCACCGAGCCGCTATCTGTTATCCAATGACTGGGCTTGGACAAAATCGCGGAATTGCTGAAGGGTTGCTGGCCGCAGTTGATCGGCAGAAAAATACTGATCGCTGAAAACTGACAACTGCATTTACCCCAATTCGAGCATGCGATCAAGCGCCACCCTGGCCCAGTGCTTCACACTCGCCCGCACCTGAATGCGATTGACCACGCGACCATCGACCAGGTTTTCCAACGCCCAGGCCAGATGCTGCGGGCTGATCCGGTACATGGTGGTGCACAAGCAACCAGTGTCATCCAGTGTGATGATGCGCTTGCCTTCGGAAGCAAAGCGGCGCGCCATCCGGTTGACTAGGTGAATCTCCGTGCCCACGGCAAACATGGAGCCTGCCGGCGCGTCCTCCACAATCTTGATGAGCCGTTCTGTAGAACCCAGCGCGTCGGCCTTCTGGCAAACCTCCCAGCGGCACTCGGGGTGCACGATTGCCTGGATGCCGGGATACTTGGCGCGCGCCTGGTCCACGTGACCCGGTAAGAAGCGCTGGTGGACGGCGCAGTGCCCCTTCCACAGCACGATCCGGCTCGCGGCAAGCCGGGCCAGACTTTGCCCTCCGGCCGCCTGGCCAAGCTGAATGGCCCACGGATCCCACACCACCATCTCGTCGAGTGGAAGGCCCATGGCATAGCCCGTGTTGCGGCCCAGATGCTGGTCAGGCAAAAACAGGATTCTCTTTCCCCGGGCAAAGGCCCACTCAAACGCCGCCCGCGCATTGGAGGATGTGCATACCAGCCCGTCCCGCTCGCCGCAGAACGCCTTGATGGCGGCCGTCGAATTCATGTACGTGAGCGGAATCAGGCCGTCGGTCAGGCCGAGCCGCTCCAGGGCTTCCCAGCAGGCTTCCACCTGCGAGATTTCGGCCATATCGGCCATCGAACAGCCTGCGTTCAGGTCCGGAAGAATCACCTGCTGTCCCGCGCGGCCCAGCACGTCGGCGCTCTCGGCCATAAAGTGCACGCCACAGAAAACAATGTACTTCGCGCCGGTTTCCGCAGCTATTTTGGAAAGTTTGTAGCTGTCGCCAGTGAAATCGGCAAAGCGGATCACCTCATCGCGCTGGTAATGGTGACCGAGCAGAATGGTTGTGGCTCCCAAGCGCGCGCGCGCCGCGGAGATTCGGGCGTCCATGGTGTGGTCCGGAAGGGCAAGGTAGTTTTCAAGGCTACAAACGCCGCCGTTTTCAACGGACAAACCCGCTGCTTCTTCGTCAAGGATCAGGGTCACTCAATTCCGCCTTCAGTCCAGCCAGCCCTGTGGGGCTCGCCGAACGGAGATGTTGAAAGCTAACCGGTCTGCAGTAGATGCGAAGCGTTTTCGGGATCTGTCAATAAACCCGTCGACCGCCCCACCCACGGGGTTGTTGCAGGCCTTCCCACTCCGATAGATGCTTGCGGGAGCCGGCAGATTCGAAGGAAATTCGGCCGGGCGCAAACGCTTCCATCCCCTCCATTGTAACGCAGGCGTCATACTCAGAGCAGGAGATGCCGGCCGTTCTGCGGTCGCTGTAGACGGAGGAGATCACCGCCCAGATCTCAGCATTTTGCGGGGGAGACATGTCGGAACTGGAACAGGTTCTTATCGGCGACAGCGCGCACACGCCGCCGGCGGAAATTCTGGAAGGGCTCTCCGCGGAGTTCGCTCATCGGACGATCGCGGGCGCTCCACGGAGCATCTACGAAGAGCTTTGGCATATCGCCTTCTGGCAACAGATGACCCTCGACTGGGTGCGCGGGATCGAAACACCTTATCCGGTACACGCTTCGGATGGTTTTCCAACCCTGGAAGCCACCGCCGCAGAGGATTGGGACCAGTTGCGCCGACGGTTCTTGACGACCAGCCGGGACGCAGCCGCAGCCGCACTCGACACCAGCCGCTTGGATGTGGAAGTTCGCTGCCCATCGCGGCCGGGGCAGCCTGTGCGTATCATGACCGTGCGCGAACAGTTGGAGAGCCTGGGTGCACACAGTGCTTACCACTTCGGCAGAATCGTGTTGATTCGACAGCTTCTCGGAAGTTGGCCCCCACCCTCAGGGGGTTTTAGCTGGTAGACCGCAGGCTGATTCAACTGGTTGCCCGTCTGGCACGTAAGGTTTGTGACTGCCACGCGCGGAAAGGTATCATTGCTCACGATGGGAATCCCGCTGACAATTGAGACGGCCAACCTGGGGATGGCCGACTCGCTGATTCTGATGGTGATGGCGCTGGTGGTCTTCGGGCCGCGCCGCCTGCCCCAGATCGGCCGCCAGATTGGCAAGCTGATGTACGAGTTCCGCAAAGCCTCCAACGACTTCAAGTTCCAGATGGAAGAAGAGTTGCGGAGTGCCGAAGAAGCCGACCGGCGCAAGAAGGAAGAGGAGCGGCTAAGGACACTCCCCGCCGGGACCGTCGAGGTGGAACAGCGGAAGCTATCTGCGCCGGAAGCCGTCGCCCATCTCGTCCCCTCTGAGCCCGTCGAAACCGTCCTCCCCGCCGTTTACCCTCCCAACCTCGATGATGGCGTGATCCCGGTGGCCGCAACCTCGGCTCCAATGCCTGTCACCGAAGAAACGACTCCGCGCATTCTGCCGCCTTCCACCGGGGAACAGGTTTTTGCCGCGCCTCCCCACAGCCTGACGGCGCTGGCCAGAGCCGCCCAGGAACAAAACTCAGCCGAACCGGCAGATGCAGCCGAGCCCACGGCTCAGGAATCGGAACCGGAGCAGGCCGCCCATGGTTGATGCCGCGGACGCAATCGGCAAGGCACGGGCGGCAGTGACGGAACGAGCCGAACTGCCCGGTATGAGCCTCATGGAGCATCTGGACGAGCTGCGCCGGCGCATCGTCCATTCTGCCATTTATCTAGGCCTGGGCTTCATCATCTGCTGGTTAATCCACGACCGCATCGTCGGCTTTCTGCAGGCCCCGCTCAATCACATCGGCAAGTCGCTGGTCTTTACGCATCCCATGGATGCGCTCAATCTCGATCTGCAGGCCTCCCTGCTCTCCGGCGCAATCCTGGCTTCGCCCTTCATCCTTTTTCAGGTCTGGCTGTTTATCGCGCCCGGACTCTATCAGCGCGAGCGGCGGTTCGTGGTTCCTTTCATGGCGGCCACCGTGGGATTGTTCCTCTCCGGCGCGGCTTTCGGCTACTACTACGTGCTGCCGGGCGCCATCAAGATTCTCGTCATCGATATGGGCCACAACTTTACGCCCATGATCACCATCGAGGACTACACCAGCTTTTTCCTCTCCATCATTCTTGGCCTCGGCATCAGTTTTGAGATGCCTGTGCTCATATTCTTTCTGGCCATGTTCGGCATCGTCAGCCCCAGATTTCTTTGGACCAACATCCGCTATGCGATTCTTGCTGTGTTCCTGGTTGCAGCCATCATCACGCCCAGCCCCGACCCCTGGACCATGTGCATTTACGCTATCCCCATGCTCGGGCTTTATCTCATTGGCATCGGCGTGGCCTGGTGGGTGCATCCATCACGCCGCAAGGCCAAGGAAGCCAAAGAGGCGGCAAAAGGTGGCACACAGTGATTTCCTGGCCGATTTTGAAAAGAGTCGCAGCAAAGATGGTGGGTGCCCCATCCTTGACGCAGTTTCACCGCGGGAAAGGTGAGAGAGCAGAATGCTCAACCGGCGTTCTATTCAAGGAATGCGCCGCAGTGGGCCTACTGCTGTTCTCCTCGCTGGCGCTTCAGGCGCAGGCGCACTTCAACGGCGCCAAGGCTCTCGACTACGCACGCGAGTTTGTCTCCATCGGCCCGCGCTGGCCCACTGGCCCCGGTCATCTCAAAGCGGAACAGTTCCTCCGCGCCCATTTTCAGCACGACCAGCTTGAAGAGGACACGTTCACCGCCGATACGCCCATTGGCCCCGTAGCCATGCGCAACTTTATCGTCCGCTTCCCCGGCAAAAAGGACGGCGCGATTGTTCTGGCCACTCACTACGAGACCAACTACTGGCTCAAAAACATCAACTTTGTCGGCGCCAACGATGGCGCATCCACGACCGGTTTGCTCATGGCCATTGCCGACCAGTTGCGTGGCAAGACGCTCGATGGCTATTCCGTCTGGCTGGTCTTCTTCGACGGCGAAGAGGCCATTCAGAGTTGGTCTGCCTCCGACTCGACCTACGGCAGCCGCCACCTTGCCGCAAAATGGGGACGGGATGGAACGCTCGGCAAGATCAAAGCCTTCATCCTGGCTGACATGATAGGAGACAAGGACCTCGACATCCAGCGCGAAACCAAGTCGACTGACTGGCTGGTAGCGTTGGTTCGTCAGGCCGCGAAGAAGTTCCACTACGAGCGGTATTTCTTTCAGCGGGAGGAGGATGTGGAAGACGATCATCTTCCCTTCCTGGCGCGCGGCGTTCCCTCCATCGATGTGATTGACCTCGACTACGGGCCCAATAACAGCTATCACCACACCGCACAGGACACCATGGACAAGATCAGCGCCGCCAGCCTGACGATTGACGGCGATGTGTTCATGGAGACGATTCGCTTAATCAACCAACGATGATTAAGAGGCTTGTGCTTTTGCCGGGAATGCATGGAACTGGTGAGCTCTTTTCCGATTTCATGCGCATGATGTCCGAGCCCAAGCAAATCGAAGCGCCGTACTATCCAACGGACGCAAGCCCTTCATACGACCAGCTACAGGCAATGGTCGAATTCTTCTTTCCCACATCTGAAGATTTTGTTCTGCTCGCCGAGTCCTACTCAACCCCTCTGGCGATTCAATACGCAGCGACCAATCCACCAAATCTGAAAGGCTTGATCCTCTGCGCCGGATTCGCAACCAGCCCGATTCGCGGATGGCGAAAGTCGATTGCCTCGTTGATTGCACCTTTGGCTTTCCGACTCCCTTTGCCAAAGGTTGCCGTGTCTCGCTTTCTTGTGGGACCGGATGCACCGGAGTCACTTCATACAGCTGTTCATGCGGCCATCCGCTCGGTCAAACCGAAAGTTCTCGCAGCGCGCCTGCACCAGGTTCTGGCCGTCGACGCGCAGCCAGCACTCGTAAAAGGTCACAGTACCGATTCTCTTCATTCAAGCCCAACAAGACCGCTTGGTTGGGCCAACCTGCCTCGAAGAGATTCGACGAATCAAGCCGCAGATCGAAGTCGCCGGCGTCGATGGACCCCACCTGATCCTTCAGCGAAAACCACAGCAATGCGCGGTTGTTGTCGCGACATTCCTCAACAGCCTGCAGTCGACCTGACAACCGAAGACTGACAACCGACAACCGCCGTGCGATACCCTCTAGAAATGATTGCGGGCGCATCCTGGATCTGGTGGGTCGGCTTCCACGCCGCCGTGGTGGCGTTGCTGCTTGCCGATTCGCTGATGCCTGGCCATCGTCGCGAATCGGGCCATGCGCAGGCCTTCGCCTGGATCTGGACGGCCGTCCTTGTGCTGGCAGCAATTGCCTTCGCTGCGTGGATTGGCGCGACCCAGGGCCGCCAGACGGCACTTGAGTGGGTGGGCGGCTACGCCATAGAAACCTCACTCAGCGTCGACAATCTCTTCGTCTTCCTGGTCATTTTTCAAGGTTTCCGCATCAGCGCCAAGCGCCAGCACGACGCACTGTTGTGGGGCGTGTCGGGAGCGGTGGTGCTGCGCGCGTTGTTCATCGCTGCGGGAATCACCCTGCTGAAGCGCTTCGACTGGGTCACATGGATCTTTGGTGTTTTCCTTCTTTACGCCGCCTTCCGGCTGGTTCGCGGCAGTTCCGCAAACGCTGCAATCCCGGAGTGGATTCGCAAGCTGCAGCCGGCTAAAGGCTCGTTGTTGCCAGTGATTCTTGCAATCGAGGTCACGGATGTGGTCTTTGCCACGGACTCGATCCCCGCCGTGCTGGCAATCAGCCACGATCCCTTTGTGGTCTACACATCGAATATCGCCGCGGTGCTGGGTTTGCGCTCACTTTATTTCGCCCTCGCCGCGCTGCTCGACCGCTTTCGCTATCTGCATTACGGGCTGGGTGCCATGCTGGCCTTTGTCGCCTTCAAAATGCTTGCAGCCCGATGGATCGACGTGCCGATTGTGCCATCGCTCGCCATCATGGGTGCGATTCTTACCCTGTGCGCTCTGGTGTCATGGATCGCGGCAAGCAGAGATCAGAAGCCTGCTGCCAAAAGCTGAGCGCCTACCATTCCTCGAATGTAATTGTGCCGTCCTGACTGATCACCGAGTGCTTGCGGAAATGCTCGTCATCGCGCTGAGGAAAATCGTTACGGTAATGCGCTCCGCGGCTCTCCGTCCGCGCCAGCGCCGAAACCAGTACGGCATGAGATACGCGAGCAAGAGCGCGGGCCTCGCTCAGCCGTCGGCTTCCTTTCCGCTGCTCTTCCAGATCATGCAATGCCGATGCACATTCGGTATGCACGGAGAAGCCCTCGCGCAAAGATGCCCCCTCACGCAGCAGCCCGGCGTGCGCCCACATAGACGTCTGCAGCCTGCCGATGATCTGTTCCACTGCGGTCTCTTCTTCATCTGAGAGCGGGTCGGGGATGGCCTCAGGTGCAGCGGAAGGGATAAGCGGCAGATCGTCGTCGAGCATCGCCTGCGCCGCGCGGGCGCCAAACACCAGCCCCTCGAGAAGGGAATTGGATGCCAGCCGGTTAGCCCCATGCACCCCTGTGCAGGCTGCCTCCCCCGCCGCGTACAGGCCTGTGACCGTGGTGCGGCCGTGCATATCGGTCTGGATGCCACCCATCAGGTAATGGGCGGCCGGGCGAACCGGAATCAGGTCGTGTGCCAGGTCGAGCCCATGCACTGCCAGGAAGCTGCTGATCCCCGGGAAGCGCTGGCGCAAATCGCGGTTGCGAATGTGCCGCATATCGAGGTACACCGCGCGGGTTTGCCCCGGCGCTTCGCCCATCCCCTGCCGCGCAATGGCGCGCGCCACCACATCGCGTGGAGCCAGCTCCAGTTGGGGATGGTAACGTTCCATGAACCGCTCACCCCGATCATCGCGCAGGTAAGCGCCTTCACCGCGCAGCGCCTCAGAAAGCAGAAAGCGCGGCACGCCGGGGAGCGCAAGCGCAGTGGGGTGGAACTGGTAGAACTCCATGTCTGACAGCGACGCTCCCGCTTTAGCCGCTAGGGCAATGCCGTCCCCTGTAGCGACCGCGGGATTGGTGGTGTCGGAATATACCTGTCCAGCGCCGCCTGAAGCAATCAGCACAGAGCGCGCAATGACCCTGTGGGGCTTCTGGTCGCGCGTCAGGGGATTGGCGCTAACCAGGTCTACCGCGACCACGCGGCCGCCTTCCACCACCAGCCCGATCGCCATCGTCCATTCCGCGAATTGAATCCGCTTGTGGCCTCGAGCAAAGGTCACCAGGGCGCGGCTGATCTCCGCTCCCGTGGCATCGCCGTTGGCGTGCAGAATGCGCGGCTGGGAGTGCGCAGCCTCGCGCGTCCGCAACAGCGCGCCGGCCTCCTCGTCGAACCGCGCGCCCCACTCAATCAGCTCAGCTACCCGAACCGGACCTTCGCCCACCAGCGCCTGGGCGGCAGCACGAACCACAATCCCATCGCCCGCATTGATTGTGTCTTCAAGATGCAGCGCAATATCCGCATCGCCTTCCGTCGCCACCGCGATGCCGCCCTGCGCATAGTGGGTGTTCGACTCGGCCAGAGACTCCTTGGTGACCACCATGACGTCTCCGCGATGGGCCAGTTCCACCGCCGCTCTAAGCCCGGCAACCCCCGCGCCCATCACCAGAAAGTCCACTTGCGAAGCCAAAGTCATGAAAACCTAGGCTACCACCCGGAGATCGCCGATTTGAGAACTGATCAGGAATGCCGGTCCCCGGCAAAGAACGCGTGATACGTATTGCTCAGACTTGATCCGGGTATCGGCCTAACGTGAAGAACGTAAGGATAGATAGACACTCAACCCCCGACACTGTGAGGGATCTCCAGGGATGGATTCAAATCCTTATGGTGGCTGCTGTTTCCGCTTCTTTCTTTGCGGTGACAGAGCATCCCACACAACAAAAGCAACCGCGGACACCTTAGGGGGTCACATATGCATGGACTTAAGACATTCATCGGAACCGCAGCGCTGCTCGCGGGCCTGGCCATGGCGCCAGCAGTCCAGGCGCAGATCGTCGTCGGCATCGGCATTCAACCCGTCTGCGCGTACGGCTACTACGACTACGCGCCATACGCCTGTTCGCCTGTCGGCTTTTATGGCCCGGGGTACTTCTACAACGGCATCTTCCTTGGCATGGGCCCGTGGGCCGGCTGGGGCTATGGCCACGGCTGGGGCGGACATCGCTTTATAGCCGGTGGCGGCGGAAGGTATAACGGCGGCGGCGGATACGCAGCCAATCACAGCAACTTTGCTCGCGGCGGCGGGTCGGCAGTTCGCACCGGTGGCGGTGCCCACCCAGCGGCTGCGAATCATGCCGGCCCGGCGCGCCCCAGCGCCAGCCATGCGAGCGCATCCCGCGCCGCTGCACCCCATGCCGCAGCATCTCATGGCGGTGGTGGCGGACACGCAGGCGGCGGAAAGAAGTAATTGCCGGCTTAGCAATCAGCCAGCGCTTTGTACGGAAGGCGGCGGAGCAAACCAGCTCCGCTGTTCCTGCATGTGCCGGCTAGCTTCACCCCAGTTCGTGTTCCGGTGCGGGCTCTTTAACAGCAAGCCGGGATCAGAAGTTCCGGAATGGAACTCCGGTTGTCACGTTGAAGCTTGGTGCAATCATTGGGTGACATCAATCACACCCAAAGACTAGAATCCGTGACAATATCCACCCATCGGCCCGAGTCTTCCTGCAAGCCTTGTCTCCTCATCGAGGCGTTTTTTATGTTGCCCGTTCTCCGCAAACTCGTCCTCCTGGCCGGGGCTTCACTGGCTATCGCCTGCACTGGCTGCTCCAGCATTCGCTACACATCCGGTGGTGTATCTGACCCTGCCAGTCTGCCTATTACACCCATCCAGCACATCGTGGTCATCATGCAGGAGAACCGTTCATTCGACCACATGTTCAACGGCTTTCCCGGCGCTGATACGGTGCGCACCGGAATGCACAAAGGCGTCGAGGTCCCGCTGGTTCCCACGCCGCTCGGAAACGGCAAGGATCTGGATCACTCGCACACCGGCTGGTGGCATCAGTGGAACGGTGGCGCCATGGACAATTTCGGCAATAACGGCACCATGCTGCCTTACTCGTATATCAAGGAAAGTGAGGTGAAACCGTATTGGACGCTGGCTCGAAACTTCACACTCGGCGATCGCATGTTCCAGTCCAACACGGGACCCAGTTTCGTGGCCCACCAGTACATGATTGCGGGCCAGTCAGGGAAAGCGTCGGAGAATCCTTCAGGGAAAGTGTGGGGTTGTGGCGCCGCTCCGGAGGACCTGGTACCACTCGTGGGACCGGACGGGACCGACAAGCCAGGCGTTTACCCTTGCTTCGACTACCTCACGATGGCCGATCTGCTGGACGCACGGGGCATTTCCTGGCGCTACTACGCACCGAGTTCTGAAAGCGACCAGTTTTTCATTCTCTCCGCGTACCAGGCCATCCGGCATATCTTCTTCGGTCCCGACTGGAACCGAAATGTGATCTCGCCCGAAACACAGGTACTCACCGACATTTCCAACGGCCACCTCGCTCAGGTGACGTGGATCGTTCCGTCCTTCAACAACTCGGACCATCCGGGCGCACCTCCCCTGGGTCCTGACTGGGTGGCAAACGTCGTCAACGCAATCGGGAAAAGTAAATTCTGGGACTCCACAACGATTTTTATCGCCTGGGACGATTGGGGAGGCTGGTACGATCATGTTCCCCCGCCGCAGGTTGATGACATGGGCCTTGGCTTCCGTGTGCCGGTGATTGTGGTCTCGCCCTATGCGAAACACGGCTATGTCTCCCACGTGACGCATGAATCGGGAGGTTTTTTGCGCTATACCGAGGCGGTCTTCGGCTTGCCATCACTGGGCACGCGCGATAGTGTATCCGACGATTTCAGCGACTGCTTTGACTACACACAGCCGCCCTCGTCGTACACCCCGGTGCATACCGAGCACGAGCCTGCATTCTTTCTTGCCCAGAAAGACTCGGGCCCGCCCGACGACGATTGAACGCCTTTGCGGCCTTCACGCCCGGCATTCAGGCGCCAATCAGTCCTGGTCTTGCAAGACTGCAGCAGCGAACCGTTCATTGAGGTTGCAGTTTTTCCGACTCCCCGAGCCGGGCTTCGGAGATTCCCCGTCCATTCGGTTTCACCTCGAGTCCGAGCATCGCGGCCGCTTTCCTCGCTAACGCCAGCGGTCCAATTTCCTCCGTCAGTTCGTCGCCGGCTCCATGGCCGCAGGACTGCCGCCCCATTGCGCTCAATGTCAGAGTTTTTGGTCGGGGGTTTTGGGTTCGGGCAAGTTCGGCAACTCGCTCGCATTCGTCCTCAGAAAGCGATGAGCAAAGCACAATCAGATCGAATCTGCGCTCCGCCATCATTTGGGCCGCATGGGAAACCCGGCCTGCAACGTCCACTTGAAAGTAGGTTCCAAGAATGAGCTTCCTGGTATGAAGCAGCGTCTCATCCTTACCGACCAGCAGTACCTGAGCATCAGATTTCATCGGGCCTCGCCTTGGGGGGAATCGAGTGCCGTCAACAAATCTTGCAGTGACAGTGCAGGCAGAATAGTCTCCGTTTCACCGGAAGTTCTGTCTGCCGTGCGACATAAGATCGAATGAAGTTTCAGGGATGGAAGATTTTGCTTTTATCTGTCCGATACCGTACATAAAGTTTTAATTCTCAATGAGATAATCCGAGCAAAGATGAGCACTAAAGCATCTTCCCAGAGAACGCAAGACTCGCGCTCAGTCATTGGCGGCGTCCCCTGTCTACCCCGAGAGAAGGACGTCTCCATGCACGGTCAGGCCTCGAATCTGCTGCTTTTGACCCTCCCCCCAAACTATCGAAATTCCCTTCTGTCGCGCCTGAAGCCGGTTTCGCTGCCTCTCCGGGCAATTCTTTACGAACCCGATGAAACACCGAAATATGCGCACTTCATGACGTCCGGTATCGCCTCTATCGTCAGTTCCATGGCCAACGGCGCCAGTGCCGAAGTGGGCATCTGGGGCAGGGAAGGCTTGGTGGAGAGCTTTCACCTTCTGGGTAAAGCCAGAATCCCGAACCGCTGCTTCCTGCAAATGGAAGGCACCGCCTTGCGCATGCCTTTCAAGGAACTGCAGAAGGAATTCCTGGAAAATGACGAACTGCGCGAGGCAGTGCTGCAATGTGTCCAGAGCCAGGGTTTCATTCTCGGGCAGCTTGCGGCCTGCAATCGCCTGCACGAGGCGGAACAGCGCCTGGCGCGCTGGCTCCTGATGGTGCGCGACCGCGTGGAGAGCGAAAGCTATTACCTCACGCAGGAGTTTCTGGCCAACATGCTCGGCGCGCGACGCACCACGGTCACCGCGGCCGCCGGTGCCCTGCAACGCAGGGGACTCATCAGCTACAGCCGGGGACGTATTCGCATCGTCGATCCCGCAGGCCTTGAGAATGCCGCCTGCGAGTGCTACCGGACCGTGGGCGCCCTCTACCGGAACTTCTACTCCCACACAACAGCGGCGTGAAGGCTTGCCGGGGCACACCCTGCAAGTGATTCTGCTCCGCTTCTTTTCCGACCGTGCGCGCCGTTACAGCCGCAGATTCACCTTGGCCAGGTCAATGATTTCGCTGCCGCGCCCATCCAGAACGGCTTTGATCATGAACAGGCTGAAACCCTTAATCTGATCCACAGTTATCGTCGGCGGCATGGAGAGTTCCTGCCGGCTCACAATCGCTTCCACCAGCACCGGACCATCGTGGCTGAGAGCCTGCTCAAGCATCGGCCGCACCTGATCAGGCGTTTCCGCCCGCAGCCCCAGGATCCCAGCAGCCTCGGCCATTTTTGCAAAGTTCGGATTTTTGAGGTCGGTGCCAAAGTCCAGAATGCCTGCCGCCTTCATCTCCAGTTCCACAAATGCCAGTGAGCTGTTGTTGAAGACGATCAGCTTCACAGGCAGATTCAGTTGTGCCAGAGACAGCAGATCGCCCATGAGCATGGCCAGCCCGCCATCTCCGGACATGGAGATCACCTGCCGCCCCGGGTAGCTTACCTGCGCCCCAATGGCCTGCGGCAGCGCGTTGGCCATGGAGCCATGGTTGAACGACCCCAGCAGCCTGCGCTTGCCGTTCATGCGTAGAAAGCGCGCTGCCCAGATCGTCGGCGTGCCCACATCGCAACTGAACACCGCGTCTTCCGTCGCTAGCTCGTCCAGCAACTTCGCCACGTATTGGGGATGGATCGGATTGTCTCCCGGTTTGCCCGTCGCCAGCTCATCCTGTTCCTTGCGTGCCTCGCTGTAGTGCTTGAGGGAGGCCTTCAAATGCGCGTCATTGCGCTTGTTCTTGAGCTCCCGGTTGAGCGCGGTCAGCGTGGATTTCACATCGCCCACCAAGCCCAGGTCGACCTTGGCGCGTCGGCCAATCTGCTCGCCGCGCAGATCGATTTGCACAATCGTCGCGTCCTTCGGATAGAACTGCTGGTAAGGGAAATCCGTCCCCAGCATCAGCAGAGTGTCGCAGTTCATCATGGCGTGATAGCCGGACGAAAAGCCCAGAAGACCAGTCATTCCCACATCGAAGGGATTGTTGTACTCCAGAAACTCCTTGCCGCGCATGGCGTGAACAATTGGCGCCTTCAGAATGCCGGCCATGTCGATCAGTTCCTTGTGCGCTCCGGCACAACCGGCTCCCGCCAGAATCGTTGTCCTTTTCGAGTCATTCAGCATCTTCGCCAGCAGCGCAATTTCATCCCAGGAAGGGCACACGGTGGCCTTCGATTCGTGAAAATGCAGCCGCGGAGCCTGCAGCACTGCGTCTCGCAAGGCAATGTCGCCCGGAATGGCAATCACGGCAACCCCGCGCCGCGAGATCGCCGTCTGCATGGCAATCTCCAGCACCCGAGGCATCTGTTCCGGCTGCGACACCAGTTCGCAATAATGGCTGCACTGTGCAAACAGGTGCTCCGGATGAGTCTCCTGGAAATACCCGCTGCCCATCTCATCGCTGGGGATCTGCGCCGCAATGGCCAGCACCGGAACACGGCTGCGATGGCAGTCGTAGAGCCCGTTGATCAGGTGCAGGTTGCCCGGTCCGCAGCTCCCTGCGCAAACCGCCAATCCGCCGGTCAGGTGAGCTTCGGCGCCAGCCGCAAAGGCAGCCGCTTCCTCGTGCCGCAAATGAACCCAATCCAGCTTCTTTGTCGCCCGAATCGAGTCGGTAATGCCGTTGAGCGAGTCGCCGGAGACGCCGTAAATCCGCCGCACTCCAGCCTCGGCCAGAACATCCACAATCAATTCCGCTACTCGCTTTGCCATCTCGGCCTCCATACCCAAAGGAATGTAGGTGAGATGCAGTTTTTACCTTTGCGGCTGCGGGCAAATTACTGCTTGGGCTCAACTTCAGCTTCCGGCGAGGAAAGCGCATGCGTCTCCAGCTTCGCCGTTAGGCACGTGCGGCAGAGGCAGCCCTTCGCCGGATCGTCGGGAACAGGCAGCACATGCGGAAAATCCGCACACCAGCAGCCCGGTTCCTTGGTGCATATCATCGGGGCCTTGCATTGGGAGCAGACGGTCTGCATGCGGTTATTATCCTTTATCGCCACCGCTTTCAACATCTCTTAACAATGAACCCACCGGGTGCCCGCCGAGATGGCCATTTAAAATCAAAAAGCGTGCAAACCATACGAGTAGAAACTCCTTCGGCGAAATACGACGTGATTGCGGGCAGCGGCCTTGTGGCCACTCTGGCGCCGCGCATTGAGCGCATTACCGGTCGCCTTCCGCGCCGCGTATTCGTGCTTACATCTCCGCCCATCTGGGCGTTGTGGGGCGAAACCCTCCAGGCTTCCTTTGCCGAGCCGCCAGTGGCGTTGTTCCTTGCGCCCGGCGAGGAACACAAGACCCTGAAAAGCGTGGAACGCCTGCTGCGCCAGATGTCCTCGGTCGGCGGCGACCGCGGCTCGCTCCTCATCGCCTTCGGCGGCGGCATTGTGGGCGATGTGGGCGGCTTTCTGGCCGCCATCTACATGCGCGGCATTCCTTACGTGCAGGTGCCCACCACCTTTCTGGCCCAGGTCGATTCTTCCGTGGGCGGAAAAACCGGCGTCAACCTGCCAGAGGGCAAGAACCTCGTCGGCAGCTTTCATCATCCGCTGGTGGTCTTTGCCGATATCGGCATGTTGGGCACCCTGCCCGACCGCGAACTGCGCGCCGGCCTGATGGAAAGCGTAAAGGCCGGTATCATCCGGGATCGGACGCTGGTCCGCTTCATGGAAGAGCATGCGCACGATATTCTCTCGCGCGATTCGAAAGCCCTCGAAAAGGTCATCGCTGCGTCCATCCGCATGAAAGCCGGCGTGGTGAACAAAGACGAGCGTGAAAACGGCCTCCGCATGATCCTCAACTTTGGTCACACCATCGGCCACGCGCTGGAACAGGCCACCGCATACAAGATTCTGCTTCACGGCGAGGCCATCGGCTGGGGCATGATCGCCGCGCTCTTTCTTGCAGGCAAACGCGGCACCATCAGCGGACCTCAGTTCGAGCGGCTGGAAAGTCTGGTCCACCTCTACGGCCCTCTTCCGCCGCTCAAGCTCCGCGCAGCCAAGGTGATTGCTGCCACCGGGAGCGACAAGAAGAACGTGGGCGGAGTCAGGCGCTTTGTGCTGCCGCTGGGCATTGGCGACGCAGGTGTGGTGGAAGATGTAACAGGAGCGGAGCTTGAGGGTGCCGTGGGCTACATGCTGGCCCGTGCCGCGGAGAAGCACTCCTGATGCCTGCCGCCGGAGCCAGGCCCACCGGCGCGCAAGACGAGGCGGCCGCTGCCCAGGCCGTCCGCCAGATGTTCGACTCCATTGCCCCGCGGTACGACCTGCTGAATCACGTTCTTTCCGCCAGCGTCGACCGTCTCTGGTGGTGGCGAACTGCGCGCAGGTTCCGCACCATCCTCGCCGATCCCAACGCAGCGGTTCTCGACATCTGCTGCGGCACCGGCCACATGACCATGGCCTTGCTCAAAGGTCGCCCCCATGGCGCGCGGCCGATTCTCGCAGCGGACTTTGCTCGCGGAATGCTGAGCCGCGCTGCAACCCGTTTCGAAGCACGCAAGCCGGATCAGCCAACCGCCATCTCCATTGAAGCCGACGCACTGCATCTGCCTCTTCGCGATGCATCTCTGGATCTGGTCGTCACCGCCTTCGGCTTCCGGAACCTGGCCAACTACGAAGCCGGCCTCCGCGAGTTTCGACGCGTGCTCAAGCCAGGCGGCCGCCTGGGCATTCTGGACTTCGCCGAGCCCGGCGGCCTGATGGGCAAAGCCTATGGCGTCTATTTCCGCCGTGTCTTGCCTGCCATTGGGCGACTCGTTACCGGTCCCGCCGCTCCCGGCGCAGAGGGCCCTTATCGTTATTTGCCCACCTCCGTCGGCAACTTCCCGCCACCGCAGGAGTTACTGGCTCTTATGCGCGCGGTCGGTTATGAAGACTGTGCGTGGCAGCCTTACACCTTTGGTATTGCCGGACTGTACACCTGCACGCGATCAAAGCTGTTCGACACTTCGCAATAACCTTATCCTTGTGAAGATAGGCGATATACTCCACGATCCCTCCCTCCTGAAGCCAGGATGCCTCCATCGTATACTCATCAACGACGGCAGAACCCAACCGGAAGGAAGACCCGAATGATTGCGCACAGCGAATGGAAAGGCGGCAACAATTACGAGGGAATCTCCGAAGAAAGCAATTCCATCTTCTTTGATGCGGACCCCTCACACGAGCAAGGTCCCAGCCCCATGCAGGCAGTGCTGATGGCGCTGTGCGGATGCACCAGCGTCGACGTGGTTTCAATCCTGGAGAAAAAGCGCCAGCCGCTGCTGGGCCTGAAGGTCACAGCCGTCGCCACGCAGGCTGATACTCCACCGCGCGTCTTCACCCACATCAAGCTCACCTACACCGTTAGCGGCCACCTGAGCCGCAAGGCCGTGGAAGACGCTGTCTCGCTCTCCAAGAACAAGTACTGCTCGGTCTCCAAAATGCTGGAGAAGGCAGCCACAATCGATTACGAAATCGTCTACGAAAATGGTGAGCCTGAGGCATGATGCGCCAGTCGTTCGTCAATTTCTTCCAGGTTGCGTCGCTCCTGTTATTGCTGCTGGTGGCGGCGCTGCTCGCGGCCATCACCACCATGCACTTTGCCATTCATGGGGCTGAGGTGCAGGTGCCGGCGCTCAAGGGCATGACGGTTGCCGAAGCACGCAGCCAGACCGCCGGCCTGGGTCTGAACCTCGACGTCGACAACCGTTACTACTCCGGCGAGGTGGCTGCGGGACACATCCTCACCCAATCCCCCGCTCCGGGAACCGTCGTCCGCCGCGAGTGGCGCGTGCGCGTGGCGGAAAGTCTGGGCCCGCAGAAAGTAGAAGTTCCAGATACCGTGGGCCGCGATGAGCGCGTGGCTGCGCTCGCCCTACGCCGAGTGGGCCTTGAGGTTGGCGTCACCGCATATCTTCCCTACTCCAAAGCCGCGGAAGGCACCGTGCTGGCGCAGGACCCACCTGCCCACGCCCAGGGAATTGCCCAGCCCCGCATCAATCTACTGATCGCCGCACCCGGCGACGACGCCCCCGACGGCTTCGTCATGCCCGATCTCACGGGCCTCCCCGTGGTCACCGCACAGGCCCAATTGGCGAAGGTCGGCATCACGTCGGCGCCTCCCACGTTTGTCGATGTCCCTATCAGTCCCATCGGCATCGGCAATGCACCGCCCATGCCGCCCGTGCGGCCCGGATCCGTCATTGCGCAGCAGCCACCTGCCGGCGCCCGCGTCGACCAGGCCACCAACGTGAAGCTGACAGTCGCAAAGTAACGCAATCCCTCTCCCGTCCTCAGCCGTCGGCAAGCTTGCGAGTCCGCTAGCGCTCCTCGCGCATCCAACAGGTGACGCATGACCGAAAAGCCAAAACCTCAACCGGACAATGCTGCCGAGTCTGCGCCTGCCCCACGCGATTTCTCCCATGCATGGCGGGCCTTGCGTCACAGAAACTTCCGCCTCTTCTTCGGCGGCCAGAGCATCTCCCTCATCGGCACCTGGATGACCCGTGTCGCCACCTCGTGGCTCGTCTACCGTCTCACCAAGTCGCCGCTGCTTCTTGGAACCGTGGGCTTTGCCGGGCAAATTCCCACGTTCCTGCTCGCTCCACTCGCCGGCGTCATCGTCGACCGCATTGACCGTCGCTCGCTGCTGGTCTGGACCCAGGCCCTGGCTATGGCGCAATCACTGATCCTTGCCTTCCTCACCCTTACTCATCGCATTACCATCTCTGAAATTCTCGGCCTGAGCATCATGCAGGGCTTCATCAACGCATTCGACATGCCCGGGCGGCAATCCTTCATGGTCAAGATGGTCGAGGACAAGACCGACCTCTCCAACGCCATCGCCATCAACTCATCGATGGTGAACGTGGCGCGCCTCATCGGCCCGTCGCTTGCGGGCATGCTCATCGCCGTCAGCAGCGAAGGGTGGTGCTTTCTGGTCGATGGCATCAGCTACATTGCAGTCATCGTTTCGCTTTTAATCATGCGCCTCTCGCCCTCCATGGAACAGCGCGCTACCACCACCATGGTTGTCCAGCTTCGCGAGGGCTGGACTTACGTCGTCCATTCCGCGCCCATCCGCACCATCCTGCTGCTGTTCGCGCTCATCAGTCTCATGGGCTGGCCCTACATGGTCCTTATGCCGGTCTTCGCGGCGCAAGTACTGCACGGCGGCCCGCACACACTTGGGTTCCTCATGGGCGCGGCCGGTGTGGGCTCGCTGGCTTCGGCGCTGGCCCTGGTACTGCGCCGCTCGGTGCGTGGACTCACCCGAGTGATTCCCATAGCGTCCGCACTCTTTGGCGCAGGACTCATATGCTTTGGCTTGTCCAGGGTGCTATGGCTCTCTATGCTGCTAATGCTGGTAACCGGCTTTGGCATGATGCAGGGAGTCACGGCCAGCAACACCATTTTGCAGACCCTGGTAGACGAAAAAATGCGCGGCCGCGTCATGAGCTACTACACCATGGCCTTTGTCGGCATGGCGCCATTCGGCAGTCTCCTGGCCGGCGCATTGGCCCATGCCATCGGCGCCCCACGCACCGTCATGGTCAGCGGAGTCGCCTGCATTCTCGGCTCAGTGTGGTTCTGGACCCAGCTCAAGGGTATCCGCAAACAGATGCGTCCCATCTATGAGCGCCTCGGCATTGTCCCTCAGGCAAATCTCGTTGTGGAAGAAAGTGCGGAAGGATCATAAGGAGCGAGCTGTATCCTCGATGCAGCGGGAGGCCAACGCAATGGGATGGATCGAAGATATGGAGCGCATTACCTTGCAGGAGCGTTCATTGCAACTGCCGCACCTTGATACGCACCTTGCGTGGGAACTGGGAGTTCGCCTGAGAACCATAGCAGAAGAACGTGGTTTGCCGGTGGTGATCGATGTACGTCGTTTCGGCCAGCCCTTGTTCTACGCCGCTCTTGAGGGTACAACGCCTGACAACGCCGAGTGGGTTCGCCGGAAAAGCAACGTCGTCGCCCGCTTCCACACCAGCTCTTACGCCATCGGCCTCAAGCTGAAACAAAAGAACGAGTCGCTCACCGAACAGCAGGGCCTGCCCCTTGCCGACTATGCCACGCATGGCGGATCGTTTCCTCTTACCGCAAAGGGCGCCGGCGTCGTGGGCAGCGTCACCGTTTCCGGCTTGCCGCAGCGGGCAGACCATGAACTCGTAGTCGAGGCCCTCTGCGGCTTGCTGGGCCGCGACTACGCGGAACTGAGACTGATGGCAGAATAAGGTCTTAGTCGCAGGTCCGCGAATTGATCTATCCTGCGTGGGTCGAAATCAGTAACTCCTCAAGCCGGTTGTAGCTCACTGCCATTCCGCCTGCCATTCCAGACCGCTTCGCCGTGTCGCGGGCTTCCATCGACTCATAAAGCACCGTGATCGTCATGCGCGTAAAGTCACCTTCTCCCACGAACACTGTTGTGTCCAGCGCTTCGCCCGCGTACCAGGATTCATCGAATCTCTCGGTAGCGACAATCCGCTCCAGAAGTACGATCTCGCGATAAACACCGCCCATTCCCATTTCTTTCCCATCGGACTCCTGACGCCAGACATACCGATAAACGCCACCTGCTCTGAGATCGATTTCGCAAACGGGCATGGTCCAACCCGGCGGTCCCAGCAGCCATCGCCTCACCAGTTCCGGTTTGGTAAACGCATCAAATACCAGCTGTCGCGGCGCATCGAACAAGCGCGTGACCCTGATTTCGCGTTCGCCGGGCGCGGATATTTCAAAACTGTCGGGATACATCATTCTCGCCCTCCTCTGTTACCCGTTGGGGGATTCTAGTGCTTCTTGTTTTTGTGCTTGCGCTTCTTTTTCTTCGGCGGCGTTTGCAGATCCACCAGCAGTTCATCCAGCCGCGTAAACGAGCTCTCCCAGAACTTCCGGTAGTCGACAAGCCACTCCGTCGCCTCGGCCAGCGGTTTCGCTTCAAGCCGGCTTAGACGCCGTTGCGCATCGCGATCACGCGTAATGAGACCAGCACGTTCCAGGACCTTCAAATGCTTTGAGATGGCCGGCTGGCTCATCGCAAACGGGGTAGCGAGTTCGTTTACCGGTGCCTTTCCCAGAGCCAGCCTTGCCAGGATCCCCCGCCGTGTCGGATCGGCGAGCGCGGCAAACGTTAGATCGAGCCGGTGAGATGCTTTGTTACTATAACCATTCAGTTCCATAACCTAATGGTAATATAAAAAGAAAACAAATGTCAAACCTACTTTTTTGAGAGGTTCCAGTGAATCAGTTAACGCGTTGAATCAGTGCAATGAAAAATCCGTCCGTATGAAGAGCACCGGGGAGCAGTCGGATCGTTCCCTCTGCCGCAAGGCAGCGGAGCAACCCCTGCGCGCCGGAGGTGGTGAGAATTCCCGCCTTCAGCAGGCATTCAATCGTGGATTGGAACGAAATCAGCAATGCATCTGGGCGCTCTTCAAGCACAGCTGCCACCACGTTCTCGTTCTCTTCCGGTTCCAGCGAGCAGGTGGAGTAAACCACAAATCCGCCGGGGCGAACGGCCCGCAGCGCAGCGCGGAGGATCCCGCGCTGACGCTCAGCCTGCCGTTCCAGGTCCCCCAGCCGCAGCCGATGACGAATCTCAGGGTTGCGGCCCAGCGTGCCCGTCCCGCTGCAGGGTACATCGGCCAACGCAATATCGAAGGTCGATTCCTCTTCAAGAACAGCTGCATCCGCCAATCGGCACTCAATTTGTCCTGCATGCTGCAAAAGCCGCTTTCGCAGCGCGTCGAGCCGCTGGGGGCTCGCTTCGCACGCAACAATGCGCGCATCGGGACACCGCTTCGCAAGAATCAGCGTCTTGCCACCAGGCGCCGCGCAGCAGTCGAGGATGCTTTTCGCAGTTCGGCTCGCAACCACAGACGCAAGCTCGGCCACCAACTGTGAGCCCTCGTCCTGAAACCGAATCCGTCCCTCGTGATAAGCCGGCGAACTTAATACATCGCCGGAAACAACTGTGCGCGCGACAGTCAGCAATTCGCCAGGCACGGCATGAATCGCCGCAGCGGTCAGCTCCGCATCCACGACATCGCTCTCAATGCGCACCGTAAGCGCGGGCTGGCTTTGCCCATGGCGGCAAATCGCACGTGTTGCCTCCATGCCGTAGATGCCGGCCCACCGCTCCACCATCCATCCGGGGTGCCCTGTGGCCAGCGCCAACTCCTCCAGGTTCTCTTCCGGCAGATGAACCCGCGGCGCTGAATTTAGTTTGCGCAGTACCGCGTTCACCATTCCGGAGGCGAATCGATGCCCCGCCTGCTTGGCCAGTTCCACGCTTTCGTCGATAGCTGCCCGCGCGGGAATGCGGTCCAGATGTAGCAACTGAAAAGCTCCAAGACGCAGCGCAATCAGAATCTCCGGCTCAAGTTTGGCCTTGGGATGTTTCAGCAGGACGCGCAGTTCGCGATCCAGCCGTATCTGCCATCGCAGAACGCCAAGCACCAGCGTTGTGGCCAGGTTGCGGTCGGCCGGTGAAAGCGCGTTCGCCGCTTTTCCCCTCAACAAATCGTCCGAGTGCGAATGCCCCTTCTCAACCGCGATCAGCACGTCGAATGCAGCTTTGCGCGCTGGTGAAAGTGGTGCCTTGCGATTCTTCGGCGCGCTCTTTTTGGGATCGGTCACGAAGTCGGTTCCCCGATTCGCGCACCTTCAACCAGGGTCGTTCCACGCAGGAACTCCGCGGCGCTCAACCTCTTCTTGCCTTCGAGCTGTACCTCCAGCAATTCAATCCAGCTCTCCGCCGCGCAAGCCGCGAACAGCCGATCCTTCGCGATGTGAATCTGCCCAGACTGCGCAATCCCCTGGTCGTGGATATCCGCTGCGTCCACTGGCGCCATGCGGTGCACAATCAGCTTTTTCCCATTGAGCGTGGTAAACGCTCCAGGCCACGGTTGAAAGCCGCGCCACCGATTGTAGAGCTCGCGTGCAGTGCGGCCCGCAAAATCCATGCGGCCATCTTCGCGGTCGAGCAGCGGTGCGAACGTGGCAAACGAGTGGTTCTGCGGCTGCGGCTGAATCGTTCCGGAAGCAAGCCCCGCCAGGGTCTCAACCACCAGCGGCGCACCCTTGTGGGCCAGGGTCTCGAACAGGTCAATCGCGGTCTCGTGGGGACCAATCTCCTCGGTCTGCTGCAGCAGAATCGGTCCAGTGTCCAGCCCTTCTTCAAGCAGCATCGTCGTGTTTCCCGTAAACGCGTCGCCCATGGCGACGGCCCATTGAATCGGTGCGGCGCCCCGGTATTTGGGCAGGAGCGACCCATGCAGATTGATGCACCCCAGCCGCGGCAAAGCAAGCATCCAGAGAGGAATGATGCGCCCGTAGGCAACAACCACAATTGCGTCCGGAGCAATCGTTTCAAGCTGCGTGCGAAACTCCGCGTTGCTCCGAATCTTCTCGGGTTGCGTCACCGGCAGCCCCGCCGCAAGCGCGGCCTGCTTCACAGGGGGTGCAGTCAGTTGCTGCCCTCGCCCTACGGGCCTGTCCGGCTGCGAAACTACCAGCGCAATATCATGACCCGCCGCGAGCAATGCTTCAACTGTGGGAACTGCAAACCTGGGAGTGCCGCAAAACACGAGCTTCATCCGCACTCCTTTGCCATGGGCCTGTTAGCACGCGCGCAGGCCCTGGCTACCACTTACCTTCGCGTTGCAGTTTGCGAATCTTGCGCAGGTTCAGGTCACGTTTCAGTCCGCTCATTCTGAATATGAACAGCATGCCGTCCAAGTGGTCGATCTCATGTTGCATGCACCGCGACAGCAGCTCTTCGCCGTCCATCTCAAACCACTTCCCGTGCTCGTTCTGTGCCCGGATGCGCACCTTGGCGGCACGCACCACCTTCTCGCGAATATCGGGAAAGCTCAGGCAGCCTTCTTCTTCGTAGAGCTTGCCCTCCTGGGAGATGATTTCAGGATTGATGAGCACAAGCTTCTCTTCCGGATTCTTGCCCACGCTCAGATCGATGACCGTTAGCCGCTTCGATACGCCCACTTGTGGCGCGGCCAGTCCAATGCCCTGCGAGGCGTAAGTCGTCTCGAACATGTCCGCAACCAGCTTGCGCAACTCGTCGTTGAATTCAGTTACCGGCTCGCCCGGCTGCGAAAGAACCGGCTCGGGATATTTAACAATCTTGAGAATCATTTCCGTCTGTCTACTGCTCCGTTTCTACTTGAATCCTTCGTCATTTCTTTCCCGTGCGAACTCTAATAACGCCCTATCTGTTCGATGTAGCCATCGAAATTTCGCTTCATCTCCAGCACGGAATCCCCGCCGAACTTCTGCTGCGCCAGCCCGGCAACGGTCAGCGCCACCATGGCCTCCGCGGCCACGCCCGCCGCAGGCACCACGCAAATATCAGACCGCTCATAGCTCGCGCTGGTAGCTTCACGGGTGTCAAAACGGACTGACTCCAGGGGACGCCGCAGCGTCGAAATCGGCTTCAGATAGCCGCGCACCACAATGTCTTCGCCGTTCGAAACACCACCCTCGATTCCGCCCGCATTGTTATGCGGCCGCGTGAACCGTGTTGGCTGGCCGTTGGGCTCGCTCGCGTAGTGAATCGGATCATGCACTTTGGACCCGAAAGACCCAGCAGACGTAACCCCGCGTCCAATCTCCACCGCCTTAACCGCCTGCAGGCTCATCACCGACCACGCCAGCAAGCCGTCCAGCCGCTCGTCCCAGTTAGCGTAGGTACCTAGGCCGGCCGGCGCGCCATGCACCACCACTTCAAACACGCCGCCCACCGTATCGCCGGTACGCGAAACCTCTTCCACTTCCTCTTTCATGCGCGCTTCAGTAGCCGCATCCACGCAGCTCAGCATGACATCGTCTTTGGCCCCGACAGCGACAATCTCATCCCATGCGGCCGCGCGATCAAGTTCAACCCGGCCCACGCGAATCACGTGACTCGCAACCTCGATCCCCAGCGCCCGCAGCAGCAGCTTTGCAAAGGCTCCAGCCGCCACGCGCCCCGTAGACTCGCGCGCCGACGCCCGCTCCAGCACATACCGCGCATCGGGAAAGTTGTACTTCAACGCGCCGGCAAGGTCCGCATGCCCGGGCCGTGGCGAAGCCACCGCCTGGTGCAAAGCCGGATCGCCCGTCTCCACAGGAAGCTTTTCTTCCCAGTTCTTCCAATCGCGATTCACAATCTCAATCGCAATCGGAGATCCAATGGTCTTGCCGTGCCGCACGCCGGACAGTACGTGCGCCTTATCGGTTTCAATCTTCATGCGGCCGCCGCGCCCGTAGCCCTGCTGGCGTCGCCATAGCTCGCGGTTCACAAATTCCAGATCGACAGGGACACCAGCTGGGAGTCCGGAGATGAGGGCAACAAGTGCCTCCCCATGCGATTCCCCGGCAGTCGAGAAACGGATCATATTCTATTGATTGTAACGGAGAAGCGGGTGAGCAGGTCAGCTTCCCATTCGTATAGCCCCCAGTTTCCACTCTCGATCTGGCGACCCGCCTACGCACCCTTCTCGGCAGCCAGATGCGCGCGACTCTCGGCCACACCTGCATCCACGCCTGCCGCACTGTAACGGTCGCGCGCTTCCACCCAAAGCGGCATAGCCTCTGCGTTGCTCCCGGCCTGCTCCTTGAGCAGTGCGGCCACGCGCAACGCATTAGCCAGGTGCAGTGGAGGCAAAGGCTCCTGAGCTCGATAGATCGCGATGGCCTCAAGAATTTCAGGCTCGGCTTCCGCAGTCCGGCCCATTCCACGGAGAATGTCGGCGACATGGCGGACGGCGTGAGCTAGGTTCATCCGGTCGCCGAGACCGCGATAGAGGTCGGCGGCAGTTCGATAGTGACTGACGGCCGATTTGTTGTGCGCCCATCATGGGCGCACTCTTACGGGTGCAAGTCCGGTCACAAGCTGGTCACAGTGAGTGAAGTGAAGCGCAACTGCATGAGGGCGACCGAGTGTGGGGAGGAAGCGTGGAGCGA